>NZ_AYWP01000006.1:0-311461 GCF_000502435.1 Mesorhizobium sp. LNHC232B00
TTGCCGGCGAGGAAATCGAGCGGGATCTCGTTGCGGCGGGTCTTGTCGAACAGGTAGCGGGTGCCGCGTATCCAGGTCCACATGATCAGCCCCATCAGGCAGGCAACCGTGATCGATACCCAGCCGCCTTCGAATATCTTCACGATGTTTGCCAGGAAGAAGCCGCTGTCGATGACACCGAACAGCACGGTCAAGGCCAGGGCAAGCGCCAGCTTCCACTTCCACAGCTTGCGCATCACCACGAACAGCAGGATGGTCGTCATCAGCATTTCGCCGGTGACCGAGATGCCATAGGCGGAAGCCAGCGAGCTCGAGCTGCCGAAACCGACGACCAGCAGCATCACCCCCAGCGCGATGAGCAGGTTGACCCGCGGCATGTAGATCTGGCCGAGTTGCATTTCGGACGTATGCTGCACCTCGATGCGTGGCAGAAGGTTGAGCTGCACCGCCTGGCGGGTCAGCGAAAAGGCACCCGAGATGACGGCCTGGCTGGCGATGACGGTCGCGGCCGTCGCCAGTCCCACCATCGGCATCAGAGCCCAGTCGGGCAGCATCTGGAAGAATGGATCGGTCGGCCTTCCGCCATTGGCCAGCACAAAGGCACCCTGCCCGAAATAGTTGAGCAGGAGGCAGGGGAAGACCACGGAAAACCACGCCAGCACGATAGGCTTGCGTCCAAAATGGCCGAGATCGACATAGAGCGCCTCGGCCCCGGTCACCGCCAGGAACACCGCGCCGACGGTGACGAAGGCGGCCGTGGGTGTGCTGGCGAGATAGACGACCGCGTAATAGGGATTGATGGCCAGCAGGATCGATGGGTCGTCCGTCAGATGATAGAGCCCCGCGACGCCGATGGCCAGGAACCACAGCGCGGTCACCGGCCCGAACACCGCCGCCACCTTCCCCGTGCCGAAGCGCTGCACCGAAAACAGCACGGCCAGGATGACCAGCGTGATCGGCACGACGTAAGCGTCCAGTGTCGGGGTCACCACCCTGAGCCCTTCGACCGCCGACAGCACGGAGATGGCCGGCGTTATGATCGAATCGCCGAAAAACAACGCCGCGCCGCAAAGACCGATCGCCAGGATGAGCCGCGCGCCCTTGGGATAGGCGCTGCGCGCCAGCGACATCAGCGACAGCGTGCCGCCCTCGCCCTTGTTGTCGGCACGAAGCACGAAGGCGACATATTTTATGGTCACGATGATCGTCAGCGCCCAAACGATCAGCGACAGCACGCCAAGCACGTGAACGCGCGTATCGATACCGGGCGAAGCGTGAAGCGCCTCGCGGAAGGCGTAGATCGGGCTGGTGCCGATATCACCATAGACGACACCGAGCGCCCCCAGCATCAGAACTTTGGTGCTTTGCTTTTCGGCCCCCGAATGGCTCGATTGCTCGACGGTTTCGGCCTCGCTAACGCGAGTGGCAAGGTCCATGGACCACTCCCCGACAAGCACGCGGTGCTTCATGCATGCTGCGATGCGATGTCAATTGCACGCTATGGCTGCCATACCTGCAAAGCGACGCTCTCTACCCCTACCAGCCGCAAGCCTTTAGAAACCGACCCACCGTGCCGGCCATGCCATACTCCAACGCGTCGGCTGTCAACCCGTGTCCGATCGACACTTCGGCCAATGCCGGAATACGCCTTGCCAACGCAGGCAGATTGTCCACTGTCAGATCGTGCCCGGCATTGACCTGAAGGCCGGCGGCGAATGCCGCATCGGCGGTTTTTCCCAATCTTTCCAGCTCTTTGGCGGCCTTTTCGGAATCCGAATGGTAGCTGCCGTAAGGGCCGGTATAGAGTTCGATTCGGTCAGCGCCAGTGTCGCGCGCGGCCGCCATGCCGACAGGATCGGCGTCCGAAAACAACGACACCCTGAAACCGCTCTTCTTCAGACGCCTGACGACCGGTGTCAGGAACGCCGAGTCGGCGGCAAAGTTCCAGCCATGATCGGAAGTTGCCTGTGCCGGGTCATCGGGAACCAGCGTCACCTGTTCGGGCTGATGTTTTTCCACAAGCGCCAGGAAATCCTCGCTCGGGTAGCCCTCTATGTTGAACTCGGCTTGCGGAAACTCATCGTCGATCAGCGCCCTGATCTCGGGCAGGTCGGAATGCCTTGTGTGACGTTCGTCGGGACGTGGGTGGACCGTCAGCCCATGTGCCCCGGC
The DNA here is from genome assembly GCF_000502435.1 of Mesorhizobium sp. LNHC232B00. Taxonomy (NCBI): domain Bacteria; kingdom Pseudomonadati; phylum Pseudomonadota; class Alphaproteobacteria; order Hyphomicrobiales; family Phyllobacteriaceae; genus Mesorhizobium; species Mesorhizobium sp. LNHC232B00. The sequence goes on from NZ_AYWP01000006.1 coordinate 2,173, forward strand.
GGCAAGGGCAAGGCGGCCGACGCCGATCACGCTTGGCCATGGCAGGTCGCGCCGGTTGCGCAGCATGGCGATGGCGTTGAGGTTGACGGAAAGCTTTGCGGGCATGGGCTGGCGTCCGTGAGATCAGGCGGTTTGCGCGCGCCGTTCAGCCGCGGCGCGCTTGAGACCGGGCATCTATAGCGCCTTTGACGGGAACAGATAGGGGGTTTCCGGTGTTCCAGAAGACCGATATTTCCGCCAAAGGAGGCTCCGCCCGTGAATTTCCTGCAATCCGTGCCGGCGATCCGTCGCATCGACACCGATCGCGACGACCTGTTCGCAATCGATGTGGTCGGGCATGTCGCGGCGGCCGATGCGGAAAACCTGTTCGGCCTGCTGGAGGCGGCGTACGCGCTCCACCAGCGAATCGACGTGGCCGTGCGCATGGTCGATCACGACGGCGTCGATTGGACCGACATCTCCGACGAAACCCTCAAGCAGGGCGCCGTCCACGCACTGGAGCACATAGGCAGGTGCGCGGCAATCGGCACGCCCGACTGGACGGCGGACGCACGACACGCCTTGCCCGCGTCGTCACCCATCGAATTCAGGCATTTCAAGGCCGAGGACGAAGCCGACGCCTGGGAATGGCTCGGGGTCCAGCGGGTCGGTGCGCGAGAAAAGCCATCGTCGTAACGCTACCTGACGATGGTCAGCCGCTCGGCGGCCCGGGTGATCGCGGTATAAAGCCAGCGCTGGCGCGTTTCCTTGAAGGCCCAGCTTTCATCGAACAGCACGATCTCGTTCCACTGCGAGCCCTGCGCCTTGTGCACGGTCAGCGCGTAGCCGTAGTCGAAATCGTCGAAGCGCTTCTTCTGCTGCCAGGGAATTTCGGCGTCCGGATCCTCGAATGCCGCCTTGAGCAGTTTGATCTTGGCGACGCCGCGGTCCGGATCGTCCTCTTCGGGCGAAACCAGAAGGTTGATGCCGGGTTTCACCGTCTCGCGCGACGAGGTCATCACCTTCCACAGCGAACCGTTGAGCAGCCCCTTGGCGGGATCGTTGCGCAGGCAGACCAGCTTGTCGCCCGCCTGCGGATAGTCGGCATTGAAGCCCTTGAGTTCGCGCAGGCGCTGGTTGTAGCGGCGGCGCGTGCGGTTGGTGCCGACCAGCACCTGGTCCGCCCTGAGCACCAGCTCCTGGTTGACGTCCTCCTTGCCGATCACCTGCGCCGTGCCGTAGTCGCCGCGCATGAATTCTCGGCCCTCGCGCACGTCGAGCGCCAGCCGCAGGATCGGATTGTCGCGCGCCTGCCGGTGGATTTCGGTGAGCAGGAAATCCGGCTCGTGGTCGGTGAAGAAACCGCCGCCCGAGATCGGCGGCAACTGGCCGGGGTCGCCCAGCACCAGGATCGGCGTGCCGAAACTCATCAGGTCGCGGCCGAGCTGCTCGTCGACCATCGAGCATTCGTCGATGACGACCAGCTTGGCGCGCGAGATCGGGCTCTGCCGGTTGAGCGAGAAGGTCGGCGACATCGAGGTCTTGCCGGTCACCTCGTCCTCTACCGATTCCTCGCCCTTGGGCCGGTAGATCAGCGAATGGATGGTGCGGGCATTGACTGCCCCCTTGGAGCGCAGCACCTGCGCCGCCTTGCCGGTGAAGGCGGCGAACTGCACCTGGCCGTCGACATGCTCGGCGAAATAGCGCGCCAGCGTCGTCTTGCCGGTGCCGGCATAGCCGAACAGACGGAACAGCTGCGGCCGGCCCTCTTTGAGCCAGCGGGCAACCGCTTGCAGCGCCTCGTCCTGTTGGGGTGAAAATTCCATTAGCGTGAGAGACCGGATTCGCAAGACAAAGACAAGACAGCCGTCACCGTGCTTAGTTGCGGGATAGCTAATGAACGTGCTTCAATGCCTCCTTTCGCGGAGGAAAGGGCAATGGCAGCATATCTTATCGCTGACGTAGACATAACAGACGCCGCCGTTTTCGAAGAATACCGCCGGGATGTCCCAGCAACAGAAGCGCGCTACGGGGGAAGGTACATTGCCCGCGGCGGAGCCACCAAGGTGTTGGAAGGTGATTGGGAACCTCATCGCCTGGTGATTGTCGAGTTCCCAAACATGGCTTCCCTCGTGGAATGGTATGATTCTCCAGAATACGGACGGCTCAAAGCTATCCGCGAACGCTCCGCCAGGACGAGGATCATTGCTCTCGAAGGCATGATCCCCACCGATTAAAGATTGGCCAAGACGAGAACAAGGACGTACCGGGAAGGCAGTTATCTGCTCGCTTGATCGTGACCGGTCGGATCGTTCTCCAGCAGGATCGGCTTGCCGTGTGGGGTGGCATGCGCGGCGCGTTCCCAGGCCTGCGCCATCGCGTCGACATCGGATTTGGCGGCCAGCCCTTTCGACGCAAGCAGGTTTTCTAGTGCTGCCAGCCAATGTTCGTAATAATCGCGGCCGTCAGCCGCGGCGTTCGGCTTCTTCACCTGCGCCGACAGAGCATCCGCCCACTCGTTCCACGAGAACAGCCTCTTGTCGTGCAGGGCCACCGTCAAGGCGAAGGCCTCGGCCTGCCATGGCTCGGCAAACACCGGGGCATCGACCCCCGGCGGCAAATCGGCAGCGGTACCTTCAGGCCGGCTCAAGATAGCTCTCCCAGGCGTCGATCGACACGGTCAGCGTCGGGTCGGCGCCCTCGCCCCAGATCTCCGTGCCATCGAAAGCCACCGTATAGACCCATTGCGGGTTCTCGCCTTGCCCATGCGCGTTGGTGTCGGGAAAGACGAAACCGTCGCGCACCGCCTCGATCGTGCCCCGTTTGCCACGCGCATAGCGCGGCAGCCTGGTGTGGCCGGTCGGGTTGAAATTCTTCGTCCGCACGGCGTCGCCGGCCTTGAAGCGCGGCGCCGTCTCGACCGGCCGGTTGCAGGGGCCGCCCTTGGCGAGCACGGCCGGAACGTTTTCCGCCTTCAGCACCCGTTTCGGTGTCGCCGCCGCATCGATCGCCCCGCCTGCCCTGAGATCGCGTTCGCTGACGAAACCATGGCGATTGAGCAAGGTCTCCAGCGCCTTGATCCAGATTTGGTAGTAGCTGGAACCATAATAGTCGGCGGGATGCAGCGATTCCCGCGCGTGCCGGCTCTCGTCGATGTTCCAGGCACCCATGGCGCCGGCCGTCAGCGTCACGCCGAGCGCGCGCCGCTCCCAATCGGCATGGAAATAGGGTTCATCTTTTTCAGGGGCCACGGGCCCGAACCCCATCTGTCCGCCGAGATCCTGGGGACCGTTCATGTCGGCCCCCTCGTCTGTTCCGGTACTTTGGCCAGCGCCGTGCCGATCATGGCATCGCGGCTTACCAGCCCGGCCAGTTGCTCCTCGCTCCAGCCTTCGCTGCCCTGTGGCCGCTGCGGCACGACGAGGTAGCGCAGTTCCGCGGTCGAATCCCAGACGCGGATCTTCTTGTCCACCGGCAGCGTCAGCCCGAATTCCTCGAGCACGCCGCGCGGGTCGATGACGGCGCGTGAACGATAGGGCGGCGCCTTGTACCAGACCGGCGGTAGCCCGAGCACCGACCACGGATAGCAGGAACACAGCGTGCAGACGACGAGGTTGTGCGTCTCATCGGTGTTGAACACCGCCTGCATGTGCTCGCCCTGCCGGCCGGTGTAGCTGAGCGATTCGATGGCCGCCGTCGCGTCGCGCCTCAGCCAGTCGGCATAGGCCGGATCGCTCCAGGCTTTCGCCACCACCCTGGCGCCGTTGCGCGGACCGATCTTGGTCTCGTAGGTATCGACGATGACGTCGATCGCAGCCGGATCGATCAGCCCCTTGCGGGTCAGGATGGTCTCCAGCGCCCGCACGCGGGCGGCAAACGGATCGAGTTCGTTGTCGTGGTCATGATCGTGGGACATTGCCACAAACTATGGCTCCGATCCGCCGGCCGCAAGCATGACGGCTTGGGCCAGCTTTTATCCGGACCGCATCAAGCCGTTACTCGGCGGCGGTTTTCTGCGGCTCGCCCTGAATGTCGTCGTTGGTGCCGAACAAGGACGGCTGATCGCCCACGTCGACAACGTGCAGCTCGGGCTTGCGCTTCGCCATCAGCCCGACCAGCCAGCCCGAGAAATTCTCCATGTAGACATAGATCACCGGCGTCACGAACAGGGTCAGCGCCTGCGAGGCGAGCAGGCCGCCGACGACCGCGACACCCAGCGGCTGGCGCAGTTCCGCGCTGGCGCCGGTACCGAGCGCGATCGGGAAAGTGCCCATCAGTGCTGCCAGCGTCGTCATCATGATCGGCCTGAAACGCATCAGACACGCCTTGTGGATGGAATCGGTGGCCGACATGCCTTCTCGTCGCAGTTCGAGCGCGACATCGACCATCATGATGCCGTTCTTCTTGACGATGCCGATCAGCATCAGGATGCCGATCACCGCGATGACGGACAGATCCATGCCGGCGAAGCGCAAGGCAACGACGGCGCCGAGCACCGCCGACGGCAGGCCGGTCAGAATGGTGAGCGGGTGGATGAAGCTCTCATAGAGGATGCCGAGCACGATGTAGATGGTCAGGATGGCGCCGCCGATCAGCAGGCCCTGGTTGGCAAGCGAATCCTGGAAGGTCTTGGCCGTGCCGGCAAATGACGTCGAGATCTCCGTCGGCATGCCGATCTGCTCCTTGAGCGCGCTGATGCGGGCCGTGCTGTCGCCGAGCGCCACGCCTTGCGGCAAATTGTAGGAGATGGTCACCGCCGGAAGCTGGCCGAGCTGGTTGACCGTCAGGGCACCGGCCGTGCGGTCGACGCGGGCGAAGGCGCCGAGCGGAACCAGGCTGCCGCTCGCCGTCCGCATCTGGATGGCGAGCATCCGCTCGGGCGACCATTCGATCTTGGGATCGAGCTCGGTGATGACCTCGTAGCTGTCGGCCGAGCCGAAGATCGTCGAAACCTGGTCGGTGCCGAAACCGCCATAGAGAGCGCTGCGCAGCGTGTCGGTGTCGATGCCGAGCTGGGCGGCCTTGTCGCGATCCACCACCAGCGATGCCTGCAGCGCATTGTTCTGCAAATCGCTGGTGACGTCGGTGAAGGTCGCATGGTCGGCCGCCATCGCGTCATTGAGTTTCTGCGCCCAGATATCGGTCTGGCCGGTGTCCAGCCCCTGAACCACCAGCTGGTAGGCGCTGGCCGACGAGCGCGAACCCAGTCTCAGGTTCTGCACCGGCTGCATGTAGGTCTCGATGCCCGCCACGCCGGCCAGTTGCTTGCGCAGATCCGAAAGCACCTTCTCGATATCGGGACGCTGGTCCTTGCCCTTGAGCTGGACGAAGAGCTGCCCCTGGTTGAGCGCGTTGTTGCCGCTGCCCGCCGACCACGCGACATGGTCGACATAGGGCGAATGCGAGAAGACACTGGCCACCTGCCCTTGCAACTTGGCCATGGCGTCGAACGAGATGTCCTGGCGCGCGATGGTGGTCACCGAGATCTGGCCGATATCCTCCTGCGGGAAGAAGCCCTTCGGCGATACCTGGATCAGCCACACCGACGCCGCCGCGGTGCCGATGAAGACGAGGAACACCAGGAAGGTGTGCCGCAGGCAGAAGCTGAGGACACGGTCGTAGCCGCGCGTGATGAAATCGCGCTTGTGGCCCGCACCGTGCGCCTCACGGTCGGCCTTGGTCACCGACAGCAGCCGCGAGCACAGCATCGGCGTCAGCGTCAGCGAGACGAACATCGACGCCAGGATGGCGACCGTCACCACGACGGCGAACTCGTTGAAGATGCGCCCGATGACGCCGCCCATCAGAAGCACCGGGATGAACACGGCGACCAGCGNGACCAGCGAGATCGAGATCGAGATGATGGTGAAGCCGATTTCGCGCGCGCCCTTCAGCGACGCGTCGAAGGCAGACAGCCCATCCTCCTCCATATGGCGGAAGATGTTTTCGAGCATCACGATGGCGTCGTCAACGACAAGGCCAACCGCGAGCGTCAGGCCCATCAGCGAGATGTTGTCGATGGAAAAGCCGAACAGGAACATGGCGCCGAGCGTGGCGATTAGCGAGATCGGCACCGCCACGGCCGGGATGATGGTCGCCGTCACCCGGCGCAGGAACACGAAGATCACCATCACCACCAGCGCGATGGTCAAAAGCAGCGTGAACTGCACGTCGTCGACGGCCTGGCGGATCGAGGTCGAGCGATCGTTGAGCAGCTTGATCTGGGCCGCGGCCGGCATCTGGTCCTGGAAGGACGGCAGCATCGCCTTGACCTTGTCGACGACGTCGACCGTGTTGGCGTCGGGCTGGCGCTGGACGGCCATGATGATCGCGCGGGTACCGTCATACCAACTTGCGGTCGTCGTGGTCTGCACGGAATTGACGACCCGGGTCACTTCGCCCAGCCGCACCGGGTGGCCGTTCTTGGTGGCGATGATGAGGTTGGAGAAGCCGGCGGCGTCGGTCAGCTGGGTGTTGGCGGTGATCGTCAGCTGCTGCTTGTCGTTCTGCAGCACGCCGAGCGGCGTGTTGCTGTTGGCGGACGCGACCGCCGCCTGCAGCTGATCGATCGAGATGCCGCGGGCGGCAAGCGCGGTCGGGTCGATCTGGATGCGCACCGCGTATTTCTGCTGGCCGAAGATCGAGACCTGCGCCACGCCGTCAATGGTCGACAGCGACGGCGAGATGACGTTTTCGGCGAAGGCATCGAGGTCGGTCAGCGGAACCGTGTCGCTGACCAGCGACATCAAAAGGATCGGCGCGTCGGCCGGATTGACCTTGCGGTAGCTCGGCGGCGACGTCATCTGCGGCGGCAATGATTTCTGCGTGCGCGCTATCGCCGCCTGCACGTCGGCCGCCGCCGCGTCGATGTCGCGGTTGAGCACGAACTGGATGGCGATCGAGGTCTGGCCGAGCGAGTTCGTGGTCGAAATCGAATCGATGCCGGCGATGGTCGCGAACTGCTTGATCAGCGGCGTCGCTACCGATGTCGCCATGGTTTCCGGCGAGGCGCCGGGCAGCGAGGCCGAGACGTTGACCACCGGGAATTCGGCGCTGGGCAGTGCGGCGACCGGCAGGAATTTGTAGGCGAACAGCCCGCCCAGCACGAGAGCGAACGACATCAGGAGCGTGGCGACGGGCCTGCGAATGCAGAATTCGGAGATCATTGGGCCGCCCCGCCGGCACTGCTCGCCTCGGCCACCTTGGGTGCTGCCGTGGAGGCGCCCTCATGCACGGCGGCACCGTTCTTGAGCCTCGTCTGGCCTTCGGTGACCACCTTCTCGCCAGCTTTCACCCCCTGGCTGATGGCGCTGTTCTCGCCTTCGGTCAGCGCCACTTGCACCGGCCGCATCTCGACGGTGTTGTCGGGTTTGACCACATAGACGAACGGCCCCTTCTGGCTCGGCTGCACCGCGACCGTGGGAACCGAGGTCATCCGCGGCATGATGCCGGCGTCGAGGACGACATTCACATATTGGCCCGGCCACAGCGAAAGATCGGCGTTCGGTATGCTGGCTCTCGTGGCGATGGTGCCGGAAGCCGTGTCGACGCTGGAATCGACGAAATCGAGCGTACCCTTGCCGATCGGCGTCGGGTCGCCGTCCTGGGTCAGCGTCACTGCCCCCTGCTGCGGATTGGCCAGCGCCTTGTGCAGCAGCGCAAGGTTGCTTTCCGGCAGATTGAAGTTCACCTGCAGCGGGTCCATCTGGGTGATGGTCACCAACGGCGTCGCCGTGCTGCTGTTGCCATTGCTGACGGTGACAAGATCGCCGACGGCGACACTGACGGCACCCAGCCTGCCGGCGATCGGTGCCGTGATGGTGGCAAAGCCAAGCTGGACGTTGTCGGCATCGATCGTCGCCTTGTCGGCATCGACGGTCGCCGCCGCGGCCTTCTGCGCGGCAACCGCCTGGTCGTAGGTTTGCTGCGTGCCGGCCTGCTTGGCGACGAGGTCCTTGGCGCGCTGAAGATCGGAATTCGAGCTGGCGAGCAGGGCCTGGTCCTTGGCGAGTGTCGCCTGGTCCTTGGCGAGCTGCGCCTTCAGGGCACGATCATCAAGCGAAAACAGGAGATCCCCGGCCTTCACCATCTGCCCGTCCTTGACGTCGATGGAGACGATCTGGCTGGACACCCGCGCGTTGATATTGACCACCGCCGGAGAGGAGACGAAGCCGATGGCATAGCGCCGGATCGGGAAATCAGCCGTCGTCGCCGTCGCCGAGACGATCGAGGCCGAACGCGCACCATTGCCGCCAGCCGCCTGCTTGCCGCCTGCCTGTTTGTCCGCAGCCTGCGTGCCCGGGGCCTGTTTGTCCGGAGCCTGCTTGTTCGATGCCACCGCGACCTGCTTTGCGCCGATCAACTGTTGAGCCCGGCTCAGCGCATCGGGAGACAGATAGAGCCAGGCAGCACCCGCGCAGGCGACCGCCAGCAAAGAAAGAATGACTTTTCCACGCATCGACAAAAGGCCCTCTCTGTCCGACACGCCATAGCCAGGTGGTCGTATTCTAGCGCAACTCACGGGCTCCCTGCCGCGATTTCGCCGAATAGATAGGACACGCCTTTGTCGGAAAAGGGCCAAAACACGGCATTACGAAGATTTAATGTGCACTGCACAATGGATGTGCACCCGGCATGGCCGCTGGCCGAAGCTACGACGAGCCCCGAGGAAAACCTATTTCAACATCGGCCAAAGCGTCGCCGCCAGCAGCACGCCCATGGCGATGTTGAACCATTTCAGCCGTACCGGATCCGACAGGAAACCGCGCAGCGCCGTGCCGAATCCCGCCCATACCGAGACGCTCGGCAGGTTGACGATGGTGAAAGCCACCGAGATCAGCGCCACCGACAGGAACGGGTGCTCCGGATTGCTGTAGACGGCCATGGCGGTGACCGCCATCACCCAGGCCTTGGGATTGACCCACTGGAACGCCGCCGCATCGATGAAGCGCATCGGCCGCCCGCTTGCCTCGCCCTTGCCTGCGAACGAGCGCGACATGGCGATCTTCCAGGCGAGGTAGAGCAGATAGGCGGCGCCGGCGATCTTCAACGCCGTATGCAGCGCCGGAACCGCCGTCAGCACGGCGCCAAAACCAAGGCCGACGGCAAGCAGCAGCACCAGGAAACCGATGCTGATGCCAAGCATATGCGGCACGCTCCTGACCAGGCCGAAATTCACACCTGAAGCCAGCAGCATGAGGTTGTTCGGCCCCGGCGTGATCGAGGTGACGAAAGCGTAGACCAAAAGAGCGAGGAATGCGTCGAGCGACATGATATCCTCCCAGATACGTCAGTATTATTGTCTCTTTCCGGCGACCGCAAAGGCCAGAACCGGCCGGTCGCCGAGCCAGAATTGACGGCTGTGGGGGATCCGGCCGGTGCTACATGCCCTGCGGGCCGCGGTTCATCGCCGCCACGCCGGTGCGGCAGATCTCGACCAGGCCGAGCGGCTTCATGATGGCGATGAACTGGTCGAGCTTGGAGCCCTTGCCTGTGATCTCGAAGATGAAATGCTCGGTGTTGGCGTCGATGACCGAGGCGCGGAAAGCGTCGGCCAGCCGCAGCGCCTCGACGCGGGCCTCGCCGGTGCCGGCGACCTTGACCAGCGCCAGTTCCCGCTCCAGCGGCCGCTCCTGGCCGAACTCGTGCGAACGCACGGTAAGGTCGACCACGCGGTGCACCGGCACGATGCGCTCGAGCTGATGCTTGATCTGCTCCAGCACGTGCGGCGTGCCGCGGGTCACGATGGTGATCCGCGACAGGTGCTTTTCATGTTCGGTCTCGGAAACGGTCAGGCTCTCGATGTTGTAGCCGCGCCCGGAAAACAGGCCGATGACCCGGGCAAGCACGCCCGGCTCGTTGTCGACCAGCACGGAAAGCGTGTGGTTTTCCGGCCGCTCCGTTTCCTTGGCGATGAAGTAGGCGGAGCCGGTCGGTTGAAGGTGCTGTGCGTTCATGACATGAATCTCGATTTCAAACTCTTGATCTAACGATCTGTTTCCGCACGGCTTCTCGCGACAGCCCTGCCCTGGCTTCGCGGCTTACACCAGTTCCCTGCCCTTGGCGTCGATGGCGTTGGCCACGGCCTCGTCCGTCGCCTCGTCCGGCAACAGCATCTCATTGTGTGCCTTGCCCGACGGGATCATCGGGAAGCAGTTGGCGAGCGTCGCCACGCGGCAGTCGAACAGCACCGGCTTCTTGACAGCGATCATCTCCTTGATGGCGTCATCCAGCTCGTCGGGCTTTTCGCAGCGTATGCCGTGGCCGCCATAGGCTTCGGCCAGCTTGACGAAGTCCGGCATCGCCTCGGTGTAGGAATGCGACAGCCGGTTGCCGTGCAGCAGCTGCTGCCACTGGCGCACCATGCCCATGTACTGGTTGTTGAGGATGAAGATCTTGATCGGTGCATCGTGCTGCACCGCCGCGCTCATCTCCTGCATCGTCATCTGCACCGAGGCGTCGCCGGCGATGTCGACGACCAGCGCATCGGGATGCGCGATCTGCACGCCGAGAGCCGCCGGCAAGCCGTAGCCCATCGTGCCCAGCCCACCTGACGTCATCCAGCGGTTCGGCTTCTCGAAATGATAATGCTGCGCCGCCCACATCTGGTGCTGGCCGACCTCGGTGGTGATGTAGGTGTCCATGTCCTTGGTCAGTTCGTAGAGCCGCTGGATGGCGTATTGCGGCATGATGACCTCATGGTTCATCTTGTAGGCGAGTGAATCGCGACCGCGCCATTTGGCGATCTGCTCCCACCAGGGATAGAGCGCCTTCTTGTCGGCCTTGGCGGTCGCCCGCCACAGCCGCACCATGTCCTCCAGCACCCGGCCGACATCGCCGATGATAGGCACTTCGGTGTGCACGTTCTTGTTGATCGAGGATGGATCGATGTCGATGTGGATCTTGCGCGAGTTCGGCGAGAACGCGGTCAGCCGGCCGGTGATGCGGTCGTCGAAGCGCGCGCCGATGCAGATCATCACGTCGCAATCATGCATGGCCATGTTGGCTTCGTAGGTGCCGTGCATGCCAAGCATACCCAGCCAGTTCTTGCCCGATGCCGGATAGGCGCCGAGCCCCATCAGCGTCGAGGTGATCGGGAAACCAGTGAGATCGACCAGTTCGCGCAAGAGATGGCTCGCCTCCGGGCCGGAATTGATGACGCCGCCGCCCGAGTAGATGATCGGTTTCTTCGCGGTCGCCATCAGCTCGACCGCCGCCTTGATCTTCTCCAGATCGCCCTGGACCTTGGGCTGGTAGCTGGTGCGCGGCGCGATCTGCGGCGGGACATAAAATCCCTTGGCGAACTGCACGTCCTTCGGAATGTCGACCACCACCGGACCGGGACGGCCGGTCGTGGCGACATGGAAGGCCTCGTGAATGGTCGCCGCGAGTTCGTTGACGTCCTTCACCAGCCAGTTGTGCTTGGTGCAGGGGCGCGTGATGCCGACCGTGTCGCATTCCTGGAACGCGTCGGAGCCAATGAGCGAGGTCGGCACCTGCCCGGTCAGGCAAACCAGCGGGATCGAATCCATCAAGGCGTCCTGCAGCGGCGTCACCGCATTGGTGGCGCCGGGGCCGGAGGTCACCAGCATGACGCCGGCCTTGCCCGTCGAGCGCGCATAGCCTTCGGCCGCGTGGCCCGCACCCTGCTCGTGCCGCACCAGAATGTGCTCGACCTCGTCCTGCTGGAAGATCTCGTCGTAGATCGGGAGAACCGCGCCGCCGGGATAACCGAAGACATGCTTGACGCCATTGTCCTTCAGCGCCTGCACCACCATTTCGGCGCCCGTCATTTCGGCTCTTGGCATTTCGCGCCGTTCACTTTGTCCGTTGCTCATCGGTTTGGTCCCGTACTGTCGCCCTTTGGGCGTTGCCATCTGGCTGCTGCTGGTCGTTTAGTCGTGTTTTAGGCAATAAAAAAGGCCCCCGAGGGAGCCTGTGTGTTGCGCATGGGAGGTTTTCGCCCGGCGGTTACACCGCCTTGCCCACGCGCCTTCCTACGAGAATGAGTGCCTTTTTCATGATGGCGGACACTAAGGGCGGGCAAGGCAGGCTGTCAACGGCAAAAATCGCGCCGCCGATGAAGCCGCTTCCCAANGGCGGACACTAAGGGCGGGCAAGGCAGGCTGTCAACGGCAAAAATCGCGCCGCCGATGAAGCCGCTTCCCAATTTGAAAAACACCCGTCACGATTTCGCGACGGACGCCGCGTCAAACCGGCTTGGGAGCATGTTTTCCGGATAAGTCCTTGAAGCCACGCGAAACTATGGTGGGGCGTGACGAAGGCTATTCTCATTGCCAATACTTGATTGTCCGGCTTTGCAAGTCGGGAGGAGCAAACCATGACGGCCTGGATTTCACGGAGGAAAACTTATGCTCGACAAGGCCCCAAACAAGAAACTGTCCGACCTGCTCGATCAATTCGGCGCTGCCCTCGCCGCCAATGACATCGAGAAGGCGATCGGCTGCTTTCAGGAGGACTGCTACTGGCGCGACCTCGTCACCTTCACCTGGAACATCAAGACCATGGAAGGCAAGGACCAGGTCCGCGACATGCTGAAGAGCCAGTTGTCCGGGACAAAGCCGTCGCATTGGGCGCTCGCCAGCGGTGAGGACGCGACCGAGAGCGACGGGCTGATCGAGGGCTGGATCAGTTTCGAGACCGAAGTGGCGCGCGGCTTTGGCCATGTCAGGCTGAAGGACGGCAAGATCTGGACGCTGCTGACCACCATGGTCGAATTGAAGGGCCACGAGGAACCGGCCGGCTTCGCGCGGCCCATGGGGGCCAGGCATGGCTCGGGCAAGAACCGCCCGACATGGAAGGAAGAACGCGAGAAAGAGGCGGCCGAACTCGGCTTCAAGACGCAGCCCTACACGGTCATCATCGGTGGTGGCCAAGGCGGCATCGCGCTCGGCGCACGGCTGCGGCAGCTCGGCGTGCCGACCATCATCATCGAGAAGAACGAGCGCGCCGGCGACAGCTGGCGCAAGCGCTACAAGTCGCTCTGCCTGCACGATCCGGTCTGGTACGACCATCTGCCCTATATCGATTTCCCGAAAAACTGGCCGGTCTTCTCGCCCAAGGACAAGATCGGCGACTGGCTGGAAATGTACACCAAGGTGATGGAGCTGAACTACTGGTCCTCGACCGAGGCCAAGAGCGCCACCTATGACGACGAGAAGAAGGAATGGACCGTCGTCGTCCACCGCGACGGCAAGGACATCACCCTGAAACCCAAGCAGCTGGTGCTGGCCACCGGACAGTCCGGCAAGGCCAACCTGCCGAAATTCAAGGGCATGGAGAACTTCAAGGGCGACCAGCATCACTCCTCGAAGCATCCCGGCCCCGATGCCTATGCCGGCAAGAAGGCCGTTGTCATCGGCTCCAACAATTCCGCCCACGACATCGCCGCCGCGCTTTGGGAAGCCGGCGCCGACGTCACCATGGTGCAGCGCTCGAGCACCCATATCTCCAGATCCGACACGCTGATGGAAATCGGCCTGGGCTCCCTCTACTCGGAACAGGCGGTTCAGAACGGCATCACCACAGCCAAGGCCGATCTGATCTTTGCCTCCCTGCCCTACAAGATCCTGCACGAATTCCAGATCCCGGCCTATGCCGAGATGAAGAAACGCGACGCGGCGTTCTACAAGGGACTGGAAAAGGCCGGTTTCATGCTCGACTGGGGCGACGACGAGTCAGGCCTGTTCATGAAGTACCTCAGGCGAGGCTCCGGCTACTATATCGATGTCGGCGCTTCCCAGCTGGTCATCGACGGGTCTATCAAGCTGAAGAGCGGTGTCGACGTCGAAGAGATCAAGCAGCATTCGGTTCTGCTCAGCGACGGGTCGGAACTGCCTGCCGACCTTATCGTCTACGCCACCGGCTACGGCTCGATGAATGGCTGGGCCGCCGATCTGATATCGCGCGAAACGGCGGACAAGGTCGGAAAGTGCTGGGGCCTCGGCTCGAACACCACCAAGGATCCCGGCCCTTGGGAAGGCGAGTTGCGCAACATGTGGAAGCCGACGCAACAGGAAGCGCTGTGGTTCCACGGCGGCAATCTGCACCAGTCGCGCCACTATTCGCAGTTCCTGTCGCTGCAATTGAAGGCCAGGCATGCCGGGCTGCCGACGCCGGTCTACGGACTTCAGCAGGTGCACCACAAAGGCTAACGGCACACCCAGCCTTCTTGAATCTCCGCGCGGCATGTTCGCCGCGCGGGCCTTCGTTTCAGCCGCGCAACGTCACGCCGCTCGCCTTGGCCCAGCGCTCGAGGATCTTGCGCTCGTCCGGCAAAGCGGGGCGGGCCGGCGACCGTATTGTCGCCGTCGAAGCAGAAACACATGGGCGATCTCCTCCCGGTGACTGGTTGCGTCAGGCGCGGTTGGCGAAGTCGCGAACCACCCGCTGCAGCAACGGCACATAGTCGCGAAACGCCCGCGTCTTCATGTCGGCGACCTTGCCGCCCTCGTCCCAGATGCGAACCCGAACCGCTTCCTCATGGAACGGGTTCTTGCGGAACTCGGCCACCTCGTCGGCGTTCATCGGTCCGCCCTGCAGCGACAGCGTATGAACCGAAGCCGGCGACAGCTTGGAGAAATAGGTCGGGTCGGTGGCGCAGAGATACCGCTTGGCCGCCACATGCAGCCTGACGCATTCGACGATGACAGGCGGAAAGAACGGCGCCAGCACCTCGCCGCCGGCTTCGTCATGGTGCTTGTCCTCGACGTCCTCGGGCGAGTAGGTGCCGAACTCGCTGGTGTAATGGCCGATGTCGTGCAGCAGCGCGGCCGCCACCAGCACCTCGGGCGCGCCGTCCTGCTCCGCCAGCCATGCCCCCTGCAGCATATGCTCGGACATCGTCACCGGCTCGCCCAGATAGGATTCCGCACCCCGGCGCTCGAAAATGTCGGCGATGAATTCGACGATGTTGTCCGCGTTCAAATCCTGGCCGCTCATTCCGCGGCCTCCTTGAAATCTTGCTCGATCGCGGCGAGCGTCGACAACAGACCATCCTTGTCGGCGTAGCACCCTTGCAGCCAGCGCTTGCCGGTGCCCGAAAACGCCTTGCGGGCATGCATGACCCGCGTGTTGTCGACGATGAAGGCCTGGCCGGGTTCGAGCTTGAAGGTGACTTCGAAGGACGGATCCTCGATCAGCTCGGCGAACCGGCGATAGGCGGCGTAGTAGGCCTCCATGTCGGCGAAGGGGACGTCGACGGTCGGCGCCAGCGAGCGGTTGTTGAAGCGGATGCAGATCAGTTCGCCATCGGGACCGAGCTCGATCATCGGACGCTTGGCCTGCAGCCGCACGCCCGACGAGCCGGCATATTCGAAACGCGCCGGGCATGAACTCAACAGGCGGAAGCCTTCCGGGTTCTCGGCCTGCAAGGCAGCCGCGACGGCAAAACCGTCGACTACGCTCGATTCGCCGCCCTCCACCGTATTCTCGATGCAGGACAGGATCTGCAGCGTCGGCACCGGATCGCGATAGGGATTGTCGGTGTGTGCCTGGAGGCCGAGATTGGTGTAGGCAAGATTGTTTGGATTGACCTCGGCGCGCACTTCGAACCAGCGGCCGTAATTGGTTTCCCTGATGTAGCCGAACAGGTCAGACACTTTGCAGAGTGCTCCGGATTCGGCCGGCAGGCCGTCCATCACCGCAAAGCCATAGGTCCTCACCGCCGAAAGCCACTCCCGCAGGACACCGCGGCTGTGACTGGCTGCCGGGTAGCTGGCGCGCGGCACCGAATTCTGCATCGTCGCTTTGGTCCAGCGCTGGATGATATCGCCCGTCCAGCCGGGCTGGCGGAGCTCATCGCGGTCATAGGCGTTGGCACTCAGCCATGGCGCGGGAAAGCTGACCGTTTTTCCTTCCGGCACGAAGCTGACCTCCAGCATGCCGGCCTTGATCGCCGCCGCGCCAATTCTCGTCTCGGCCGGAATGTCGAGGATAGTGATGAGGCGCTGGCCGTTGCCGGCGCTGCGAGTCTTGTCGTCGAGTGCGTTGTCACGCAGCCAGATGGCGTGAAAGCGGGTGCGCCTCCCGTCCTGCCAGCCAAGTTCGATCGTTCTGCCTTCGTCGCCGACCAGCGCATGGGTGAGCATGGAAATCCGTCCCTGTCCGCTACACCCCGCGGCCCGGTCCGCAGGGTTTCGATTGCATGTTCGCCCCACGACAGGCATAACTCAAATTATCATTTTTTGGCCAGAGACCGTAAATAACTAATGGCTCGAAAAACCATTCCCGCCTTGCCGCCGCTCGACTGGCTGCGCAGTTTCGAGGCCGCCGCGCGGCTGTCGAATTTCACGGCTGCGGCTGCCGAACTCGGCCTCACCCAGGCGGCCGTCAGCCAGCACATCCGGTTTCTGGAGGAGCGGCTGAAGACCCGGCTGTTCTCGCGGCTGGCGCGAGGCGTCGCACTGTCGCCGGAAGGCGCCGCCTACCTGCCCCACATCCAGTCGGCCTTCGCCACCATCTCCAGCAGCACGACCGAACTGTTCGAGCCGCGCGCCGTCCAGACCGTCTCGATCCGGGTGCCGATCTCCTTCGCCTTGCTGGTGCTGGTTCCGGCACTTCCCGATCTCGCCGGGGCATTGCCGCGCATCCAGCTCGATCTTGTCACGATCCATCGCCCGACCGACTACGATCTGCCGGGGTCGGCACTCGACATCCGCTTCGGCAACGGCGCCTTTCCCGGGCGCGAGGCCGACAGGCTGACCGCCGAGCGGCTGGTGCCGGTGGCGGCTCCAGCCTTGGCCGCCGACGCCGATTGGACATCCCTGCCGCTGCTTCTGGTCGCCGGTGCACGCGAAATGTGGGCGGAGTGGTTCGCGGCGGCCGGATTGGCCGGCCACCTCCAGCGATCACACCGCTTCGACAGTTTCGTCGCCGCCATGGAAGCGGCGAGGGCCGGTGCCGGCGTGCTTTTAGGGTCGCGCCCTCTGATCGATGCGGCGCTCGACAACGGAACGCTGGTCAGGCTCTCGGACTTCGAGCTTTCCAGCACCTCGGGGCATTTCCTGACAAAGGCATCGACCGCACGGCTCACCAGCGCCGAGCAGGATTTCCGCACCTGGCTGCTGGGGCGCCTCTCCGGTGTGGCCTCGTCCTGACTATACCCCTACCCGTGTGCCGATACGCTTCCAGTAGATCAGCGTACCGGTCAGGCCGCCATGCGGTTTAAGCGCATAGTCCGGGATTTCGCCGGCCAGGGTGAAACCAAGCTTCTCGTAGAGGCCCGCAGCGCCTTCCTCCGTCGCCGTGTCCAGAACCAGCAGCGTGCGCCCCTTCTCGACGGCGACACGCTCCGCAGCCCGCATCAGGCGCGTCCCGATACCCCTGCCCCGATGTTCGACCGATGTCATCAGCTTGGCGATCTCGGCCCGGTGCGGCTGGTTGGGTGGGCAGTCGAGCAGCAGGGTGACCGTGCCGATCAGGGCCTTGCCGTCCCAGGCGCCAAGCACCGCCCTTTCCCCTTTTGCCGCCGCTGCCAACGATCTTTCCCAGAATGCGGTCGCCGCTTCCGGCGCCAGCGGATGCATGAAGCTGACCGATCCGCCGGCGGCAACCGTTTCGACCAGCAGGTCAGTCAGCATCGACAGCGTGTCCGGACGTGCGCCGAGGGCTTCGATTTCGATGGAATGCATGCCCTCGATATCCTTTGGAAGCAGTGAAATGAGTGAAGCAAGCTTGCCCCGGTCAGCCCAGTTGGCGCACACGGCGCCGTTTGCGCGCGGCCTTGATGGCGCTGATGCGGTCGGTGTCTTCTTGCCCGAGATGCCGTCCGCGCTCCAGGATCTCGAGCGTGTATTCCTCATAGGTCAGGCCCAGCCTCTCGGCCTTGTCCATGCGCATCAGCATGACATCGCGGCTCGGCGCCTTCCATGCCTTGGCATGGGCCGCCTGCCAGGCGAGGAAGATGTAGGGATCGCCCTTGCCCCATGGCGGTCCTTTGTACTCATCGAGGGGCGGCCCCCCATTGTGGGAGCGCTTTGGCCGTCTTGCCATGATCTCAGCCCCTGACCAGCGCGACGAGATAGTCGGCGCCCGGCTCCAGCGCATGGAAGGTGCAGTCCGACGGCGCTCCGAGCGCCAGGCAATCGCCGGGCTCGAGCCGGTGCGCCACATCGCCCTCGACGAATTCCAACCGCCCGGAAATCAGCCATATCTGCTGTTTGATGAAGGCGTAGGACGCTGCCGGAAAGCTGACCTTGGCGCCCGCCGGCAGATGCACCTTGATCAGTTCGAGCGGCATGTCGCAGGCCGGTGAAAGATGCCGCCTGACATAGCCGGTATCGGGATCGCGCCACATAGGCTGGTCGCTCTCGCGCAGTAGCCCACCACCCTGCAATTCCGCCCGTGCGATCAAGGTCGACAGCGTCATGCCGAACGCCGCGGCGATCCGCACCAGAAGAGCCGCGGTCGGGCTGGTCTTGCCGCGCTCGATCGTGCTCAACATCGCCTTGGAAACCCCCGATCGCTCGGCAAGCTCCGCCAGCGACCAGTCGCGCATGACCCTCTCGGCGTGTATGCGCCTGCCGATAGTGGAGGAAATGTCGTTCGCTATATCATCCATTCGTCCAGTATAGCGAAATTCCAAGATTGGAGACAAGATGGGAGAAGAGCCATACCGCGACAATTTTAGCCGGATCTTTAATCCTCTCTACACCATCCGACCTCACCCGACCTTAACCCCGTTCCCTGTAGGGTCGATGCTCAAGGGAAATGGGGATTGTCCTGTCCATGTTTGTCGAACGCGAAGCTTCCGTCGGAGAACCGACATCGCAGGAGCGCCGCCACGCAGAGCAGAACGACAGGCGCATCCTTGGCAATGTCGTGCAATGCGACGGCGCCCGCGCCACCATCAGCGCCTTTGCCGACGAAGTCGATGGCGCGGTCACCGGCCTGTGGACGGTCGGCAAGATGATCTCGATCAATCTGGGCACGACGCGCACCGTTGGTCTCGTCTATGCGATCGGCAAGTCGGACCGCGCCTGGAACAATGAAGGCCAGAACGCCATCGAGGTCAGCATCGAGTTGATCGGCGAAGTGCGTGACGGCGCCGAGCCCGGCGCCAAGCCGATCTTCGACCGCGGCATCACCACCTATCCGCATATCGGCGCCGTCGCGCACCGCATCCGCAGCCGGGATCTGCAGGCGGTCTACGATCTGGCCGGGCGCCATTCCATCACCATCGGTTCGCTGTCGCAGGACGAGACGATCGCCGCCAACATCGCTATCGACGACACGCTGGCGCGCCATTTCGCCATCGTCGGCACCACCGGCGTCGGCAAATCCACCGCCGTCTCGCTCCTGCTGCGCAAATCGATCGCGGCGCGGCCGGATCTGCGCATCCTGATCCTCGACCCGCACAACGAGTTCGCGGCATCGCTGCCCGAATATTGCGTCAGGGTCGATTCCAAGACGCTCGACCTGCCGTTCTGGATGTTCAAGCTTGAGGAGTTCGCCGAGGTGCTGTTTCGCGGGCGCGAGACGGTGCCGGAGGAGATCGACGCGCTGCGCGACCTCATTCCGCTCGCCAAGAACCTCTACCGCAACCCGAATTCGGGCGCCTACCTCAGGCGCGGCAACGATGCGCTGACCGCCGATACGCCGGTACCCTACCGCATCGCCGACCTGCTCAAGCAAATCGACGAGCGCACGGGCATGCTCGAAAGCAAGAACGAGCGCCCGACGCTCAAATCGTTGAAGACGCGCATCGAATCGGCGGCCGCCGATCCGCGCTACCGCTTCATGTTCAGTTCGCGCCTGATCGAGGACACCATCCACGAGACGATCGGCAACATCTTCCGCGTGCCGCATCATGGCCGGCCGGTGACCTGCTTCGAGATGGCCGGCATGCCCTCCGAAGTAGTCAATTCCGTCTGTTCGGTGCTGGCGCGCCTGGCTTTCGACCTTGCTTTGTGGAGCGAAGGCAAGCTGCAGCTCCTGCTGCTGTGCGAAGAGGCGCATCGCTACATGCCGGCCGACGCCCGCCTCGGCTTCGCGCCGACCAGGCACGCGCTGTCGCGCATCGCCAAGGAGGGCCGCAAATACGGCTGCTATCTCGGTGTCGTCACCCAGCGTCCGGGCGAACTCGACCCGACCATCCTGTCGCAATGCTCGACCTTCTTCGCCATGCGCCTCGCCAACGAGCAGGACCAGGCGATCATCCGTTCGGCAATCGCCGACTCGTCCGCCTCCACACTCGCCTTCCTGTCGTCCATGGGCCAGCGCGAAGCCATCGCCTTCGGCGAAGGCGTGGCGACAACCATGCGGCTGAAGTTCGAAAGACTGCCCGCCGAGTTGCTTCCAGGCGCTGCGAAGCGAGAGCAGCAGGAAGCAGCGAAATTAAACGACGACGTCGATCTGGTGGCGATCGTCGAGCGGCTGCGCAACGTGCCGAAGCCGCAGCCGCAGGGCATGCCGTTCGCCGAAGTGGTCGATTCCGGCAGGCAGGCAGGCGATCCCGACTACCGCAAGCCGCCGGCCACCACCCGCGTCCAATCGGACGACGATTTCGACATGCGCTACGGCCTCAAGCCCGCCACCTTCGGCCTGCGCCCTCAGAACGATTGAGCCTGGCGTCAAGTCCATCCGTCGATAGCTCCGAGCAACATCCAAGGGCCAGCTTCGTTGGCCAGCTTGGGCAAATCCCATCAGGGAATTCGTCAGGCTGAGTCCGGGTGGTGCTGTTTTCGAGAACCGGAGCGGAGCGGACATTCAGTCCGTGAGCACCGGAAGCGCAGAAAACAGCGGCAAACGGCCAGCCTCACGAATTCAATGATGGGATTTTAGGCGCAGACGCGGTTGCGGCCTTGCCTCTTCGCCTCATAGAGCTGGCGGTCGGCGCGGCGATAGAAACCTTCCGCCGTTTCCTGCCTGTCCCAGACGGCAAGGCCGACGCTGGTCGTGATCTTGAGCCGGACATTGCCTGTCAGCACCGACATGTTGGCGATCGCCTTGCGAATGCGCTCGGCAAACTTGCCCAGAAGCTCCGCGTCCATGTTGGGCGTAACCACGGCAAACTCCTCGCCGCCCAGTCGCGCCACCACGTCGTGGTAGCGTGTCATGTCCTTCAGGCAGCTGGCCACCGCCCTCAGCACCTCGTCGCCGACGTCGTGGCCGTGTGTGTCGTTGACCTGCTTGAAATGATCGAGGTCGAGGATCATCAGCCCGACCGGCTTTTCGATGCGCCTGAACTCTTCCAGATATTCCTTCAGCGCGTCATCGAAATAACGCCGGTTCTGCATCCCGGTCAGGCTGTCGGTCAGGGCCGCGTGCTCGAGCGTTTCGGAGCGCGCGCTGAGCGAAACCGTCATGGCGCGCAGCTTGCCTTCTTCCGTCGCCTGTTTGCGGATCAGCGGGTAGATGAAGAAGATGCCGAAAAACAGTGCGGTCGCAAGCAGCACGCCGGTCGCGAACAAGAGCTTGTTGAGGTAGATGACCTTGTCCAGGCCCGAAGCCGTATGGAGTTCCGTGGCGAAGGATTGCAGTTGTCCATAGGCATGCAGCGTCACCAGGCCCGCGGCCAGGATCACGAAGATAAAGACGAAAAATGCTGATTCCGCCTTATGGAAACGCATCTGCTCCCCGATGGAAAAGTGCCCATCGACTTTATGGCACGGACCGACTTACGGAGCGTTAACTTGGACAACCTCGGCGGGAACTCTTTCCTTGGGGTCAACTTTTCAGGTTGTATTAGCAACAAGTGCTTGGATCGTGGTTTCGAGATCGTCACCAGGGCGCAATCTTTGCCATTCCGGCCCCAGTTGATGCCGGAACCAGGTCGCCTGCCGCTTGGCATATTGCCGGGTCGCGATCTTGGCGCGTTCGATCGCCTCGGGAAAACTGGATTGCCCGGCCATCGCGCCCTGCAGCTCACGAACGCCGATCGCCTTCATCGCCGGCAGGTCCGGATCGAGACGAAGGGCCGCAAGTTGCCTGACTTCCTCCAGCGCACCTTTGTCCAGCATCTGGTCGAAACGCCTTTCGATGCGATCGACCAGCATGGCCCGGTCCGGCTCGATGACCAGGAAATGCGCCGTCTGCCTGTCGATGAGCGGCCGGCCGCGCTCGGCTTGCCATTCCAGGATCGATCGGCCGGATGCGTCGAGCACCTCGAGCGCGCGCACGATGCGCTGGCTGTCGGTGGGCTTCAATTGCATGGCGGTTCTCGAATCCTCGCGCAGCAGGATGCCATGCAGCTTGACCGATCCCCGTTCCTTCAGCTCGTAGCGCCAACGGTCGCGCACCTGCTGGGGAATATCAGGCATGTCCGAAATGCCCTCTGCCAGCGCGCGGAAGTAAAGCCCTGTGCCGCCGACGAAGATCGGCCGCCGCGAGAGCGCGCCGTCATCGATCAGCTTCGTGACGTCGCGCAGCCATGCTCCCGTCGAGTAGGCGGCGCCGGGATGGACATGCCCATAGAGAAAATGCGGCGCCCGTGCGAGGTCGGCTGCCTCCGGCCTGGCGGTCAGCACGTCGAGAACCGAATAGCCTTGCATGGAATCGGTGTTGACGATGACGCCACCCGTGCGTTCGGCCACGTCGAGCGCCAGTGCCGACTTGCCGCTGGCGGTCGGCCCGGCTATCAGGATCGCGTTCGTCACGCGGCCTTGGCCCGCACCTGCGCCGGAATTCTCGATGCCGCTCATTGCCACGCTTGTTTCCCGTCCCGCTGACCGCGCTCTGTCGCCGTCGCTTGCGAATATGGCCTCGCGGTCGGTGGGCGCAAGCGCCGTCGTCTGGCTGGCCGAAGGAATTGCCTGCGATCTTGCCCTGCCGCAAGAAGCCGACGCCGCCGAAACGACCGCCGTCCTGCGCGCCGCGCTGGCCGCGGAGCCGGTCGACGTGATCGTCCAGCAGGCTGACGCAAGGCGAAAGAAGATCCTCATCGCCGACATGGATTCGACCGTGATCGACCAGGAATGCATCGACGAACTGGCCGACGAGATCGGCGTCAAGGATCGTGTTGCCGTCATCACGGCGCGGTCGATGAATGGCGAGATCGCTTTCGAACCAGCGTTGCGCGAACGCGTGGCGCTGTTGAAGGGCCTCGAAGCCGCCGTGGTCGACCGCATCGTCACCAACCGGCTGACACTGGCCTCGGGCGGCCGCGCCCTTGTCCAGACCATGCGCGCCAACGGCGCCTGGACGGCGCTCGTGTCTGGCGGCTTCGAAGTCTTCACCACGCGTATCGCGGCCATGCTTGGGTTCCAGGAGCACCGCGCCAACCGCTTGCTTGAACAGGACGGATGCTTCACCGGGCTGGTCGGCGAGCCGATCCTTGGCCGCGCCGCCAAGGCCGATGCGCTGCTCGAAATCACGGCCCGCCTCGGCCTGACGCCGGCCGATGCGATCGCTGTCGGCGATGGCGCCAACGATCTCGACATGATCCGCCTGGCCGGCACCGGTGTCGCGCTCCATGCCAAGCCGACCGTGGCGGCCCAGGCCAAGGTTCGCATCGACCATGGCGACCTGACCGCATTGCTCTATCTGCAGGGCTATCGCCAGGAAGAATTCGTGCAATGAAACCAATGCGAACCGAGCGCCTGATCCTGCGCAACTGGGAAGATCGCGACCGCGACCTGTTCCATCGCATCAACTCCGACGAACGGGTGATGGACTTCTTCCCGTTCCGACGCGACCGCGCCCAGGCGGACGCCAAGATGGATGAGTTCCGCGCCTGGATCGCTGAGGATGGTTACGGTTTCGCGGCAGCCGAAATTGTCGCCACGGGCGAGTGCATCGGCTTTGTCGGCCTGCTCGACACCGATCATGTGCCGTCGCTGCCGGCCGGCACCGTCGAGATCGGCTGGCGGCTGGCGCCTGAGTTCTGGGGCAAGGGTTACGTCACCGAGGCAGCCGAGGCGTGGCTGGCTTACGGCTTCGAGACTCTTGGCCTCGATGAAATCGTGTCGTTCGCCGTCGCGGCCAACCGCCGCTCCACGGCCGTCATGGAACGTCTCGGCATGACAGCCGATCCATCGGCCGATTTCGATCATCCCGACATTCCCGACAGCCACCCCGCACTCAAGCGGCATGTGCTCTACCGGCTGACAGCCCGCGATTGGCGGGCAAGAAAAAGGGCGGCTCGCTAACCGCCCTTTTCGATCAAAATCAGATTAATTGCAGGCTCAGCCGGATTCAATCCATCCGGATCGTCACGAAGCGCAACTCTCCGGTCTTCGACGCCAGCATCAGCAGCGCGTTCTTGCGCCCCTGCTCCTTAAGGGCGCCGATCCGATCCATGACGTCCTTGGGCGTAGCGACCGATTCCTGGGCGATCTCGGTGATCACCTCGCCGGGTTGGATGCCGCGCTCCGAGGCGGCCGAATCCTTGGCGACATCGGTGATGACGACGCCCGACACATCGGCCGCGATGCTGAACTTCTTGCGTGTCTCGTCATTGAGTTCGCCGACGGTCATGCCGAGCACGGAAGCCGTCGAGACGGCCGGAGCCTTGTCGCCCTTGTCCTGGTCGGTGTTGCCGCCTTCCTCGGCGCTGGCAGCTTTCTCGCCATCCTCGAGCCGGCCGAGCGTCACCTTCACGGTCTGCTCGACGCCCTTGCGCACGATCAGCACGTCGACCGCCTTGCCGACCGGGCTTTCGGCGACCACGCGCGGCAGGTCGCGCATTTCATGGATGTCCTTGCCGTCGAACTTGAGGATGACGTCGCCGGCCTGGATGGTGCCGTTGTCGACAGGACCGCCCTTGATGACGCCGGCGACCAGCGCGCCCTTGGCGGTCGCCATGCCAAGGCTCTCGGCGATGTCGTCCGTCACCGGCTGGATGCGCACGCCAAGCCAGCCGCGCCGTGTCTCGCCATACTGGCGCAGCTGTTCGACAACGCCCGAGGCGAGCTGCGAGGGGATTGAGAAGCCGATGCCGATCGAGCCGCCGGACGGCGAAATGATTGCCGTGTTGATGCCGATGACCTCGCCGGCGCTGTTGAACAGCGGGCCGCCGGAATTGCCGCGATTGATCGCGGCGTCGGTCTGGATGAAATCGTCATAGGGGCCGGAATTGATGTCGCGGTTGCGGGCCGAGACGATGCCGACCGTGACGGTGCCGCCGAGGCCGAACGGATTGCCGATCGCCATCACCCAGTCGCCGACGCGCATCTTGGTGGAATCGCCGAACTTCACCGCCGTCAGCTTGTGGCCTTTCGGATCGACCTTCAGCACCGCGACATCCGTCTTGGTGTCGGTACCGACCAGCGTCGCCTTCAACGTGACGCCGTCGGAGAAATTGACCTCGATATCGTCGGCGTCGGCGATCACATGGTTGTTGGTGACGACGATGCCCTGTTCGGCGTCGATGACGAAACCGGACCCCAGCGACTGCACTTTCTGCGCGCCATTGTCCTTGTCGCCGCCGCGGTTCTTGAAGAAATCGTCGAAGAAGTCCTGGAAGGGCGAGCCCTCGGGCAGCTGCGGCATCGGCACCGCGCCCGGACCTTCCGTGCCCTTTACCGTCTGCGAGGTCGAGATATTGACCACCGCGCCGAGCAGTCCTTGCGCAAGGTCCGCCACCGAGGCCGGTCCGTCGGCGGCCAATGTCGGGGTCACGAAGGACGGGACAGCAACGGCGCCGACGAGAAGCGCCGCCGCGCCAGCGATGAACGTCCGCCGTGCCGCGCGCAAGAAGAGTGTGGATGTCATCGAGAAGCCTCCCGGTATGTCTGAAAAAGAAAGCGCAATGGCCAAGATACCGCGTTGCGCCATGTTGGCAAAAAATACGGCACGTTTGCGGCTATGACTGTCGGCAGAGGATAAATCCTCCATTATTCCGGAGACGAAAGCCGGCCGCTCTCATCCGCCGCGCACGAGCCAGACGATGCCGACCCCGATGGCGATCGCCACAAGGCCGCCGATCCGCAAGGCATTTTCCGGCATGGACAGCACCTCGCCCGCGAGCTTCCTCGCAAAGCCGGGGAAGCCGCCATAGACCAGGCCCTCTATGACAAGGACCAGGCCTATCGCCGCGAAGAAATCCTGCACCGGCCCGTTACTGGCCGGTGCTGGGTTGTGTCGCCGGTGCGGCGGGCGCCGGTGCCGGGTTTGCCGGCCCTTCCTTGCCGTCAGGATTGCGGAAGAAGCGGAAGAACTCGGAACTCGGCGACAGCACCATCGTCGTCCCGGTGTTGTCCAGCGCTGTGCCATAGGCATTCATCGACCGGTAGAAATCGAAGAAGGCCGGGTCGCGCTGGTAAGCTCCCGCGAAGGTGGCGCTGCGCTGGGCTTCGCCCTCGCCGCGCAGGATCTCGGACTCCTTCTGCGCTTCGGCCACGATCTCGACGACCTCACGATCGGCGCGTGCCGTGATGCGCTGTGCCGCTTCGTTGCCGCGTGCCCGCAGCCTGGCGGCCTCGGCCAGCCGTTCCGCCTTCATGCGATCGTAGGTCTGCTGCGAAACCTCGGCCGTCAGGTCGGTACGGCGGATGCGGACATCCTCGATCTGCAGGCCAAGGGACGTGGCGTCGGGCCGGAGCTGATCGCGCACTTCGCGCATCATCACCGCACGCTGTTCCGAAAGCGCGGCCTCGAAGTCGCGCAGGCCGTAGACGCGGCGCAAGGCAGCGTCGAGACGCGTTCTGAGCCGCGCTTCCGCCAGTTCGATCTGGCCGGACACGGCGGCACGGAAGACGCGCGGGTCCGAGATGCGATAGGCGATGAAGGCATCGACTTCGTAGAACTTGCCGCCCGACACCTGGACGCGGATGTTGTCCAGGTCGAAGCGCAGCACCCTGTTCTCGATCAGTTGCACCGTGTCGGCGTCGAAGAACGAGAACGGCGCCTTGAAATAGATGCCGGGTTCGCTCTTGACGTCGACGATCTCGCCGAACCTCAACACCAGCGCCTGCTGGCGCGCATTGACCACGAAGACAGAGGAATAGATCAGGAAGAGGATGACCGCCGCGACGACGGCGACGATGGGAAGACGGTTGGCCATCACTGGTTCCCTCCCGTGTTCGCGGCAGGCGCGGCCGGTGCCGGCGGCTTTGGCTGCAGTGCCGGCAGCGGCAGATAGGGCACGACACCTTGTCCGTTTCCCTGCTCGACGATGACCTTGCTCGAGTCCTTCAGAACCCTCTCCATGGTTTCAAGATAAAGGCGTTTGCGCGTGACGTCGGGCGCTTTGACATATTCGTCATAGACCGAGATGAAGCGCTGGGCCTCACCTTCGGCTTCCTGCACGACCCTGTTCTTGTAGGCGGCCGCATCTTCGCGAACCTGTGCCGCCTCACCGCGCGCCTGGCCAAGCTTCTGGTTGGAATACTGATTGGCCTGCTCGACGAACTTGTCCTCGTCCTGCTCGGCACGCTGCACCTCGTCGAAGGCGTCGGCCACTTCGCGTGGCGGTGCCGCATCCTCTATCGAGACGGCGTTGACGTTGAGACCGGCCTTGTAGCCGTCCAGCGTCGTCTGGATGATTTCGCGCACCGACGCCGCTATGCCCTGGCGGTCATCGCGGAAGATGTCCTGTGCCGGCCTGCGGCCCACGGCTTCGCGCATGGCACTTTCGGCGACCTGCCGCAGCATGCCGTCCGGGTCGGAGACGTCGAACAGATAGGCCCGGGGATCGGACACCTGATAGGCCACCGAAAACTGCACGTTGACGATGTTCTGGTCGCCCGAAAGCATCAGGCCGTTGCCGCTGGTGTTGCCGCCGCCAATGTCGACGAGCTGCTCGGAAATCTTTGCCGTCTCGACGGTTTCAAGCGGCCACCAGTGGAAATGCAGGCCGGGCTGGGAGAGTTCAGGCTTCGGCTTGCCAAAGCGCAGTTCGACCGCGACCTCGTCCGGTTGCACGGTGTACACCGCCTGGAACGCCCATAGAACAACCAGTACGGCGGCGATCAGCCCGAACACGGCCGGGCTGGCGCCGCCACCGCCGGGCAGCGCGCGCCGCAGCCTGTCCTGGCCGCGGCGGATGATGTCTTCGAGGTCGGGAGGCGAGCCCTGCGGGCCGCTCGGTCCCTTTGGCCCCTGCCCCCAGGGTCCCTGATTGTTGCCGCCGCCGCCCCACGGGCCGCCGCCTCCGCCACTCTTGTCGTTCCAGGGCATGAATGTCCTTTCGCTTGGAATTCCCTCAAGCGCCGGAGTTACGGCGCAAATCCAGTGTTGTTCTTCTATAGGGTCGCCACGGCACGCTTTCAACGCGATGCGCCGCCGACTTCGTCCGATTTGGACCGCTCGCGACCCTTTGTCGTCTTTCAATGCCCTTTTTGTCTATCAATGTATCTCGCGGCGGCGCTCGTAAACCGAATAGCGCGTCGCGTGGCTGTCCTTTTCCCCGGCGGGAACCTCCTGCGCACTCACCATACGCCAGGATTTCGGGTCGATCGGCGGAAAATGCGCGTCGCCATCGACCGTGGCCAGCACGTGGGTGACGTGTAGCCGGTCGGCCAGCGGCAGTGCCTGGGCATAGATCTCGCCGCCGCCGATGACGCAGACCTCGTCCACGCCGGTCATGCAGCGTCCGCGCACATTCGCCAGCTGGATCGCGGCTTCCAGCGTATGCGCCACCTCGACGCCCTCGGCGCGCCAGGTCTTGTCGCGTGTGACGACGATGTTCAACCTGCCCGGCAGCGGGCGGCCGATGCCTTCATAGGTCTTGCGGCCCATGATGATAGGCTTGCCCATCGTGTCGGTCTTGAACCGCTTGAGATCGGTGGAGAGCCGCCAGGGCAGCCCGCCATTCCGGCCGATCACGCCATTCTCGGCGATGGCAACGTAGATCGCGACATGCATCAGTTCGCGTCCCCGCCGCTGCTGTCCGACGGTTCGAGCAGGAGGATGTCGATGTCGCGCTCGGGATAGAAATCGTCAGCGGTCATCTCGAAGGTCGTCGGCCCGACCTTTTTGACATTGTCGCCGCAGAACGAGACCAACGCCTTCGGGTTGCCTTTGTCGATGGTCAGTTTGAACTTGCCGATGGTGCCCGCCGCCCAGTTGCCGCCCGTGGTCAGGATATAGGCGATGCGGCTTTCATAATATCTCGGGTAGCCGTCGGGGCTGTCCTTCGCGGCTTTCCGCACCGCTTTCTCGAACGTGTCGTCCATGCAGTAGCGGGTCTTGTAGGCCTCATATGCGCCCTGGAACTGGCCCTCGTTGAAAAAACTGACCGAAGAGGTGCCGCCGACGCTCGGCTTGTAGCGGTGCGCGACATGAACGTCCTTGTTGGCGGGAAACGTCGAGCGCCACCAATAGGTCGAGCGGAGCTGCCAGAACGGCGCATAGCTGGACTTCATACCGCTCCCGTCATCGGCGGTGTCCTCGATGATGATGCCGCGATTGACCCAATCGTCGGCCACCGCTTGCGGCAGCTTCGCCAGGGCCGCCTTGGCCGCGTCGCCGAACGGATTGAACGGCACATTCTGCGCCTTCAAATCGGCGCTGATGTCGATGCCGAGCGCGAACACCTTCTGCTCGAGCTGCGGCTTTGCCGCGACACCGTCGATCGTCACCTCGAAGCCGAGGAAGTTGTCGCTCTGGTTCTCGGGAATGGCCGGCATCTCTTCGGGATTGCCGGAAATGTCGGGCATCGGGAAGGCGACGATCGCATCGACATCCTTGTCGGTGTTGTTGTGGAAGACGTAGTCGACCGTCACCTTTTCGGGCGAGATGAAGAGATCCTCGCTTTGCATCGCCACGGCATCGCTGCGCGACAGGATCAGGCCGCCGGTGCCGAGT
This sequence comes from Mesorhizobium sp. LNHC232B00, assembly GCF_000502435.1. Lineage (NCBI taxonomy): Bacteria > Pseudomonadati > Pseudomonadota > Alphaproteobacteria > Hyphomicrobiales > Phyllobacteriaceae > Mesorhizobium > Mesorhizobium sp. LNHC232B00. Next base: position 31,858 of record NZ_AYWP01000006.1, read on the forward strand.
TCGGCGACGGAATCATTGGCGAATGCGGGCACGGTCGAGAAGGCCAGCACCGCGCTCAGCATATATCGCAACATGAAAGCTCCCTCGGCGAGAATGTCGCGATGACCCTAGCCGTTTCAACGTGGCGTTTCAAAGCCCTTCCATATCCCATGACCGCGCCACGGTGTCTGGACTAACAGGCTCCGATCGGGCAGGAGTTCGCTCCATGCGCACGCTTCTCGTCATCGGCATCGGCGCCGGCAATCCTGACCACATGACTGTGCAGGCCATAACCGGCCTGAACAGGGCGGACGTCCTGTTTATTCCCGACAAGGGCGCGAAGAAAAACGAACTCGCCGACCTGCGGCGCGGGATCTGCGACCGCTTCGTCACCAACCCGAAATCGCGCCGCGTCGAGTTCGACGTGCCAGTGCGCGCCGAGCCTGCGCCCTCCTACCGCTCGACCGTCGACGACTGGCACGAAGCCATCGCCGCCATCTACGAAGCCCTGATCCGTGACGAGATCGCCGAAGGCGGCTGCGGCGCCTTCCTGATCTGGGGCGATCCGTCGCTCTACGATAGCGCCTTGCGCATTCTCGAGCGCGTGCGGCTGAGGGGCAATGTCGCCTTCGAACTGGAGGTCATCCCCGGCATCACCGCCATCCAGGCGCTGGCGGCCAGCCACAAGATGGCGCTGAACCGCATTGGCGATTCCATCCTGGTCACCACCGGCCGCAGGCTTACCGAAGAGGGCCTGGCCGGCAATGCCGGCAGCACCGTCGTCATGCTGGACGGCAAATGCGCCTTCAACACGCTGACCGACCAGGATGTCACCATCCATTGGGGCGCCTATCTCGGCACGCCGGACGAGATCCTCATTTCAGGCCGCCTCCGGGATGTCGGCGCCAGGATCGAACAGACCCGCGAAGAAGCCCGCCGGCAAAAGGGCTGGATCATGGATACCTATGTGCTGCGCAAGCCAGGCGAATAGGAAGACAATAAGGCAGTAGGGCAGTAGGGCAGTAGGTGAAGGATTTTTTATGCTGGAAAACAGCTACGAATTACTGCCCTACTGCCCTACTGCCCTACTGCCCTACTGCCCTACTCCCCTACTCCCTACCCAGCATCGATCTCCGCCTGCAATGCCTCCATATGCGTCGCGGCCGCCGCGGCCGCCGCGCGCTCGATCGCACGGAAGCGGCTGACCACCGCCAGGCCGACCGCCGTCAGTTGCGCGCCGCCGCCCTTGCGGCCGCCGGTCTGTGCCGAAACCAGCGGCTTGCCGAACACGCGGTTCATGTCCTCGACCAGATCCCAGGCATGCTTGTAGGACATCTCCATGCCGCGCGCGGCGGCCGAAATCGAGCCGAAGGAGGCGATCTGCTCCAGCAGCTCGATCTTGCCCGGCCCAATTCGCCCGTCCGGATCGAGATTTATCCGCAAGCTCAACGACGGCATCTTTGCTCCTCCGCAATCACCCAGCCTTGCTATCAAAGTTGCCTCGCCGTCAAAGCAGCCTTGGCGATACCGTTATTCCAGATCAACATAGCGCCGATCGCCGCGCCTGTCAGCCATCGACCTCGAACGGCAAACCGGCGCCGGTGTTGGCCCGATCGAAGCTCACCGTCTTGACCACCGCGAAAACCTTGCCGCCCAGCCGCAGCTTCAGCGCCTGCCGCGACTGCTCGGTGATGCGGGCAAGCACCGTTGCGCCATTGCAGTCGATGCCGACCTCGACCGACGGCCCCTCGCCCGGGCTGATCGCCACGATCGTGCCGGGCAGGATGTTGAGCGCGCTAAGGCCCTTGGGCTGCTCGGTGGCGATCATGACGTCGCGGGCGCGGATGCGGATGCGCACCGGCGCTCCCGCCGTCACGGCCAATCGCGGCACGCGGATCTCGCCGGCGGCCGAGCCGAGCACGGTCATGCCGAAAGCCTCGTCATGGCGCAGCACCTTCGTGTCGAGCACGGCGCCGCCCTCGCCGCGCTCTTCCGCCGGCAGCAGGTCGAGCCTTTGCATGACGGCCTCGGTCGGGCCGCTGGCAACGACCTTGCCTTGCGCCATCGTCACCACATCGCTGGCCAACCGCGCCACTTCGGCGATCGAATGGCTGACATAGACGATCGGGATCTTCGTCTCGTCGCGCAGCCGCTCGATATAGGGCAGGATCTCGGCCTTGCGCGCCTCATCCAGCGAGGCCAGCGGCTCGTCCATGAGCAGCAGCCTGGGGCTGGCCAGCAGCGCCCGGCCGATCGCCACGCGCTGTCTCTCGCCGCCCGACAGCTTTGCCGGCCGCCTGTCCAGAAGCGGAGCGATGCCGAGCAGGTCGACAACCGCGTCCATGTCGGCATAGCGCTCCCTGGCCGGCGTGAACCAGCGGCCGTAGCGCAGATTGCCGGCCACGCTCATATGCGGAAACAGCCGCGCATCCTGGAACACCATGCCGATGCGGCGCCTGTGCCTCGGCACGAAAATGCCGGCATCCGTGTCGACCAGCACGCGGCCGTCGACCTCGATGCGCCCCTTGCCGGGCCGGATCAGCCCGGCGATCATGTTGATCAGCGTCGTCTTGCCCGAACCGGACGGGCCGAACAGTGCCGTCAGCCGCCCGGCGCTCTCGAAGCGGGCGTCGATGGCGAAATCGCCAAGCCGGTGGCCGACATCGACGAATACGCTCATTCGATATCCATCCGCCGGCCAACGCGCCGCGCCAGCACTTCCGAGGCGACGAGCGCCGCCATCGAGATGACGATCGAGATCAGCGTCAGCCGCAGTGCCCCTTCATCGCCACCGGGCACCTGGGTGAAGGTGTAGATCGCCGACGGCAGCGTCTGCGTCTCGTTGGGGATGTTGGAGACGAAGGTGATCGTCGCGCCGAACTCGCCCATCGCCTTGGCGAAGGAAAGGATCGCGCCGGCGATCAGCCCGGGCAGGATCAGCGGCAGCGTGATGGTGGCGAACACCCACAACGGATTGGCGCCGAGCGTTCCCGCCGCCGCCTCGATTCTGCGGTCCACCGCTTCGATCGACAGTCGGATCGCCCGCACCATCAGGGGAAAGCCCATGACGCCGCAGGCAAGAGCCGCACCCGTCCAGCGGAAGGAGAAAACAATGCCGAAATGCTCGGCCAGGAAGGCGCCGGCCGGCCCGCGTTTGCCGAAAGTCAGCAGCAGCAGATAACCGGTCACCACTGGAGGCAGGATCAGCGGCAGGTGCACCAGCCCGTTGAGCAGCGTCTTGCCCCAGAATTTTCCCCGCGCAAGCACAAACGCGATCAATATGCCGGGCGGGAGGCTGGCGAGCATCGCCACCGTCGCCACCTTGATCGACAGCCGGACCGCATTCCATTCTTCGGGAGTGAGGTCCAGCAGCCAGTTCATATTGCGGTATCAGGCCCTTTTCAGTTGCTCGGCGTGAGCACGGTAAAGCCCTGCTCCTTGAAAAGCGCGCCGGCCTTGGCGGACTGCAGGCATTCCAGGAAGGCCGTCGTATCCTTGTCCTTCGAATCGGCGGTCTGGGCAACCGGATAGACGATCGGCGGATGCGAATCCTCCGGGAAGGTGCCGACCACCTTGACGCCCTTTTCGGCATGCGCGTCGGTGGCATAGACGATGCCGAAAGCCGCTTCGCCCGTCGAAACCAGCTTCAGCGCCGCGCGCACATTCTCGGCCTGCGCCACCTTGCCTTCGACCGACGACCAGACGCCGAGCGATTCCAGTGCCGCCTTGCCATATTTGCCGGCCGGCACCGCCTTGACGTCACCCATGGCGAGCTTGCCGTCGCCCACCAGCCTGGCGAGGTCAAACCCCTTCTCGATCTTTGCTTTAGCAGTCGAATCTTTCGCCGCCACCAGCACGATCTCGTTGCCGAGCAGCTTCACTTCGGTGTCGGGCTTGATCAGCTTCTTGTCGGAGAGATATTTCATCCAATCGAGGTCGGCCGAGATGAAGACATCGGCCGGCGCCCCGCCCTCGATCTGCTTGGCCAGCGCCGAGCTTGCGGCATAAGAGACGGTCGCGGCCTCGCCGACATCGGCTTCGCAGGCCTTGTTCACCGCGTCGAGCGCGTCCTTGAGGCTGGCGGCCGCAAACACCACGACCTTGTCTTCCGCGTGCGCCACCGGCACCACGGCCATCAACGCTGCAAAACCGCCAATGGCGATCACCCTCAACCCGAGACCTTTGCGCTTCATCGAAACTCTCCCTGGTTTGAAATCCGTGCGGCTCGATGCCTGCCAACCGATATATCCGCATGAATATAACAAGGGAAGGGCCGACACCCTTCTCGACATCGATTGTTCTGGTAAAACGGGCAAAGAAAAGACTTGGAAAGGACCCTTCGACGAAGATCAGCGCTCGCAATATCCTCAAGGGAACCATCACCGAGATCGTCAAAGGCGCCACCACCTCGCATGTTCGGATCGACATCGGCGGCGGCGTCATCGTTACCGCCTCCATCACCAACGAGGCCGTTGCCGACCTCAAGCTCGAAAAAGGCAAGCAGGCCTACGCCGTGGTCAAGGCCTCGGACGTGATGGTCGGGATCGACTGAGGTGCCTCAATGAAGATTAAGCGGCAAGCCTATGGATCAAGGCATCTTCGACATAAATGCCATTGATGGTGTTGTGAGAAAATCGCACCTCACCGAGGCCGTCAACCCGCATGGCGATACCCAAGCCGGCGATCAGCCGGTCGTCCGCTGATGTGATCTTCACCTTGCTAAGGTCCAAAATAGGTTCTTGCGGGCGCGCCTTACGCCAGTCAGCGGCAATCGTTGCCGCATCGAAATATTTCTTCTCAAGGTCCTTTCGCGGACCACGATAGGCGATGATCATACGCCAATTATCGACATCGCTGTTGTACAGCCATAGCGCGGCCGCGACTCCAAATCCGTTTTCATCAAGAGCACGAATTAAGTTGATACCGGCATCGATGTCAGCCCTCACCAACGCTCCTGAAGCCATCTGAATATTCCTTGCTCTTCGTCAACCATGGCGTTTCGCATGGCCGTCGCTTCAAACACGTCTATCATATCGTAACGCGAAGCCTCATTCCAATCTGAAACCGCTGACCAGTGACCATCGAATATAGGCGACGCCGTCCGGCTTTGGGTCAGGTCGGAAAACAGGCCAGCTAAGGCTATAAGCCTGTTGAGATCGTGGCTGTAAACGTCTTGCACAAATTTCTTGTCGGGAATGGTATCCGGCTGGAAAAGCCTCGAAATTCGCGACTTGATCGCTATTTCTGCGGCGTAGCCAAAGAGATAGTAAGCATTCGAGTAGCGTTGATTTTGAAACAAGAGTTCTGCGTCACGTAGCTTAGCACCGGCTATGGCCTGGAGGGTGTTCCTCTCTAGCGTCATACGGCGATCGGCGCCTTGATCGATGCATCGGCGACGTAGTTTTCCAGCCGGAAATCCTCGAAGCGGAAGGCGAACAGGTCCTTCACCTTCGGGTTGATCCACATTGTCGGCAGCGCCCTCGGCGTGCGCCGCAACTGTTCGCGCGCCTGCTCGAAATGGTTCGAGTAGAGATGCGCGTCACCCAGCGTGTGGACGAAATCGCCCGGCTTCAGCCCGGTCACCTGCGCCACCATCAGCGTCAGCAAGGCGTAGGACGCGATGTTGAAGGGAACGCCGAGGAAGATATCGGCGGAGCGCTGATAGAGTTGGCAGGAAAGCCGTCCCTCCGACACGTAGAACTGGAACAGGCAGTGGCACGGCGGCAGCGCCATGGCTTCGACCTCGGCCGGATTCCAGGCCGAGACGATCAGCCGTCGCGATTGAGGATTGCGGCGTATCTCCTTCAAAAGATTCGCGATCTGGTCGATCGAGCCGCCATGTCCGTCTGGCCAAGAGCGCCACTGCTTGCCATAGACCGGGCCGAGATCGCCATTCTCGTCAGCCCATTCGTCCCAGATGGAAACGCCGTTGTCAGTCAGGTATTTGATATTGGTGTCGCCGGCCAGGAACCACAGCAGTTCATGGATGATCGACTTCAGGTGCAGCTTCTTGGTGGTGGTGACCGGGAAGCCGCGCGCCAGATCGAAACGCATCTGGTAGCCGAAGACGGAACGCGTGCCGGTGCCGGTGCGGTCGCCGCGATCGGCGCCGTTTTCCAGCACATGCTGCAAGAGGTCGAGATACTGGCGCATCGGTTCCGGCTCGATTCGAGAGTGCAGGCATTATAGCTGCCGGGCACGCGGTCGAACACATTAAAACGCTGCAAGCGTTGCTTGCACCACCATTCTTCCCCAGCGTTTGCGCCGCCCCTCATTGCCCTACCGGGCATTTCTCCCCGTATAGTGACGGGGAGAAAGGTGCTGGCCGCAACGATGGCGCACTACTTGTAACGCTCGCGGTTGGCGAAAACGTCAAAGACAGCGCCCTTCTCCCCGTCACTATACGGGGAGAAGATGGCGGCAGCCAGATGAGGGGCGGCGCTGACGCCTGGTGAAGTGAAGGTCAACCTGAACCGACTGCCCAGCCCCGCGTCAGCCAGTTGGTGCGATCGTCAGAGCGAGCCGAGCTTGCCCAGATCCTTGGCCACCAGATAGTAGAAGGTCACGCGGCTCTTGGTGTTGTCCGCCTGCATCGCCGTGCAGGTCTTCTGGATCGCGGCGTCGGCTTTCGCGGCATCGCTGACGCCGAGTTTCTTGGCCGCCCAGCTCTCCCGGACGCGTTCGAGTTCTTTCGGGTCCGTACAGGACACCAGCGAGGAATCGCGGTTTCTCAGCGCGATGCCAAGGTGCTTGACGATCTTTTCGACCGCTTCGGCACTGGCACCGGCGTCATACTTCTTCACATCCGCAAGATAGTCGGCCATCAAAATTCCCCTCGTCGGCGCCACCGATCCGATCGATGAGGGCTGTGGCGCGCTTCGCAACTGGTGCGCTCGGTCGATAACTCCTCACCGCGGCAAAGCTTCGGTTGAGACCGTGCCCAAGTCAACCCTCGGGCTTGGCGATTTGAGATGAGCGACAAAGCACCATTGCGCCCTTTCATTTCTGGCGTCAGCCCCCTATATTCGGTTTGTCGGCTTGACCGACTATGGCGATAAATGGGCGATGAAATAAGCCGTTCGGACCCGGGGGCGGTACCCGGCGCCTCCACCAAAAGCCGCTGTTCAGGACAGAGCGGTTTTTGCTGGGGGCGAAATAGGATCGACGAAGGTGTAAAGATCGTACTTTTGCCCGGCATTGTACCACCGTCATCGGGCTAAACTTATAGTTGCCAACGACAACTATGCGGAAGCACGTCTCGCTGCTTAATGCAGTGCGATAGCTTCAAATCAAGCCCTAGGGGTTCGCACTTCTAGGCGGGGTTCGGAGGTACCTGGCAACAGAAACCTCCACTTCTCCCCCTCTCGACATACGACACGCGCAACGGCAAGTCCGCGCCGGCCTTTGTCCGGCCCGCGTGACCCGAGCCGTGGCGCCGGGTGCCTCTCTCCCATAGGCAAAAAAATGCAAAACGATTCGGATCGATTCTTCGTGCTGACCGGCGGTCCCGGTTCCGGCAAGACCACATTGATCGAAGCCTTGCGCCAGGCAGGCTACGCAACATCCGTCGAGGCCGGGCGCGGCATCATCCGCGACCAGGCCGCCATCGGTGGATCCGCCCTGGCGTGATCGTGCCCTGTTCGCCGAACTGATGCTGTCATGGGAGATGCGCTCATATCGGCGCGCGATCGAACGGAAGGGGCCGGTCTTCTTCGATCGCGGCGTGCCCGACACGCTTGGCTATGTCAGGCTGGGCGGCCTGCCGGTGCCAGAGCACATCAGCGCCGCCGCCAAGCACTTCCGCTACAGCCCGCGCGTCTTCATAGCCCCGCCTTGGCCGGAAATCTTCGCGCAGGATGAAGAGCGCAAGCAGACGTTCGATGAGGCCGAGCGCACCTATCATGCGCTGGTCGGCGTCTACGGGGAATTGGGTTATGAACTGGTTCCGCTGCCCCTCGCGCCAGTCGAAGTGCGGCTGCGCTTCGTATTGACCGAGACAGGATTGGTATGAAAAAAGGCCGGGAAAACCCGGCCTTTTCAGCTGCTTGCGGCTGCTTATTCCGCCGGCGCTTCGACCGCCTCGCGAGAGCGGCCGAGCGTGACCTTGGCCAGCGTGAAGGAAATCACGGCGCACAGCGTGATGCCGGCAACCATCGGCAACGGCGTGCCGTCGAAGAACACGCCGGCGACGCCCATGGCAAGTGCGCCGATGGCGAAGTGCAGCGTGCCCATCAGCGCCGACGCCGTGCCGGCGATCTCGCCATGCTCTTCCATGGCCAGCACCGACGTGGTCGGGATGACCAGGCCGAGGAAGCCGTAACCGACGAACAGCAGCGCCGCCATCACGTCGAGCCGGTCGACGCCCGTCACCATGATCGCGAACAGCACCACCATCGTCGTCGCATAGCCGGTCACCGCGACGCGCACCACGCGCCGCAGCCCGAACCGCTCGGCCAGCAATCCCGTCAGCTGCGACATGCCGATGAAGGCCACCGCGTTGATCGAGAAGAACACGCTGTAGACCGAAGGCGACAGCCCGTAGTGGTCGATCAGGATGAAGGACGAGCTCGACAGGTAGACGAAGAAGCTCGCAATGCCGAAGCCGGCGATCGCCACCAGGCCAAGGAAGTTGCGGTCACCCATCAAGAAGCGGTAGCCGGCAAGCGCGGTTCCGAAGGAGGAACCGACGCGTTCCTCCGCCGGCCTCGTCTCCTTGAGAGAGGTCGCGAGCAGGATCGTGGCAAGGAGTGCCGCGCCCGTCACCGTCCAGAACACGGCGCGCCAGCCGAAACTCTCGATGATCTGGCTGCCGGTCAGCGGCGCCAGGATCGGCGACACCGAAAACACCAGCATCAACAGCGACATCAGCTTGGCGGCCTCGTTGCCGGTGTGCAGGTCGCGCACGATGGCGCGTGGCACGGCCATGCCGGCGCTGGCGCCAAGCCCCTGCAGGAATCGGAAGGCGATCAGCCACTCGATGGTCGGCGCCATGGCCGAGCCGATGCCGCCGACCATGAACAGCGCAAGGCCGCCATAGAGCGGCAGCTTGCGGCCGACCATGTCGGAGATCGGCCCGACGACGATCTGGCCAAAGCCCATCGACAGGAAGAAGATCAGCAGGCTCATCTGCACGGCAGCCGTGCCGGCATGCAGATCCTCGCCGATCGACGGCAGGGCCGGAAGATACATGTCGATCGCGAACGGGCCGATGGCGGACAACAGGCCGAGCACGACCGCGATGCGGAGGAATTTGGGACTCATGATATTGGCTTCTTTCGAATCTGGTTGCCGCCGCTGGGCGACGTCTAACCCTAGGACGTTCCATCCCGTGAGATTCCGACCCTCCAAGAGCGAATTTCTTTCGCCTCCCAGGAGTGAAATCCCTTTGTATCGTGTCCACAAATTTAGACACCCTTGTCTAAATCGTCAATCACCTCTATATGGATTTTGATGAGACTGGGCGTTTCTCCTGACACTTTCCCGCCACGCGGCCATGAGGCCAAGCGCATATCGATCGTCGATGCCGCTGCGGGCGTGTTTTGCCGCGAGGGTTTCGCCGGCGCCAATATCGACCTGATCTCCGCCGAGGCAGGCGTGTCGCGGCAAACCGTCTACAACCACCATGGCGACAAGGAAAAGTTGTTCATGGCGGTGGTGCGCGACCTCACCGAGCGCTGCAACGCCGGCATCTTTGCCACCATTGCCACCTTTCCCGACCAGCCCGGCGATCTCGAAGCGGACCTGATCGGCTTTGCCGTGCGCCTGAACCAGAATTGCATCTGCAACCGCGACGGAAAATTCCTGCGCAAGCTGATCCAGACCGAAGGCGAGCGCTACCCGGAACTTTTCGCCGAGTGGCGCGAACAGGGACCGGGCAGGACATGGCCGGCGATCGCCGCCCGCTTCGCCCGCCTCGCCTATGGCGGATACCTCACGATCGAGGATCCCGACGTGGCGGCGCGCCAGTTCCTTGGCCTCGTCAACGCCGAACTGCAGACGACGTTCATGCTTGGCGGCACGCCGGGCGAAGACGAGGTCGTGCAATCGGCGACGAACGGCGTGCGCACCTTCCTGCGCGCATTCGGCAAGCGCCCTTCCCCGGCCGGCCTCAAGAAGCACGCCGCGCTGGCCAACGCCTGACATTTGCGATTGCTGCGAAGCCGGCTTGCCGATCAAATCGTTCGCAATAATTCTGGCTTCGGCGCGGCGGCGATCTATATGCGGTTTACGCCGCGCTCAAGCTTGATTACAGCTATGCGGACGATTCAACGGAACCCGACCACCACATGGCCGACGACCATATCCGCTACGACATTCTGGCCCAGGAGGCGTTGCGCGGCGTCATGCGCAAGGTCCTGGCCGAGGTCGCGCGCACCGGCCTCCCCGGCAACCATCATTTCTTCATCACCTTCCTGACCGGCGCGCCCGGCGTGCGCGTGTCGTCGCGCCTGCGTGAGCGCTATCCCGAGCAGATGACCATCGTCATCCAGTTCCAGTATTGGGACCTGAAGGTGACCGACACCGGTTTCGAGGTTGGCCTGTCATTCTCCGATGTGCCGGAGAAACTCGAAATCCCGTTCTCAGCCGTGCGCGGTTTCTACGATCCATCGGTCAACTTCGAGCTCGAATTCGACGTCAAGACCGAAGGTGCGGCGACCGAGGAACCGGAAGACCAGGCCACGCCCGAGCCGCTGACCATCGTCTCCGAGAAGAAGACCAAGGCCGAAAAGAAGGCGGCCGCCGAGCCGGAGAAGAAACCAGCCGCGGGCGACGCCGCCGCCAAGGGCGCCGAAGTGGTTTCGCTCGACGCTTTCCGCAAGAAATAAGCCCACGGTTCGCGCCATGGCCGACATCGTCAACCTCCGCCAGGCTCGCAAGCAGAGGGCGCGGGACGAGAAGCTGCGCGTCGCTGAACAGAACCGGGCGCTGCACGGCCGTTCCAAGGCGGACAAGCAGCGCGACCGGCTGATCGCCGACAAGGCCGACAAATTCGTCGCCGGGCATCGCCTCGAGCCGTCCGACAGCGACGACCAATGAGCGTCCGGCCATGAGCGTCCGACCGTGAGCGTCGTCGAAAAGCGCTCCGTGACCATTCGCGGCCATCGCACCAGCTATTCCCTCGAAAAGCCCTTCTACGACGATCTCGTCGCCATCGCGGCGGACAGGAGGCTGACGCTCGCCGCTCTCGTCGCCGAAGTCGACGAGACGCGACCGCGCGACACCAACCTGTCCTCGGCGCTGAGGCTGCATGTCCTGGAATGGGCGAAGCGCGGGACGAGCGGCTAGAGCAATTCCAGGAAAAGTGTGACACGGTTTTCCGTCCGGAATTGCGTAAAAACAAAGAGATAGAGCGNAGAGCAATTCCAGGAAAAGTGTGACACGGTTTTCCGTCCGGAATTGCGTAAAAACAAAGAGATAGAGCGGTTCGCCGTTTCCGTGAAACGGTGAAATGCTCTAAAGGCCCTCCACAGCGTCCGCCTTTTGCCTGCGCCTGCCGCCGAAGCCAAGCAAGGTCGAACGCTCACGCTCTTCCGCCTGCTTGCGCGACCGCACGCGCATCAGATCCTTCCAGCCGACATAGCCCACCAGTTGCAGGCCTTCGCGGGTGACGACCGGCAGATGCGACACGTTGGCGGTCAGCAGCTTGTCGGAGAGGCCTTCCAGATATTCGTCCGGATAGGCCAGCGTCACCTTGCTCCCGGCCAGCAACGCGCCGAGCGTCGTGGTGCGGTGGGTTCCGGCGCGCCGCCAGCGCAGGATTGCTGGCGGATCGATGAGGCCGAGCACATGCCCGTTCTCGTCGATCACCGGAAAGCTCGGGTGCCGCGTTTCCGGGGCGGTCAGGAAGGCCGCCGCGCCATGCAGCGTCATCGTCGCCGGCACGCTCTCGACCTGCGTGGTCATCACCTCGCGCACCCTGGTCAGCGCAAAGGGATCGACGCGATATTCGCGCACCAGATGGTGCCCTCGCCTTGCGATTTTCTCGGTCAGGATCGAACGCTTCATCAGGAGCACGGTGACGGCGTGCGCCGCCGCACAAGCCGCGATCAGCGGCACCAGCACATGCGTGTTGCCGGTCAACTCGACGGCGAAGAAGGTGGCCGTCAGCGGCGCCCGCATCGTGCCGCCCATGGTGGCGGCCATCGCCAGTAGCGCCCAGAAGCCCGGATCCGCCGCCGGCAGGAAACCGGCAAGCACCGCCCCCATCGCTCCGCCCATGATCAACAGCGGCGCCAGCACGCCCCCAGACGTTCCCGAACCGAGCGCCACCGACCAGATGATGGCCTTGACCACCAGCAGGATGAGTGCGGCGGTGGCAAGCGTGTGGCCGTTCAGCATGTCCGAAATGTTGTCATAGCCGACGCCAAGTGCCCGCGGTTCGAACAACCCGCCGATGCCGACCACCAGGCCGCCGATCATCGGCCACCACATCCAGTGGATGGGCAGTTTCTGGAAGGCGTCCTCGCAGGCATAGACCATCTGCGTCAAAAGCCCCGACAACAGGCCGGCGCAGATGCCGACCAGAACCCAGCCGCCAAGCCCGGTGAACGAGACCGCCATGCCGCCCTCGAACGGGAAGATCGGCCCGGGCAGATGCAGCAGGGTGCGCTCGACCTCGGCGATGATTGCGGCGACGGCGACGGGAATGAAGCTGCGCGGCGTCCATTCGAAAAGCAGCAGTTCGACCGCCAGCATGATGGCGGCGATCGGCGTGCCGAACACGGTCGTCATGCCGGCGGCGGCGCCCGCCACCAGCAGCGTCTTTCGTTCATTGTCGCTGACCGGCAGCATCTGTGCGATCAGCGAGCCGATCGCGCCGCCCGTCATGATGATCGGGCCTTCAGCGCCGAAAGGACCGCCGGAACCGATCGAGATCGCCGACGACAGCGGCTTCAGGATCGCAACCTTGGCGTCGAGTTTCGAGCGCCCGAGCAGGATCGCCTCGATCGCTTCGGGAATGCCGTGGCCGCGGATCTTCTCGCTGCCGTAGCGCGCCATCAGGCCGATGATCAGCGCGCCGACGACCGGAACGATGACGGCCGCATAACCGAGCGGCGTATCCTGCAGCTTCAGGTCGGCAAGCGAGAACTGGCCGAAATAGGCAATGTTGGTGGCAAGCCTGATCAGCTTCAACAGCACGATGCCGGCAAACAGCCCCGCTGTCGCCACCACGACGGCGATGGCCGCAACCAAGAGCACTCTGGCATCGGTGGTAAAATCCCTGAGATGATCGGGATTGGGCTGATGGGTCTTCATGATGGTTTTGCTTCCTGGCACCGGCCGTATCTCGCACGCGCGGCCCGGTCGAAGCGGCCAGCCGGCTTTGTCGGTTGGCTATGTATCGTAACACGATATAAATATTCAAGCGGGTTCTGCTTGAAATTCGTTTGAGCTTTCACCGGAAACCGAACAAATGTCCGCTATGACGCAGCCCAGGAAATCCCGCCCCGCCATCAAGCAGTCCGATTACCAGCGGCTGTCGGAGTTTCGCTACCTGATCCGCCGCTTCCTCGAATTCAGTCAGATCCAGGCGGAAGACGCCGGCCTGACGCCGCGCCAGCACCAGGCGCTGCTGGCGATCAAGGGTTTTCCGGGCGATGGACCGGTAACGGTCGGCGACCTGGCGGAGCGCCTGCGCATCCGACACCACAGCGCCGTCGAACTGGTCAACCGCCTTGGCGAGGCGGGGCTGGTCACACGGGATCAGGACAAGGACGACCATCGCCGCGTGCTGCTGCGGCTGACCGAGCGCGCCGACGATCGTCTGGCCGAGCTGTCGGCGGTTCATCTCGACGAACTCTCGCGCATAGAGCCCATGTTGCGGCGCCTGCTCGATCGGGACGGCGAGTGACGTTTTCTCCGCCTTGCGCGGACAGCGCCTATATTTTCACGACGCCCGCATCCTTTGGCCACTCCGCAACGTCTCGGTGGTGAGAGCCCAAAAGCGGCGCCGTGCAATCCAGAGGAAGGCCAGCGATGAAACGTCATCTGATACGCTACAAGACGAAACCGGAACGGGCCGACGAGAACGAGCGATTGGTCAAGGCCGTCTTCCAGGAGTTGCACGACAAATCGCCGGACGGCGTTCGCTACATGACATTGCGGTCCGGCGACGGGACATTCGTCCATCTGGTCGAGACGCAGACCGATGCGCATGCAGACATCATCACCGGGCTGGCCGCATTCGAGGCATTTCAAAACGGCATCCGGGATCGTTGCAGCGAACGTCCGCAGCGCGAGGAGATGACCGTGGTGGGCAGTTACCGGATGCTGGATGCGTAAGCGGAGACGTCGCAGGATGGGAGACGCATGACCATTCCCGTTGCTGACCGGCACAGCGCGCTTTTCGAGCGCCTGTCTGGGGAGTTGCGCCCCAAGCTGCACCGTTACTGCGCCCGCATGACGGGCTCGGTCATCGACGGCGAGGACGTGCTGCAGGAGGCGCTGGCCAAGGCATTCCAGGCCTTGGCCGATGCCGGGCCGATCGCCAACGCGGAAGGCTGGCTGTTTCGCATCGCCCACAACACGGCGCTCGATTTCCTGCGCCGCCGCGCCCGTGAAAAGGTCCATTCCGATGAGGATCCGGACATGATCGTCGACCCGGCAAACCCTACCGTCGACCGACAGGCCGCTTCTGCCGCGCTGCACACCTTCATGCGCCTTCCCGTGGCGCAGCGAAGCAGCGTCATCATGATGGATGTTCTCGGCTATTCGCTGCAGGAGATCAGCGCCACGCTCGACGCCAGCGTCCCGGCGATCAAGGCCGCGCTGCATCGCGGGCGGGGGGCCGGCTGCGCGAACTTGCCGATGAACAGGACGACCGCCCTGTTCCGAGATTGAGCGCGGCGGAACGTCTGCTGCTCGATGCCTACATCGATCGCTTCAACGCCCGCGATTTCGACGCGGTGCGCGACATGCTGGCCGATGAAGTCCGGCTCGAACTGGTGGCCAAGACGCGGTTGAACGGCCGCAAGGAAGTCGGCACCTATTTCAGCAACTATTCCCGGGTGCAGGACTGGCATTTTGTGCCGGGGTTCGTCGAAGACAGGCCGGCAATCCTCGTCCGCGACGCCAACGATCCGGGCGCACGACCCACCTATTTCATATTGCTGGCCTGGCAGGACGGCAAGCTTGCCGGCATCCGCGACTTCCGCCACGCCCGCTATGCCGCGGACGGCGCCGAGATGTCCGTCCTTTAAAAACGATTTCGGACAGCAAGGCCCTACTGCCCTACTGCCCTACTGCCCTACTCCAACGACTTCAACAAATTGTCGATCGTGAACGGATTGGCCTTTGGCTTGGCTGGCGGATTGTCGTTCGCCTGCGGCTGTGGCGCCCGCTCGACCTTCGGCGCTGGGTCGGCGGCTTTTTGATCGGCCTCCCGCTTCGCCTTTTCCTGCGAGGCGATGCGCTTTGCCTCTTCCGCCTTCTGGCGCTCCTGTTCCGCCTGGGCCTTGGCCGCCTCATCGGCGGCCTGCTGCTCGGCCGCGGCCTTGGCGTCCGCATCCGCCTTTGCCTTGGCGTCGGCATCCGCCTTGGCTTTCGCTTCGGCGTCGGCTTTCGCCTTGGCATCCGCTTCAGCCTTGGCATCCGCTTCAGCTTGGGCCTGGGCGTCAGCCTCCGCTTTCGCCTTGGCGTCCGCCTCGGCTTTCAGCCGCGCCGCTTCCTCCTGCTGGCGAAGCTCCTCGGCGGCCTTGTCGCGCGCATCCTGGAGTGCAGCGTAGTAGCGCACCTCACGCCGCAACCGCTGCTTCTCCAGCAGCGCCGCCTGCATCGCCTCGACGCGCTGCTGCTCCTTTTCCAGCGCCCGCTGGGTCAGGAACTGTGCCAGCGGCTCGCTGTCGAACTGCCGCTTGATGGCGCCGAGCGGGCCTTCGGCGGTGAAATTCATGACCGGCTCGGAGCCGACCAGGGCCTCGTCGCCGGGCTTGTAGGTGATCGCGCCCTTGGCCGACACCGTGTTGGCGTTGAGATCGGCCGTGATATCGGCGGACAGGGTCGCCGCCGGATTTTCAAAACTGATCGGCGGCGCCCGCAGCGTGCCGCCGGCAACCGTGAAAGCAATCTCGGCATCCCCGGCGGCAAAGCTGCCGTCGGCGGCGATGTCAGGCGCGAAGCCGGCTGTCTTGGCCGCGTCGATGTCGCGCCCGATCGCGTCGGCCTTGGCAAGCAAAGCGCTGAACGCATCGGGATTGACGCCGGCGACCTGCAAACCCTTCAACGTCGCCGTGCCGGAACCCGACAAAGCGGCGACCATCGCATCGACCGACTTGCCGCTGGTCGACAGCGCCGCCGAGAAATCGCTTTTGCCGCTGATGCCGGCATCCGGCAGCACGGTTCCCAAATCGGATCCGGCCAGTTTCATCTGGCCGCTGAAAAGCCCGGTGCCGTCATTGTTCTTCAACTCGAACAGGCCGGTCAGCGCCCCGCCCAGGAGCTTGGCCTTGAGATCGGAAACGCGGATGCCTTCCTGGTCGAGCTTGAGCGAAAAGCCAGCGTCGTAAGCGGTGGCGAACGAGCCGGCGGCGAGCGCCGCCGTCGTCAGGTCGAGGTCGGCGGTGAACGGCAGGCTGGATTTCTGGCTGAAGGGCGCATCCGGCCAGGCGCCACGCTTTTCGCCCCCGCCCTTGTCGGCCCCGCTCTTGTCAGCTGCACCCTTGTCAGCAAGAAAGGCGGAATCGCCGAACAGCGCCACCGCCATCGGATCGAGGTCGAGTTCGTCGAGCGCCAGCGCGCCGGCCAGATGCGGAACGCCGTCCTTGACATCGACATTGACATCGCCGGACACCGCAGCCTCGTTGATGGCGCCGCTGAGATTGTCGAGCACCAGCAGGCCGTTGCCGTAGTCGCCCTGCGCCGCGAGCGACGCCGACATGCCGGCGCCCATGCCCGGCAGGCCGATGCCCGATGTCATCAGCCAGGGTTCGATGTCGGCGGCGTCGAGGCTGAGCTTGCCCTTGGCGGTGGGCCCTTGCGGCGTGTCCGCCACGGTTCCCTCGAAGCCGGCCTTGAAGTCGTTGCCGGTGAGGCTGAAATTTGTCGCCAGGCCGCCACTGAGCGTGCCCTTGGCCTGGATATCGGTGCTGGCTTCGCCCAGCATGCCGAGCGGCAGCGCCGGCAGGCCGCAAAGTGCCAGGAGAGCGGTGGCGTCGGGGTTTTTGGCGTTGAAGGTCAGCGTTACCGGCGCGTCGAGAAGATCGCCCATCGCCCCCTTTCCGGACAGCGACGCCGAAAACGCCGAGCCGCCGGCCTTGCCCTGCCCGCTCACCGCCAGGCCCGTCGTGCCATCGCCATTGTCGGCTGCACTTGCCACGAGGTCGACGCGGGCATCCTGGAACAGGTCGGGATAGGCGGCCGCACGGCTTGCCAGGCCCTTCAGCACGGCGCTGTCCGGATAATGCTGCGCGGCGACGTCGATCAGCGGCTTCAGGTCGACGGCGACCACAGAAGCGTCCAGCTTGCCGGTCGGGCTCGCCGGGAAATCCTTGATCCGGCCCGTGGTGCTGATCGAGGCGCCGGCCAGCCCGCCCACCGACAGCCGGTCGATTTCGAGCAAGCCCTCGCGCAGCCTCAGCGCCGTATCGACCGTATCGGCGGTCAGCCCGCCGGCGCTGACCGGCCCGGCCTTGATCTGGAAATCGAGATCGCGGTCGGCGAAGCGGTTGGCGCCCTTGTCGCTGACGAAGATCGAGGCGAACGCCGCCAGCCCGTCGACATCGAGCTCGCCGCCCTCAAGCCGCATCAGCACAGAGGGCCTGGCGTCGTCGGGCTGGCTGGAATCGATGCGTCCGGAAAACTTCGCCTTGCCCAGGATCAGTTCGAGGTCGCTGAAGGATTGATGTTTTCCCGAGAGATCGACCTTGGCCTTGAAGCCGGCGGCAGGCAGGCGGCGGATCGCCTCGTCGACATCCTTGGACAGCCAGGCGGCAAAGCCAGAGGGCTGCGCCACCGCAAGCAGCAACGAGCCGGTGAAGCCGAAATGGCTCTGTACGTTGAGCACCAGCATGCCATCGGCTTCCAGCGTGGTGCGGCCCGGCAGTGTCGCTGCAAGCGACTTTATCTTCCAGCCATCTTCGACCGGCTCGGCGGAAAGATGCACGTCGCGAACCGTGGTGTCGCCGGCCACCACCGCCGGCAGCTTGACCTCGACGGTGCCGGGAATGGTCGGCTTCGGCAGATCGAGCAGCGCCTGCTCCAGCCCGGCAATGCGCTGGTCGAGCGTCAGGCCGGTGCCGGCCTGAGCGCCCACGGCCTCGTCGAACTGCACCTGCGCGCCATTGGCCTCGATGGCGAAGCTCGGTTTCTGGCCGAGATCGACCGAGGCCTTGCCGTCGGCGGTATAAGGATTGTCCAGCGGCCCCGTCTCGAAACGGAATTCGTCGACGCCGAGCTTCTGGTGGTCGAGCGAGAACTTGCCGTTCAGCCGAAAGCCCGGATCGGGCTTGCCGGTCGAGACCTTCACCGTCTCGCCGTCGTTGCCGCGCAGCTCGGCGCTGTTCTTGTCGGCACCGGAAATCTTGAACTGGCCTGAGTAAACGGCGGCGCCGTTGACGATGCCAGCATTGCCGTCTGTTTCGATCACCAGGGGATAGGCATCGGGGTCGGCCTTCAGGCGAATGCGCATCTGCCCGGAGGGTTCGGCCTTGCCGGTCGACGCAGCGACCGTGGTGCGCAACCCGTCCAGCCGCAACGTGCCGTCCAAGCGCCACGGACCGGCCAGCGACTTGGCCGAAATGGTCGAATTGATCTCGGAAAAGATGTGACTGCGCCCGCCGGCGGCATGGCGCAGTTCGATCTGCCCTTCGGTCACCGTCAGCTTCTCGATCGATATCTGGCCGGGGTTGAAGGGCGAGGACGGACGCATGGCCCAGTCGACCGTGCCATCCCTGGCGATGTCAATGGTCGCCTTCGGCCGCACCAGCCGCATATCGAAGATCAGCACCTCGCCGCGCAGGAAGGGCGCGAGTTCGGCATCCATCGAAAACGTCTCGACGGTCATGGCCGGCTGGCCATTGGGACCACCGGCGACGGCGACGTTGGAGAAGGTCACCGAGGGAAACGGCAACAGCCTTGCCGTGGCGTCGCCCTGCACGGTCACCTTGCGGCCGAGGATGGCGCTCGCCTCGCGTTCGAAATCGGCGCGGTAGCCGGTCCAGTCGATAAAATACGGCACCACCAGCGCCGCACACAGCACCAGCACGAACAGGCCACCGAAGATCACGAACAGGCGTGCGAGCATCAGCTCCGAACAGGTTGATTGAATTTCCGCCGCACTCTACCCGCATCCGCGTGTCGATAAAGAGGCAATTCTTCGAGTGTTGCGTCCTGTCGGGCGATCTGAAACAAATCCCGGAAAATACGGAGATTCTCGGATGTCGGGCAAGAGCTGGGACCGCGTGCCAATCGACGCGCAGAGCGTCGATGCCCCGCTTTCGCAGTCGGCGATTTTTCTGGTCGTCACCGTCGCCGATGAACCGCCGGCTCTCGCCAGGATTTGTTCCGCGCTCGGCGACCTTGACGACCTGGTCAAGAATGTCGGGTTCCGCGACCTTGGCGGCCGCCTGTCCTGCATCGCCGGCATCGGCCGCGCTCTCTGGGACCGCCTCAGCCCCGGCCGGCGGCCGCTGGAGCTGAAACCGTTCGCGCCGATCAAGGGAGCGGTCCATTCGGCCCCGTCGACACCGGGCGACCTTCTCTTCCACATCCGCGCCGAACGATCAGACATGTGCTTCGAGTTCGAGCGCATCCTGCTCGACAGGCTTGGCCCTGGTGTGACCGTCGTCGACGAAGTCACGGGCTTTCGCTATTTCGACGCCCGTGACCTGCTCGGTTTCGTCGACGGCACGGCCAACCCGACCGGCCTCGACCTGCCCGCCTCGGCGCTGGTTGGCGACGAGGATGCCGGCTTTGCCGGCGGCAGCTATGTCGTCGTCCAGAAATACCTGCACGATCTCCAGGCCTGGGCGCGCATTCCAACGCCCGAGCAGGAAGCGATCATCGGCCGCACCAAGATCGACAACATCGAAATCGACGATGACGACGCGCCGCGCAAGTCGCACAAGTCGCTGGCCACCATCGAGGATGCCGACGGCAACGAATACGATATATTGCGCGACAACATGCCGTTCGGCAGGCCCGGGCAGAACGAGTTCGGCACCTACTTCATCGGCTATTCCCGGTATCTCTGGGTCACCGAAAAGATGCTGCAGCGCATGTATGTCGGCGACCCGCCGGGCGCCTACGACCGGTTGCTCGATGTCTCCACGCCGCACACCGGCACGACATTCTTCGCCCCGACACGACCCATGCTGCAGGCCCTTGTCCAGGACGCGCAGGAGCAGCCTGCGGCCGCACGGTAAAGGGCGACGGCTGACGGCCCATCCGCTGGGCTTCAGCGTGCGTCGCGCTTCGCCTGCGCAACCTTGGCCGCCTTGCGCTGCCGGCAGAGTTCCGCCGGCCGGACCAGGTTCGGCGCCCGCTGGTTCGTCACCGCACGCATGGCGCGGTCAAGACAAGCCTTTTGTCCAGCAGCCTTGCGACGACCGATGCCACACCGATCAGCGGGCGGATCGGCCACGCAGATATGCACAGACCAATTCGATGAGTTCGGCTCGCAATGCCGGTAGGTCGAGCTCACCATGCCGCGCGGCGGCATGAACCACCCCTTCGACCGCCCCCGAAAGCACACGCCCGGCAATGTCATCGCGCTCGGGGTCAGGCGTTCCAGAGGCCGACGCGATCACGGCCTGGTAGCGCCGCTGATATTCCGCTTCGAACTGATCTTGCGTCGAGCGGGCGGCAAGCGGCACTTCGTCGAGCAGGACGCGATGCAGGTCCTGGTCGACATTATGGGCGGCGACGACACCGTCGATCAGCCGCGCCGCCCGCTGCTCCAGCGTGGTTGCCACATTGCTCTCATTGGGCCCGGAAATTGCCGCCAGCACTCCGTCGAGATGGCGTTTGCGGATTTCCTCCGCCAAGGCCAGCTTGTTAGGAAAATACTGATAGATCGAACCGACGCTGACGCCACCAACGGACGCCGTTTCGTTGGTGGTGAAACCCGCCCAGCCGCGCCGCGCCAGAACGCGAGCCGCCGCCTCCACGATCGTGTCGACGGTCGCACGCGAACGCTGCTGCCGTGGCGCTTTGCGCACCTTTGCCTGCTCTGAGGGAACGCGAGTAGCCATGACTGGGCTTCTTCACCAAAATGCGACTGCCAGCTCACATTTATCGAGTGAGCCGCGACAAGCAAGTCCCGCCTGTCACCCAAACAAAGCGAGGCCACCATGAGCAGCAAGACTCTGCTTCACTCCCTGTTCCGCTACAAAGCCTGGGCTGATGATGGGCTGCTTGCCTTGCTGGCCGGGATCAAGAACGACGTATCGGAAGAGCAGTTCGGCACGATCCTCGAGACCATCAATCACGCGTATGTCGTCGACAAGATTTTTGCCTCGAACGTCCAGAAGCAGAGGCACGGTTTTCGCGATACAGGCACGAGCAGCACGCCGACATTCGCCGAGCTATCGAAGGCAATCACCGAAACCGACCAATGGTATCTGCGCTATGTCGAACAGCTGGAGCCCGAAGCTCTGGCGGAGAGGATCCCCTTCGTCTTTACCAGTGGTGCCCCTGGGGAAATGTCACGCGAGGAGATGTTGGCACACGTCATTACCCATGGCGGTTATCATCGCGGCGAGGTCGGCAGGATCGTGACTCAGTTGTCGAAACCCACGTCTCCCGACACGTTCACCGGTTATCTTCACCGGGCCGAGCCTGCGGGTCGCGCGTGAAGCCCGAACGGGACTAGCTTCGTTGGAACGTATCCGCGCTGGTCGACATCGAGCGCCACCAATTCAGTTTTTCGATCTTCGCGGGTTGGCCCTCGCCACTGGCCTTTATCGCCGCATCCGAGACGACAAACCATAACGTCTCCATTTTCCCCTCCCGAAGAAGACCGGTGTAGGAAACGATCGCATCCCCGACCGCCGTTTTCCCGCCGCCGGCAAAACTGATGCAGTCGCCGCGGTGGACGCCCAAAATCGGAATTTCCTGGCCATGGAAACCGCTATCCGGCAGCGCGGTTCGAAACGATCCCGATATACGATTGTCCGCATCATCGGTGATCTCGACGATGGACCCGTATTGATTCTTCCAGAGGCCTTTCCAGTTCATGGGCGGCCGCTCCGCTTTGACGATATCCGTTGGTTGCCGCAACGTGAAAGTCGGGAATCGGTTCCGCAGGTGCGGGCAGTTTCAGGCCTCAACGTGCGGCCGGTGCAGGTGCCGTCCGAACCGAACGGCGGCGCGTTCGACAAGCCTTTTCGTGCCAACGCATTCACGGGTTGTCTTCACCAACGAGCCTGCGAGACTTTCGCCTATAACGTTCAGGCTCGCCGTCCGACACCCTCCATCAACACGGTCAAAACGGTTCCGTTGTGAAGACTGGTCGAGAAACTCTCCGCAATAAATTCCAGCATCGAATCATGAAACGTCAGGATGAAGTGCCGATAGTTTGAAAACAGTTCCGGCGTGTGTGACGGATGAACCCGATTTGTCTTTTCAAGGGACGCGATCCACGCTGAGTTGCGGACTTCGAATGCCTCATAGGGTCGCAAGCCCAGTGCATAGAGCCGGTGGCCGCTGATGGTTTCATCATTCGGCGGGCCGAACTGAAATGCCAGATAAGGATCTGCCGTCAGGACGACGACATGCTGGTTGACTGTTGCCGGTGAAACCGAGCGCGGATTCGTGCCATCGAAGGACGTATCCGGAGCATTGGCGATATAAGCGACGAGCAGCCTGCTTTCATCCGCAAACACATGAGGCAATGGCGCGCCGGGGGAAGACGGCGGCACCTCGATCGGCAGCAGGGTCTCGGCACCCGACATTTAATGGCCCTCGCTCGGCAATATCTTGCCCGGATTCATGATGTTTTGCGGGTCAAGCGCCTGCTTGATGGTGCGCATGATGTCGACGCCGTGGCCGAGTTCGTGGCGCAGGAAGCCGATCTTGCCCTGGCCGATGCCATGTTCGCCGGTGCAGGTGCCGTCCATGGCGATGGCACGCATGTTGAGCCGCGCGACGAATTTTTCCGACAGCGCGATCTCCTTGGGGTCGTTCACGTCCATCAGCACCAGCACGTGGAAATTGCCGTCGCCGGCATGGCCGACGATCGGCGCGATCAGCCCCATTTCGGCGATGTCGGCTTCGGTTTCGGTGACGCATTCGGCAAAGCGCGAGATCGGCACGCAGACATCGGTCGATAGACCCTTAGCGCCCGGCCGCAATGTGAGCGACGACCAGTAGGCGTCGTGCCTCGCTTTCCACAGTTTCGTCCGCTCCTCGGCGACGCTGGTCCACAGGAAGGGTCCGCCGCCATTTTCCTCCGCGATCATGCCGAAGGTTTCGGCCTGCTCGGCAACGCCGGCATCGCTGCCGTGGAATTCGACGAACAGGCACGGGCTTTCCGGATAATCGAGCTTGGAATAAGTCTTCATCGCCCGCATCTGCAGCGCATTGACCAGTTCGATGCGAGCCACCGGGATGCCCATCTGGATCGTGGCGATGACGGCGTTGCAGGCCGACTCGACGCTCGGAAACGGACAGACGCCGCCGGAGATCGCCTGCGGAATGCCTTGCAGCTTCAAAGTCAGCGAGGTGATGATGCCGAGCGTGCCTTCGGAGCCGACCAAGAGCCGCGTCAGATCGTAACCGGCCGAACTCTTCTTCGCCCTTTTGCCGGTGATCACCGTCTCGCCGTCGGCCATGACGGCGGTCAGCGACAGCACGTTCTCGCGCATCGTGCCATAGCGCACGGCGTTGGTGCCGGACGCCCGCGTCGCGGCCATGCCACCCAGCGAGGCATTGGCGCCCGGATCGATCGGAAAGAACAGGCCGGTGTCGCGCAGATGCCGGTTGAGATCCTCTCGCGTCACCCCGGGCTCGACCGTGCAGTCGAGATCCTGCGGATTGACCGAAAGAATCCGGTTCATGCGCGACGTATCGACCGAGATACCACCGCCCGGCGCGTTGGTGTGGCCCTCCAGCGACGAACCGACGCCGAAGGCGATCACCGGCACGCGGTGGGCGGCACAGGCCCGTACGATCTCCTGCACTTCGGCCGCCGTCTCCGGAAAAGCGACGCCATCGGGCGCCTGCGTCGGGATGTAAGTGGTGGTGTGCGCGTGCTGCGAGCGGATGGCCTCACCGGTCTGGAAGCGCTCGCCGAGCCGCTGCTTGAGGATGCCGAGCACCGCCGCGATGCCTTCCTCGTTGCGTTCGACGGGATTGAGGTCGCTCAGAGCCATGAATTCCTCCGCGAATGGACCAGTGTCCACGCTTGTTATGCGATTATGGATGCGTAGTCTCCGTAGCCACGCTCTGTCCAGCGCCAGAACAAGGAAGTTTCCATGTCCATCCCAGCCCCCTTCGTCTCGAGGCCCATGGACATCGAAAAAGACTGGATCGACTACAACGGCCATCTCAACATGGCCTACTACAACGTGCTGTTCGACCGCTGCTCGGACGAGGCCTTCGAGGCGATGGGCATGGGGCTGAACTATGTGAAAGACCGGCGGCTCACCATCTACACCGCCGAAGTCCATGTCTGCTACGTGCAGGAGCTGCATCTGGAGCACAAGGTCCAGGTGTCCTTCCAGCTGATCGATCATGACGAGAAGCGGCTCAGGGCCTATCAGGAAATCCGCCATGTCGACGGCTGGCTCGCCGCCACCTCCGAAACCTTGTCGCTGCATGTCGACATGTCGGGGCCGAAGGTCGCGCCCTTCCCCGCCGATGTGCTGGCCAAGGTCGAAGCCATGCGCGCCGCGCATTCGGTGCTGCCGATGCCGGAGCGTGCCGGCCGCTCGATCGGGATCAAGCGCAAATAGGGCGAGCTGACACTGTCACCGCGTCCAGTGAATTGGGCATCAAAGCCACACCGGCAGCTCAAAATGGAAGAACCTGCAAATCGGCTGGCGCCGGTTCTTGAAGCAGCCTCGCCACGGCGTTAACCTTACCGAGGTTTTAACGGGAACAAGCCAATTGGGCCGTTGAACGACTCAGCGGAGCGGCAGAAAAGGTCCGCACGGGTTGTTATACGGGCGGCGGGCGGAGCCGGTTCGAGGAACGTGCATGAAAACCGACATCAAGGTCGAGGTGGACAGGCTGGCCGCCGATCCGCGCATCACCGACTATGATTTCTGGCGTTCGCTCAAGAACGTCGACAACGAGATCTTCCATATCGCCAACAACAACGAGCCGATCCCGTTCGACATGATCCGCTGGCGCAGCATTCTGAAGCGCGCCCGCCTGAAGCGCGGGCATGCCTGACGCAGGCAAACCGGCGTGGTGCCGGTACCGCGCTTTCCTAGTCACCTGACGAGAACGGCTGAACTCATCGCGCCGTCTCACGACGATCGCTTCACCGCCGCCAGCGGCGAGCGCGCCACCACTGGTGAAGACTGGATGATGGCCGTGTTGGTCATCGCATAGGGAATGATCCGGTCGATCACCCGTTCCAGCTCCGCCACCGAGCCGACATGCGCGAGCGCAATGAAACAATCCTCGCCGGTCACCCGGTCGCATTGCGCGATCTCCGGCAGCTCGCGGATGATGTCGGCGACGACGGACAATTGCCCCGGCACCGGCCGGATCCGCAGCCAAGCCGACAGCTTCAGGCCAAGGGCGGCGGGATTGATTCTGACGCAATAGGCTTCGATCACGCCGTTCTCCTGCAGCCTCTTGATCCGCTCGGCGACGCTCGGCGCCGACAGGCCGACCGAACGCGCCAGCTCCGCCGTGCTGGCTCGCGCATCCTTTTCCAGCAGGCGCAGGATCTTCATGTCCGCGGCATCGAGATCGATATTTTCGGTTCGAAGGCGCTTCACGGAAAAATCCTTGCTTCCGATAAGGAACGTGCCAGCCAGGCCGGTCATCTTCCATATGAATAGGGAAAACTGCCTGCGATACTGATCCGATGAACGATCGGACGCAAGCGCCTGCTACCAGCCCTGCCCCCGGCCCCATGCTCCTGGCGGCAAAACTGCCGCCGCATGTCTGGTTCGGCGTCAGCGCCGTCTTCCACTATCTCGGCCCGGCTTTCGCGGTGCTGCTTTTCCCGCATGTCGGCGTGCTCGGCATGGCGTGGCTGCGCATCGCCACCGCCGCGCTGATCTTCGCACCGTTGACGCGCCCGTGGCGGACCTTCGCCCGCGCCGATCCCTCGACGCGGCTGCTGTTATTGGCCTTTGGCGCTTGCCTGGCGGTGATGAACTGCGCGTTCTACCTGGCGCTCGACCGGTTGCCGATCTCGCTGGTGGCGGCGATCGAATTCGTCGGCACCATCGGCGTCGCGCTGGTCGGCCTCAGGAGCACCCGCAACCTCACCGCCCTTGCCGTTGCCGTCACCGGCACCGTGCTGCTGATCGACGTCAAATGGTCCAGCGATCCGCTCGGGCTGTTCTGGGCCTTCCTCAACGGCGCGCTCTTTGTCGGCTACATCGTGCTTGGCCACCGCGTCGCCCGAGCCGGCGCAGGTGACGGTATCGCAGACTTGGGAGCGGCCATGGCAGTCGCCTTCGTCGTCGTGCTTCCGATCGGCTTAGCCGACGCGCTGCCTGCCTTCTTCTCGCCGCCGCTGCTCATCGCCGCCATCGGCGTCGGCATCTGTTCCTCGGTCATTCCCTACATCTGCGATCAGCTCGCCATGTCGCGGCTGCCGCGTTCGAGCTTTGCGCTGATGCTGTCGCTGCTGCCGGTCACGGCAACGCTGATCGGCGTCATCGTGCTGCGCCAGATACCCGACTTCAGCGATTGTGTTGGCATCGCGCTGGTGGTCGCCGGCGTCGCCTTCCACAGGCCGGCGAGGACGGATTAGACGCCCTATGCCAGTTTTTGCTTCAGGCCAGTTTCTCCTTCAGAAAAGCGATCGTCCGGCCCCAGGCGAGATCGGCCGCCTTCTTGTCGTAGCGCGCCGCCGAAGTGTCGTTGTTGAAGGCATGGTTGGCGCCTTCATAGACATAAACGGTGTATTCGACATGGGCGGCATCCAGTTCCTTCTTGAAGGCGTCGATGCCGGCATTGGTGCGATCGTCGAGCCCGGCATAGTGCAACAGCAATGCCGCCTTGATCTTCGACACATCCGCGGCCTTCGGCTGCATGCCGTAATAGGCGACGCTGGCGGCGAGGTCGGGCGCATTGACGGCCAGCATGTTGGCGGTGCCGCCGCCCCAGCAGAAGCCGATGGCGCCGACCTTGCCGTTGCCGTCCTTGTCGGCCTTGAGGAAGGCGACGGTGGCGACGCCGTTGGCGACGGTCTGTGCCGGGTCGAGCGTGGTGAACATGTCGCGCGCCTTGTCCTCGTCGGCGGGCGTGCCGCCGAGCGGCGACAGGAAATCGGGCGCCAGCGCCACGAACCCTTCCAGCGCCACGCGTCGGGCGACGTCGCGTATATGCGGGTTGAGCCCTCTGTTCTCGTGGATGACGATGACGGTGCCGAGCTTGCCGGCCGGCTTTGCCGGCTTGACCAGATAGCCCTTCAGCTCGCCGCCGCTGCCGGGATAGGTGATGTCCTCGCCTTTCACGCGGGCGTCGTTTTCGGCAACGATCGCCGCCTGGGCGGAGTTCGCGGCCAAAAGCGGCGCGATCGCGGCCGCCGCCGCACCCGACCCGGCAAGCCTGCTCAACTGTTCCATGAAGCGGCGGCGGTCGAGCGTCAGATGCGTGTATTCGTCATAGGCGTCGATCATCGCCTGGGTGATCACGGGTTTGACGTCGGTCATGGCGCACTCCTCGGGCCTGGACTGCCCCTGCCGTCCGCAAGATAGGGGCGAGCCTCTCATCGTCCAGTCACGGGACAGTGACATCGTTCCGCCCAGCGATCGGCGCCCGGGCGACGGATCTCATCTCCCATCACGTTTTTGTCATCGGCGACAATCTTGATGGCGCTGCGACAATAGTAGGGGAAACTGGCTGATCGGCCGCCCGATGGCGCGGCCTGGAGGAAACGATGACCATGCCGATCCTGGCAACCGCCTTCATGATTGCCGCAGCCGCCATGCTGGCGATGCGCACGGTTGTTGTTGCCGCGAGCCGCGAGTCCATGGTCAAGAAGTCCATGGTCAAGGTTCGCAGCCAGCGCTATCCGGCAAACATGAGAATCCAAGGTTGAGGTGAAGTCATGGACGTACAGGACATCGTGAACACCGTTTCGCAGAAGGCGGGTCTCGACCAGGCAACGACGGAAAAGGTCGTCGGCACCATTTTCTCGGTGCTCGAGCACGAGGCGGAAGGCACCAGCGCCTCGTCATTCTTCGCCAAGATCCCGGGCGCCGATGCGCTGGCGCAGAAATATGACGTCATGGCCGCCCCTGCCGGCGGTGGCGGCTTCCTGTCGTCGCTGCAGGGCGCGCTTGGCGGCGTCCTCGGCGAAAAGGCCGGCGCGCTGGTCAACGGCCTCGCCGCGCTCAAGGCATCCGGCCTCGACATGGCGCAAATCCAGAAGGCCGGTGAAACACTGGTCCAGCAGGCCGAAGCCGCCGCTGGCCCCGATTTGACCAACCAGGTGCTCGGCTCGGTGCCCAGCCTGAAGGGCCATCTGGGGCTCGGCTAGCACCGACGGTTTGGTGTCACTCCCCTACTTCGGCAGCGCGTAGGCCATCACGTAATCCCCGGGCTTGGTGCCGACCGAGCCGTGGCCGCCGGCGACGATGACCACGAACTGGCGCCCGTCCGCCACCGTATAGGTCATCGGCGTCGATTGGCCGCCCGCTGGCAGCCGCGCCTGCCAGAGCTGCTTGCCCGATGTCAAATCATAGGCGCGCAGATAATCGTCGACCGCAGCACCCAGGAAGGCGACGCCGCCGGCGGTGATCATCGGCCCGCCAATGCCAGGCACCCCGACCTTCAGCGGCAGCGGCAGTGGCGTCATGTCGTAGACGGTGCCGTTGCGGTGCTTGTAGGCGATCGCGCCGGTCCTGAGATCGACGCCGGCGACATAGCCCCAGGGCGGCGCCTGGCAGGGAATGCCGAGCGGCGACAGGAACGGTCCCATCACCACCGCATAGGGAGCGCCGTCATTGCGGTTCAGCCCCTGCTCGCTGCCCTTGGTGTCGTCGCCCGGCGCCGGCACGTCCGCGCGTGGAACAAGTCTCGACGTGAAGGCGAGATAGGTCGGCATGCCGAACATCACCTGCCGCACCGGATCGACCGCCACGCCACCCCAGTTGAAGGTGCCGAAATTGCCGGGATAGACCAGCGATCCCTGCAGCGAGGGCGGCGTGTAGCGGCCTTCATAGCGCAATTTGTGGAAGGCGATCCGGCAGGCCAGCTGGTCGAACATGGTGATGCCCCACATGTCGGCATCGGTCAGCGGCTTCGGGTTGAAGGTAAGGTCCGACACCGGCTGCGTCGGCGATGTGTGGTCGCCTTCGATGGCGCCGCCTGGCGCCGGCACTTCCTTTACCGCGATCACCGGGTCGCCGCTGCGCCGGTCGAGCACATAGAGATCGCCCTGCTTGGTCGGCCCGACCAGCGCCGGCACGATCGAACCGTCAGCCTTGGTGATGTCGATCAGGGTCGGCTGCGCTGGCACGTCCATGTCCCACAGGTCGTGATGTACGGTCTGCCGCACCCATTTCAACTGTCCGGTGTTGAGGTCGAGCGCGGTGATCGAGGAGGAGAACTTCTCGACATTGTCGCTGCGGCCTATGCCGAGTTGGTCCGGCGTCTGGTTGCCGAGCGGCACATAGAGCAGGCCGAGCTTCTCGTCGGCGCTCGGCGTCGACCACATGTTGGGCGAGTTGGCGGTGTAGGTCTGGCCGGGCGCCAATGGCGTCGTCTGGTCCGGATTGCCGGAATCCCAGTTCCACAGCAATTTGCCGGTGGCGGCATCATAGGCGCGGATGACGCCGGACGGCTCCTGCGTCGAATAATTGTCGTTGACCGCGCCGCCGACGATGATCTTGCCGCCCGTGATCAGCGGCGCCGAAGTCGAGTAATAATAGCCCGACTTGGGATACGGCATGTTGGTCAAGAGATTGAGCGTGCCGCCCTCGGCGAAGGCGGGGCAGACCTGCCCGTTGGCGGCGTCGAGCGCGATCAGCCGCGCGTCGGAGGTCGGCAGATAGACACGCGTCGCACACGGCTGGCCGGCGGCGCCGCCTGCATCGGCATAGTAGGATACCCCGCGGCAGGTCTGGTGCTGGCGATCCTTGTCGAGCTTGATCTTGGGATCGTAGCGCCACTTCTCCTTGCCGGTCGCCGCATCGACAGCGATGGCGAAATTGTGCGGCGTGCAGATGTAGAGCGTGTCGCCGACTTTCAGCGGCGTCACCTGGTAGGTGGTCTCGCCGACGTCGTCGGGCCCCTTCACGTCGCCGGTCCGGTAGGTCCAGGCCGGCTTCAGGTTGGCGACGTTGTCCGGCGTGATCTGGTCGAGCGGCGAATAGCGCTGGCCGAATTGCGTGCGGCCGTAATAGTGCCATTCGCCGGCCGGCACATCGCCGCCGAGATTGGCGTTGGGGGTCACCTTGTCGGTGTCGAGCGCACCGGCGATGTCCTTGGGATCCGTCGTCATCGAATAGCCGGCCACCGCCAGCGACGCCAGCACCGCCAGGATCAGCGGCGCGCGTCCGTCGGGACCGGCAAGCCCTCGCCTCGCCCACGGCGTCAGCAACCACAGCGCCACAAGCACGATGATGCCGCCGCGCGGGCCGAGTTCCCACCAGTCGAACCCGGTTTCCCAGACCGCCCAGGCCAGCGTGCCGATCACGATCGCCGCATAGAGCCACAGTGCCGTGGAGCGGCGCCGGTAGAGCAGCCAGGCGGCGATCAAGAAGGCGAGACCGGCGATGATGTAATACCAACTGCCGCCCAGCGAAGCCAACCAGATGCCGCCGGCGCCAAGCGCCAGGCCAAGCAGAAAAAGGACGAGGGAGGTGATGGTGACAGCCAAGATGATACTCCTTCGACTGTTGCGCGCCGCGCGCGGCCACGGGTAACCCCGCGTTGCGTTGCTGCCCGGAACACAACTTTCCCCTGACGGTCCCGCCTGTCAAGCACGCGCCATAAGCGCAGGCGGTAATGTTTGTTCCATCGCAATTGGCTGATAAGGCCGACGGTAGTGCGGGCGTGGGGCGGCCAAATCAGCCACTTTACCGGGAACAAAACGTAGACACTTCTGGTCTTTCCCTCCCGAATCACTACATTCGGGGGAAGATGTCCGGCTTTTCCGAAGACATGCCCTTTTTCGACGAACCCAATGCGCGGCCCACGGCCCCGTCGGGCATTGCCGCGCGCGCGATGGCAGCCCGCAGCGGCCACAACAACGCGCCCGACTATCTCAAGGGTTTGAATCCCGAACAGCGGCTGGCGGTGGAAACCACCGAAGGCCCGGTTCTGGTGCTGGCAGGTGCCGGCACCGGCAAGACGCGGGTGCTGACCACCCGCATCGCCCACATCCTCGCCACCGGCAAGGCCTTCCCGTCACAGATCCTAGCGGTGACCTTCACCAACAAAGCCGCGCGCGAGATGAAGCAGCGCATCGGCATCCTGATCGGTGAAGGCAATGTCGAGGGCATGCCGTGGCTCGGCACCTTCCACTCGATCGGCGTGAAGCTGCTGCGCCGTCACGCCGAGCTTGCCGGCCTGAGATCCGACTTCACCATTCTCGACACGGACGACGTCGTGCGGCTGATCAAGCAGCTGATCCAGGCTGAGGGCCTGGATGACAAGCGCTGGCCGGCCAAGCAGTTCGCCCAGATGATCGACGGCTGGAAGAACAAGGGCCAAGGCCCGGCCGACATTGCCGAGGGCGACGCACGCAGCTTCGCCAACGGCAAGGGCCGTGAGCTCTACAAGGCCTATCAGGAACGCCTGCAGACGCTGAACGCCTGCGACTTCGGCGACCTTCTGTGCCATCCGATCCGCATCTTCCGCGCCAATCCGGATGTGCTGAAGGACTATCACAGGCGCTTCAAATACATACTCGTCGACGAGTACCAGGACACCAACACCGCCCAGTACATGTGGCTGCGGCTATTGGCGCAGCGGCCCGAAGGCAGGCCGATCTCCCCCCTTGAGGGGGAGATGTCCGGCAGGACAGAGGGGGGCGCCTCGCGCCGACAGGCCGGTGGGGCACCGCCCCCCTCTGTCGGCTCCGCCGACATCTCCCCCTCAAGGGGGGAGATTGGGCGCTCTTCGGCGGAGGGCCGTGCCACCGTCAACATCTGCTGCGTCGGCGACGACGACCAGTCCATCTACGGCTGGCGCGGCGCCGAGGTCGACAACATCCTGCGCTTCGACAAGGATTTTCCCGGCGCGACCATTATCAGGCTGGAGCGCAACTATCGCTCCACCGCGCACATCCTGGGTGCGGCCTCCCATCTCATCGCCTACAATGAGGGCCGCTTCGGCAAGACGCTGTTCACCGATCGCAACGATCCCGAGGACGGCAAGGTCAATGTCCACGCCGCCTGGGATTCCGAGGAGGAAGCCCGCGCCATCGGCGAGACCATCGAGGCCTACCAGCGCCAGAAGCACAACCTCAACGACATGGCGATCCTTGTCCGCGCGTCTTTCCAGATGCGCGCCTTCGAGGACCGCTTCATCACGCTCGGCCTCAACTACCGCGTCATCGGCGGTCCGCGTTTCTACGAGCGCATGGAAATCCGCGACGCGCTTGCTTTCTTCCGCGTCGTCGCTAATGGCGGCGACGACCTCGCCTTCGAGCGCATCGTCAACGTGCCCAAGCGTGGGCTCGGCGAAGCCACCATCCGCCAGATCCACGACACGGCGCGCGCGCTGCGCATCCCGATGCTGGAGGCTGCCGCCAACCTCGCCGAAAGCGACGAATTGAAGCCGAAACCCCGCGCCGCGCTGCGCGAGGTCGCCGCCAATTTCGAACGCTGGCAGAAGGCGCTGGAAACCACGCCGCACACCGAACTCGCCGAGACCATTCTCGAAGAGAGCGGCTATACCGACATGTGGAAGAACGACCGCTCGGCCGAAGCCCCCGGCCGGCTGGAGAACCTCAAGGAACTGGTCCGCTCGATGGAGGAGTACGAGTCGCTGCGCTCCTTCCTCGAGCATGTCGCGCTGGTCATGGATGCCGAGCAGAATGCCGGGCTCGACGCCGTCTCGATCATGACGCTGCATTCGGCCAAGGGCCTCGAATTCGAGACCGTCTTCCTGCCCGGCTGGGAGGAAGGCCTGTTCCCGCACCAGCGCGCGCTGGACGAAGGCGGCCGTTCAGGGCTGGAGGAAGAGCGGCGGCTCGCCTATGTCGGGCTGACGCGCGCCAAGAAGAACCTGCATATCTGGTTCGTCTCCAACCGCCTCATCCACGGCCTCTGGCAATCGACCATCCCATCGCGCTTCCTCGAGGAGCTGCCGAACTCCCACGTCGAGGTCGCCGAAGCCGGCAATTCCTATGGCGGCTACGGCAATCCCTATGGCGGCGGTTCGTTCGCATCGGGCCGTGGCCAGGGAGCGGGAAGGCAGAATCCCTACGGCGCCTCGCGCTTCGACAATGTCGGTGCCAACACCGAAAAATCCGGCGCCTTCTCCAACACCTATTCGACGCCGGGCTGGCAGCGCGCACAGGCCAACCGCACCGAGGCGACCGACCGCAACTGGGGCACGCGCTCCGGCCATCAGGTCGAGCGCATCGGCTATGGTGAGACCGACTCGGGCTACGGCGCCGGCCGCACCTCGGTCAAGGGCCGCACCATCGACGGCGAACTGGTCGCCAAATCCGTCTCCGACACGCCATCCGCCTTCAGCGTCGGCGACCGCGTCTTCCACCAGAAATTCGGCAACGGCAACATTGCGGCCATCGAGGGCAACAAGCTGACCATCGACTTCGACAAGGCCGGCCAGAAACGCGTGCTGGACGGGTTTGTAGCGGCGGTGTGAGCCGCGCCCGACCGGCAGCGCCCCTCACCGGTACCTCGCCTGGTTCCACTTGTGCCCCAGCAGCGACAGGATGATGATCAGGCCGTTGAAGAACTGCACATAGAAGCCGCTGAGGCCCGCCGCCACGACGCCGGTCTGGATGAACGACACGGTCACCGCGCCGATGGCGCCGCCGGCTACTGTGCCGATGCCGCCCCAGGTCGGGGTGCCGCCGACGAACACCGAAGCCAGCACCGGCAGCAGGTAGCCGTCGCCGGCGGTCGGCCACCAGGTGAAGTTGATCATCACCGAAAACGTGCCGGCGATCGCGGCACCGATGCCGACGAAGACGAACACCTTCACCCGCACGCGCTTGACGTCGATGCCCATCTGCTTGGCGCTGTCGGGATTGTCGCCGACCACCTTGACCTGCGCGCCGAAGCGGTGGCGATTGTAGAGCATCGCCGACAGCACGACGAAGGCGATGGCCCAGAATATCTGCACCGGGATGCCGTAAACCTGGCTGGAGAAGATCTTGTAGGCCGAGCTGTCGGCAAGGCCGGTCAGCGCCATCGACCTGCCCTCGTTGATGATCTGGATCAGGCCGCGCAGCAGAAAGTTCATGCCGAGCGTGGCGATCAGCGACGATAGCCCGCCATAGACCACCAGCGACCCGACGAGGAAGCCGAGCAGCACGCCGGTGACCAGCGCCGCCGCAATACCGAGGAACGGATCGTAGCCGGCCTGCACCACCAGTGCGAACACCCAGGAGGCAAAGCCCATCGTCGCCGGAAACGACAGGTCGATCTCGCCGCAGGTGACGACGAAGACCAGCGGCACCACCACGAACAGCGCGACGGGAAGCGTCGTCAGCACGGAGCTGTAGAGATACCAGGTGGTGAACACGGTCGGGTTGGCGATCATGAACACCGCCATCATGACGATGAACACGGCGAGCGTGCCGAGCGAGGCGCGGTTGTCGATGACGAAGCCGCGCAGCCAGTGATCGGACGGATGCCGCCATTCCTTGCCGGCGGTGTCGCCGCCTGAACCGCTGAAAGGGCTTTGCAGATCGGGTTCCATGGCCTTGCTCATCGCGCTCTCTGCCCCGTTTCGCCGCCATCATGCAGTCCGGGCAGCCCGCCCGGATGCGCCACGTCTTCCATGAAATTGATGAGCTCCTCGGCCGACTTGACCTGGCTGCGGTCAGTGGTCAGCGCCACCTTGCCGCGGTCCAGCACCACGAAGCGGTCGGCGATGTCGAAGACATGATGGATGTTGTGGCCGATGAACAGGATCGAGCGGCCGCTCGCCCGCACCTGGCGCACGAAATGGAAAACCTTGGCGGTCTCGGTCAGCGACAGCGCCGTCGTCGGCTCATCGAGGATGATCAGTTCCGCCTGCTTGTAGATGGCACGCGCGATCGCCACGCCCTGGCGTTCGCCGCCCGACAGCTGGCCGACGATCGAATGCGGCGTGAACACCTTCGAGGTGAAGCCGATCTCGCGCATCAGCCGGCTCGCCTCCTCGATCTCCTTGTTGACCTTCAAGAAACCCATGAAGCCGGTGAGTTCGCGGCCCATGAAGATGTTGCGCACGATGGTCTGCTGCACCGCCAGCGCCCGATCCTGGAACACCGTCTCGATGCCGGCGTCGCGCGAGCGCGCCGCACTCCATCCGGTCACCGGCTGGCCGCGCACCAGTATGTCGCCGCTGGTCGGCCTGACGACGCCGGACAGGATCTTGATCAGCGTCGATTTGCCGGCGCCATTGTCGCCGATCAGGCCGACCACCTCGCCGCGGTCGACGCTGAGATCGACCCCGCCCAGCGCATAGACCTGGCCATAGGACTTCTTGATGTCGCGCAGTTCGATGATGCGTTCGGCCATCGGATCCTCGCTTTTCATTATCGCTTGCCGGCCTCGTCGCCGGCGGTCCTGCCGGCCGGGCTAAACCCGGCCGGCAGCCTTGGGAGGTCAGCGCAACGCCTGCTTGGCGAGCTCTGAGACGATCTCGTAGTTCTGCGGCGTGACGAAGCCGGCGCCGGTATCGACATTCATCGGCGCCAGGCCCAGCACCACTTGCTGGCAAAGGCTAAGGATCGGCAGATAGCCCTGCATGAACGGCTGCTGGTCGGCCGTCAGCTGCACCCAGCCGCCCTTGAAGGCCTCGACGATCTGCGGGCTGGTGTCGAAGCCGAAATTGAAGATGTCGCCGGGCTTCCTGCCCGCCGACTGCATATAGGTCGGCACATTGCCGAGCATCTGGCCGCCCGGATAGCCGACCGCCTTCACATCGGGATTGTTGAGCAGCGCCGCCGTGATCACCGGTATCGCCAGATTGGGGTCGGATGCCCATTCGCCGCTCGGCGGAGACGACAGCTGGATGACCTCGACGCCGGCTTCCTTGAGTGCCGCCACCGTGCCACGCTCGCGTGCGCCACGGGCTTCGTTCTCGAACG
Source organism: Mesorhizobium sp. LNHC232B00 (assembly GCF_000502435.1). Taxonomy (NCBI): domain Bacteria; kingdom Pseudomonadati; phylum Pseudomonadota; class Alphaproteobacteria; order Hyphomicrobiales; family Phyllobacteriaceae; genus Mesorhizobium; species Mesorhizobium sp. LNHC232B00. Next base: position 68,192 of record NZ_AYWP01000006.1, read on the forward strand.
GGCCGATCATGATCGCCTTGTCGCCGGCCTTGAGCTTACCAAGCTTGAACGCCTCGGCGCCGAGCGCACGGCCCTGCTGCTCCTGCTGGGCGCCGATATAGCCGCCGCCGAACGCTTCCACCACCTTCGGCACCGGGACGTTCTGGTACATCATCTTGATGCCGTCCTTGTGCGCCTGTTCGGCCAGCGGCATGATCGCGGCGTCGCCGGGATGACCCATCATGGCGATACCGTTTGGCTTTACGGCCACGGCTTCGCGCAATTGCTGCACCATCTTCTCGACGTCCCACTGAGAGAAAATGTAGTCGACCTTCGGGCCGAGATCGGCCGCCGCCTGCTTGGCGCCATTGTAGACGATGGTGCCGAAAGCGTCGCCCTCGGCGCCGCCGACGAAGAAGCGGATGTGGACGTCCTTGCACCATTGCGCGTCGAGCGCGTGGGCCGGCAGTGTCGAGATGGCGGCGGCGAGCGCCGTGGCGGCTGCCGCGACGGTCAGGCGAAGTGTCGTTCTCTTGGCGATGCTCATGCACGTTCCTCCCTTTTTTGTCCTCGCAAGCGCGAGGGTTTCGACATTTGCTTCGGCAATGCGCCGCGCTTGGCTGGCCGGCTCCTCCCGCCGGCTTTCCTCACATCGGGTTCGGCAGGTAGCTCGCACCTCCCCGGCATTGCTTGAGATATTCCAGCGCTCGCACCTGCCCGGTGATCTCCAGGTCGCCCCGATAGACCGGATCGTGCCAGCCCTCGATGTCGATGGCGCCCTTGTAACCGGCAAGCCGCAATTCGCTGATCACCCGCGCCCAGTCGCTGTCGCCGAAGCCTGGCGTGCGCATCTGCACGAAGGGCAGCCGGCCGAACACGCCGTGCTCGCGGATGACATCCCAGCGCACCGTCGCGTCCTTGCCGTGGACATGGAAGATGCGCGGCGCCCATTTGCGGATCTGCGGCATCGGATCGATCAAATAGACGAGTTGGTGGCAAGGCTCCCATTCCAGCCCGAGATTGTCGTCGGGCAATTCGTTGAACATCAGCTCCCAGGCGTCGGGATTGTGGGCGATGTTCCAGTCGCCGGCGGCCCAGTTGCCGTCCATGGCGCAATTCTCGAAGGCGATGCGCACGCCCTTGTCGGCGGCGCGTTTTGCAAGCGGCCCCCACACCTCGCGGAAGCGCGGCAGGCTGTCGGTCAGCTTCTTGCCGCGCAGGCGCCCGGTGAAGCCGCTGACCGTCGAAGCGCCGAATAGATGCGCGTTGTCGATCACCGTTTCCCAGGCCTCGAGCACACCGCGATCGACCTCGCCGCTCTCCAGCGGATTGCCGAACACGCCGATCGTGGACACGCTGACGTCGGCATCGCCGATCGCCTCGCGGATCTGCCCGGCCAGCCGCGGCAGGTCCTTGCCGCCAAGCGTCTGCCAGAAGAAGGGCTGGATGCTCTCGAAGCCGAGCGGCAGGATCTGCCTGATATAGGCAGCCGGGTCGTCGAGATTGGCCCGCACCATGGTGCCGATCCGGATGTCGAGAAGCGGGTTGGGCATCACTATGCTTCCTCTGCGATGGCGATGCGCCGTCCGGTCTCGGCGCTTTCGATGGCGCCGAAGACCATGGCCAGGCTCTTGATGTTGTCGGCGCCATGCGTCTCCGGCTCGGTGCCGGTCTCGACGGCGTGCATGAAATCCTTGATGATGCCGAGATGGCCGCCGATGCGGTCGGCGGGATCGAGCGGCGGCACCTCGACCGGCTCGGTCTTGTCGAGCAAGCCATCGCGGCCGGGCACCACCATTTCAGCCTTCAGCACATCGTGGCCAACCCAGATGATGCTGCCGCGTTCGGCGACGATGCGCCAGCTGCCTTCCCAGCTGGTGCGGAAACCGGCGGCGCACCAGGAGCCGGCATAGGTGAAGACCTTGCCGCCGCCGAGGTCGAAGACGGCGCTGGCCGACGAGCCCTGCCGGTACCAGGAATTGGCCGGCTCCCATTCCTGGCAATGGACGCTGGCCGGCTCGCCGGCAACCATATAGCGGGCGGCGTCGAATGTGTGGATCGCCATGTCGAGCAGCAGCACATGCGCCATCTCCTCGCGAAAGCCGCCGAAATGCGGCCCGATGAAGAAGTCGGCATGGATGCTGGTCGGATTGCCGATGGCGCCCGACTGAAGAAACCGCCTTATGCGCCTGACATTGGCGACGTAACGGCGGTTCTGCACCACGGCATGCACGCGTCCTGCCTGTTTGGCTGCCTCGATGATGGCGCGGGCGTTCTGCGGACTGTCGGCCAGAGGTTTCTCGGTCAAGAGATGGCAATTATGCGCAAAGGCGGCAAAAGCGACATCGCGCCGGGCGGCGGGGACAACGACATCGAACACCGCATCAGGCTTTGTCTGCTCGAGCACCGCGTCGAGGCTGGTGCCGATGACGGCGCTGGTGAGATTGTATTCGCCCGCCCTCGCCTTCGCCCGTTCGGCGTCGAGGTCGACAAGGCCGACGATGGCAAGCCCGTCGACCTGCCTCGCGGCATCGAGCCACTGTCTGCTCATCGCACCACAGCCGACGAGGACGGCTTTCATCATCCGGCATTCCTCCCGTCCGGCCCCTCCAGGCCGAATGTCACGGCATCCACGGCATCACCGTAAACGTTTTTCCGTAAACGTTTACGAGAACACACCCTATAGCGTAGAATGTCAATCGGCTGCTTCTCGAAAATCATCCGGAAGCCTTGGCCTGAACGGCAGCCGGTGCTAGAGCAGTTCAGCCTTTCAACAAACGGTGAATTGCTCTAACTCTTTGTTTTGGCGCAATTCCGGGCGAAAACCGCTTCGCACTTTTCCTGGAATTGCGTCGGCCAAGGCGGGGGAATTGTCCTTTGGCGTCCAGCATTCATGACCTTGCCCGTCACCTGAACATTTCGATCGGCACCGTGTCGCGGGCGCTGAACGGCCGCGCCGATGTCAATGCCGACACGCGCCAGCGCGTGCTCGAAGCCGCCAAGAAGCTGAACTATTCCCCGAACCAGTCGGGCCGGAGCCTGCGGCAAGGCGCCACCCATTCGATCGCCTTCATGCTGCAGCCGCATCCGGGCGACCAGCAATATGGCGAACCCTTCTTCATCCCGTTCCTGATCGGACTGCAGGCGAAGCTCGCCGAGCATGGCCTCGATCTGATGGTCGTCATGGGTGAGCCCGGCCAATATCAGCAGGAGCGGTTGCGCCGCGTGGTTGAGACGCGCTTGGTCGATGCGGTCGTGTTGGCCAATACACGAAGGGAAGACGATCGGATTGATTATCTCAGCAAGGCAGGCTTTCCCTTCGTCACGCTTGGCCGAAGTCAGTCCGGTGGCGACACCTATCCTTCTCTCGATATCGATTTCGAGAGGGCGGGTGATGAAGCCGTCGACCGCCTGGTGGCGCGTGGACACCGGCGCATTGCCGCCATCCGCCCTTCACTTGATCTCAACTTCGGCTACCTGTTTCTCGACGGCTACCGCAAGGCCCTGAAGCGGCACGGCATCGAGGTCGACCCCGACCTGATCGCCGACGGCTTCATCAACGAGGCCGGCGGCTACCAGGTGACGCCGCAAGTCATGCGCTCCAAGGACCCACCGACGGCCATCATCTTCAACAATGACGCGATGGCGCTTGGCGGCTGCAAGGCGCTGGCCGAGATGGGAATCAAGCCGGGCCATGACATGGCCGTGATCGTCATCGTCGACACGCCGCTCTGCCGCTACTTCTCGCCGACGCTGACCGCCTTCCGTCCGGCACTGGAGGCAATGGGCCGGCGGCTGGCGGAAATGCTGCTGGCCTCGCTCCCCGCCTTCGCCGGCCCCGAAGGGCCGCGCATCATCCGCGAGGTCTGGCCGCTGGAGCTGATCGCGCGCGACAGCGATTGATGGAGGCGAAGAAGGTGCTCAGTCCACCTTCTTCTCGCCCTTCTCGCCGGCCTTGACGATATCGCCCGTGGTGAACAGGATTTCCTTCAGTTCCGCCCGCCAATCCGTCTTCTGGCGCAGCAGGAATTCCAGGTCCATGCCGAAATGCTTGAACTCCTCGCCTTGCGCGTTCTTCATGATGGCGCGAGCCTGCGGATCTTTCTCCACCGACATGCGCTGTTCGTACCAGGAGATCGCTTCCGCCTCCTCGATCAGCGAGGTGATCATGCGCGCAAAGGTCCGCACCTTCTGCGACAGTTCCTCAGGCGGTTCGTGATACTGGTCGAAACCCATGGCGTCAGTCCTCCCCTCAAAATGGCTCGCCGGTGCCGATTGGGCACCGGCTGCAAACCATGAATGCGCGGAAGGCACTGCAAGTTCCGGATCGCACCACAACCAGGACGATCAGTGGGAGATCGGCTTTATGACACGGGCGGCGCCCCGCCTTCTTCGGTGCGCCGGGCGATGAACTCGTCGAGCATGCCGGCCGTGGCGGCGGCCGAAGCCGGCGGCTCGAAATCGGCAAGGATGCGCCTCCAGACGCCGGTGGCACGCTCGCTCGCCGTCTTCGATCCGCTTTGTGTCCAGTTGCCGAAATTCGACCAGTCCGCCACCAGCGGTTCGTAGAAAGCCGTACGATAGCGCGCCATCGTGTGGCCGGCCGAGAAGAAATGGCCGCCCGGCTGCACTTCGGCGATCGCCTCGAAGCCGATGGAATCGTCGTCGCCGGGCGTCGCGGCGCAGAGTTCAGCGACCGTCTGCAACGCCTCGACATCGGTGACCAGTTTCTCCAGGGAAACGCTCAAGCCGCCTTCCAGCCAGCCGGCGGCATGAATGCAGACCGTAGCGCCGGCCAGAACCGAGCCCCACAATGCGAATTGCGTCTCATGCGCGGCCTGCGCATCCGAGATGTTGGCCGCGCTGCCGCCGCCGGACCGCCACGGCAGGCCGATGAAGCGCGCCAGTTGGCCGGCGCCCAGCGTTGCCTTGACATGTTCGGGCGTGCCGAAGGCCGGCGCTCCGGATTTCATGTCGACATTGGAGGAGAAGGAGCCATAGACGACCGGCGCGCCGGGCCGCACGATCTGCGCCAGCGTCAGGCCCGCCAGCGCTTCGGCATGCTGCAGCGTCAGCGCGCCGGCAACGGTTATCGGCGCCATGGCGCCCGCCAGGCAGAACGGCGTGATGATAGAGACCTGCCCCGCTTTGGCGAAATCGATGATGCCTTGCGCCATCGGTATATCGAGCTGACGCGGCGAGTTGGTGTTGATGACGGTGTAGCACCAGGCGTTCGAGCGGAACGCCTCCTCCGAAAGGCCGCGCGCCAGCCGCAGCATCTCGAAACCGTCCTCGACCTGCGGCGTGCCGCGCGCGAACACGAAGGGAAACTTGTCGGACAGCGTCAGCTGCGCACGATTGACGGCATAGTGGCGAAACCGGTTGTCGACATCCTGCGGCTCGACGCAGGGACCTAGCATATGCAGGACATTGAAATGCTGCACCAGCTTGATGAACTCCTCGAAGGCGGCGAGCGTGCCTGGCCGCCGGCCGCGCTCGAGATCGGTGACATTGGGCGCCCCGCTTCCGGCAAGAAACGTCATCGACCCGAGTTCGAGCGTCAGATCGCGGGAAGGATCGCCGCCACGGGCATGGATCGACCTCGGCGCCGAGGCCAGCGCCGCCGCCACCATGTCGCGGCCGATGCGCACCATGTCGGTATCCGGGTCGACCAGCGCACCGGCGCGGGCGAAAACCTCGCGTGCCTGCGGCAGCAGTACCTTGATGCCGAGCTCTTCCAGCACGCGCAGCGCCGTGTCGTGGATCGAGGCGACCTGGTCGTCCGAAAAGATCGGCTGCGGCAGAAACGGGTTCTTCAGCGAGCGGTAGTTGGGCCGGCGGCTGCTTTCGCTGCCGGCCTCACCCGTGCGTCCGCGCCGACGCTCGCGCCTGGCCTCACGTGCCGCTTCATCGATCATCGGAAATCCTCCTCATTGCCGCATCGCCTTGCCCAAGGGATCGTAGGGCGAGGCCGCGATGACCCGCGCCGGCCGCTCGACGCCGACAATGTGCACCGAAAGCGCAGTCTCCTCCTCGGCAGAATCGTCGTCCACCAACGCCAGCGCGACGCTCTTGCCGATCGTGTAGCCAAATCCGCCCGACGTGACGAAGCCGACGCGCCTTCCGTCGCGCCAGATAGGCTCGAAGCCGCTGGCGTCGGCGTCGAGTGCATCGATCTCCAGCGTCACGGTCCGTTGCGAGACGCCTCCCTTGCGCTCCCTCAGCGCCGCCTCGCGGCCGACGAAATCGCCCTTGTCGAAGGCTATGAAGCGGTCGAGCCCGGTCTGGCCAGGCCTGTAGCCCTGCGTGAATTCGCGCGACCAGATGCCGAAGCTTTTCTCCAGCCTGAGCGCATTGAGCGCGTAGTAGCCGATCTCGGCCAGGCCGAGATCCTCACCGGCGGCAAGCAGCGTCTCGCGCAGCGTCGCATGCATGGCCACCGAGCAGCTGATTTCGAAGCCCAGTTCGCCGGCGATGGATAGCCGGGCAACCCGCGCCCGCACCATGCCCACATCGAATGCCCCGCACGCCATGAACGGCAACGCCTTGCCGGACACGTCCTGGTGCGTGGTGCGTTCCAGGATCTTGCGCGCGTTCGGTCCGGTCAGCAGGAAGCCGCTCATCGCATCGGAAAGATCGGTGATTGCAACGCCGTCAGCCGCGTGGCTCTCGAACCAGCGCATGTGGAATTCCCTGAGATAATAGGAGCCCATCAGCCAATAATCGCCGCCGCCCCAGTTGATCACCGTGAGGTCGCCTTTCAGCCGCCCGTCTGGCCCTAGCATCGGCGCGAGCCGCGCCTGTCCCGCTTTCGGCAGCTTGCAGGCGAGCAGCCGGTCGAGCCATGCCTGGGCGCTTGGGCCCGACACGGCGTAGCGCGAATAGGCCGAGATATCGACGAGACCAGCAGCCCGCCGCACCTGCAAAGCTTCGTCACCGACGATGTCGAAGGCGTTGGAGCGCTTGAGTGTGGTGTTCTCGCGAAAACCCATCGGCGCGAAATAGGTCGGGATTTCCAGCCCCCAGGATGCCGTCCATTCGCAGCCCGCGGCACTCATGCCGTCATAGGCGCCGGGGCGTTTCAAAGGCCGGCCCGCAGGCAGCCGCTCGTTGGGAAAGGTCATGACGAAACGGCGCGAATAGAACTGCCGCGTCGTCTGCCTGAGATATTCCCGGTTGGCGGCGAAGGCGCCATAGCGGGCGATGTCCATGCCGAAGATATCGGCCTGCGGCTCGCTGAAAATCATCCACTCGGCCAGCGACTTGCCGACGCCGCCGCCCTGGCTGAAGCCGGCCATGACGCCGCAGGCGACCCAATAATTCTTGAGACCGCGCACCGGCCCGACGATCGGATTGCCATCCGGCGTGAAAGTGAAGGCGCCATTGACCCATTTGCGGATGCCGGCCGTCGCCAGGCACGGAAAGCGCTCATGCGCCTTGGCGAGTTCCGGGCTGATGCGGTCGATATCTTCCGGGATGAGCTCGATGCCGTAGTCCCATGGCGCCCCATCCATGTTCCAGTGCTTCGGGTTCTGCTCGTAGACACCGAGCAGCACGCCCTTGCGCTCCTGGCGCAGATAGGAAAAGCCATCGAGATCGACGGCGATGCCGATTTCCCGATCCAGCGCCGCGATCTCCGGAATATCCTCGGTGATGAAATAGTGATGCTCCATCGGTGTCACTGGCAGGTCGACGCCGGCCATCCGGCCGAGCTGCTTTGCCCACAACCCGCCGGCATTGACAACATGCTCGGCAACGATGGTGCCCTGCTCGGTAACGACGTCCCAGTGGCCGTCGGCGCGCGACATTAGCTCGATGACCCGGTTGCGCAGGATGATTTCGGCACCACGCTTCTTCGCAGCGCCAGCATAGGCATGGGTGGTGCCGTAGGGATCGAGATGGCCTTCGTTGGAATCATGCAGGCCGCCGAGCACGCCGGAGACATCGACGATCGGGCAGAGTTCTCTGATCTCTTGCGGGCTCACCAGCCGGGCGGTCTCGATGCCGACTGACTGGAACACCGCCCAGGCCGATTTCAGCCACTCCCAGCGCTGGGGATCGCTGACGATGTTGACGCCGCCGGTCATGTGCAGGCCGATGTCCTGGCCGGATTCGGCCTCGATCTCGCGGTAGAGGTTGATGGTGTAGTCCTGCAACGCCGCGACATTGGGATCGGCGTTGAGCGCGTGGAAGCCGGCCGCCGCATGCCAGGTCGAACCGGCGGTCAATTCGGCACGCTCGATCACCGCCACATCCGACCAGCCGAACCGCGTCAGATGGTAGAGCACCGAGGCGCCGACCACGCCACCTCCGATGACGACTGCGCGGTAGTGCGACTTCAAGGCTTCCCTCCCCTGTTCGAGGCCGGCACCATAGATGCACTAGACATATGTGTCCAGTCCGCGCCACCGACTTGCCGCACTGGGCGAAACTCCGCGTGGCAAAGCGCCATCGATTGGGTCACGCGAATGCGCTTCTTTGCTGGTGCACAAACAAGCCGGCGGACACACACCGCCTGTCACGCAAGCATCATGTTCACGCCGTAGATCGCTTTCGGGGAGACGCTCGCGGCATCATCGAGATGACGCCTCCTCCAGATTCAGCCGTTCCGGCACGCTTCGTCACAAAGAGGATTGTCCATGAAACACCTGTACCGAACCGCGTCGCTTGGCGTCGCGCTGGCCTTGTTCACCGCCTTGACGCCGGCGCTCGCCGACGGCACCGCGACCGTCGGCGGCCTCGTCAACAAGGGCTTGGTCGGCGTCGGCCGCATCCCGGCCGCCCAGCGCGACAAGTTCGGCGAAACCTTCGGCTCGGGCTCCGGCATGTCGATCGACACATCGGGCTGGACGCATGACGCTGCCGGCTACAAGGGCTCGCTCTTGCTGCTGCCGGACCGCGGCTACAATGTCGCCGGCACCACCGACTATCGCCCGCGCCTCAACACGATCGGCATCGAGTTTAACCCCGTCGCGCCGGGCGCCGCTCCAGCTACCGGCCAGGAACAGACCGGCGTCAAGGCGACGCTTGCCGACAGCATGCTGCTCACCGACGACAAGGGCGCCGACGCCACCGGCCTCGATCCGCAGTCGGACGTGCGCGCCGCCGCCGGCGACTTGCCGATGCTGCCCGCCGCCACCAACGGCAAGCTCGCCCTCGACAACGAGGCGATCGTGCGACTGCCCGACGGCTCGATGTTCATCTCCGACGAATATGGCCCCAATATCTACCGTTTCTCCGGCGAAGGCCGCCTGATGTCGGCGACCCAGCCGCCGGCTGCCCTGGTGCCGATGCGCAAGGGGACACCGAACTTCTCCTCCGACAATCCCGGCCCCGGTGCCGCCGAGCCCGATCCCAAGGATCCGGAAAGCGGCCGCCAGAACAACCAGGGCCTCGAAGGCATGGCGATGACGCCGGACGGCAAGTTCCTGATCGCCGTGCTGCAATCGGCGACCCGGCAGGATGGCGGCGATTCTCCTGCGACGCGGCAGAACACCAGGGCCTTGGTCTATGACGCGTCCGATCTCGCCCACCTGAAACTGGCACATGAGTATGTCGTGCCGCTGCCGGTATTCAAGGATGCCAAGGGCAAGACCAAGGTCGCCGCGCAAAGCGAGATCGTGGCGTTGTCGGACACATCCTTCCTGATGCTGGCGCGCGACAGCGGCAACGGTCAGGGCGTGAAGGGCGACACCTCGCTCTATCGCGAAATCAGCATCGTCGACGTCTCCACGGCCACCGACATCGCCGGCACGGATTTCGACAAGGACAAGCCGGTCGCCCCCAAGGGTGTGCTCGATCCGTCGGTGACGCCGGCCAAGCTGACGCCGTTCATCGACATCAACGACAATGCCCAGCTCGGCCGCTTCGGCCTGCACAATGGCGCGCCGAACGACCACGACAACCTCTCGGAAAAATGGGAAGCGATGTCGCTGGCAAGCGTGCTCGATCCGAAACTGCCCGACGACTATTTCCTGTTCGTCGCCAACGACAACGACTTCCTGACCCAGGACGGTTTGCAGGTCGGCGCGCCCTACAAGGCCGACGACGGCGCCAATGTCGACACCATGTTCCTGGTCTATCAAGTGACGCTGCCCGGCCTCGCCAAGAAGTAGCGATCACAGCTCAGGCGGGCGCGCCTGGCGCGCCCGCCTGAGCTGCCGCGATCGAATAATCGAGCCTTGCTAGGGATCCCGCGAAGGCGCTTACTTCAAGAACTCCGCGTCTTTCGGCACGCCCGCATCGATCGGCTCGGCTGTCCTGCTCGACACGGCCATGATCTTGCCGGCGGCCGACAGATTGGGACGCACGAAGACCTGGGCCGGACCGTTGACGCGGCTGTAGAGGTCGATGATGTCCTGGTTCATGAAGCGCACACAGCCGGACGACGCGTTCTTGCCGATGGAATCCCACTCCGGCGTGCCGTGCAGCCGGTACATCGTGTCCTTGCCGTCGCGGAACAGATAGAGCGCGCGGGCGCCGAGCGGGCTCTGCGGACCGGGCGGCATGCCGTCCTTGTATTTCGCCAGTTCCGGCCGGCGCTGGATCATTTCCGGCGGCGGCGTCCACACCGGCCACTTCTTCCTCGCCTGGACTACGGCGCTGCCGGTCCAGCCGAAACCGGCCTTGCCGAGGCTGACGCCGTAGCGGACGGCCTTGCCGCCATCTTGCACCAGATAGAGGAAGTGCTCTGACGTATCGACGACGATCGTGCCGGGCTTTTCGCCGGTCGGGTCGGCCACGACCTGGCGCACGAACTTCGGGTCGAGCTTGGTGACCGGGATTGCCGGCAGTTGATAGCCCTCGTCGGTGCGCGCCGCGTACATGCTCGCAGCGTCACCGAAAGCTGCATCGGGGGGCGCGGCGGCCACCGGCGGCGGCGGCGGCGCAACATCCGTCGTGGAGCACGCCGAAAGGGCCATCGCGGCCGCGCTCAAAGCGGACGCACTCAGAAACGCACGCCGGTTCAGGCGCTCGGAAAACAGCGGAATATCGGACATGAATCCCCCAGCTCAACCGCAAGATCCAACAGGAACGCGGCCCCCATCAGGATCAATATCCCATTCCGGAAGCTTTGAGAACATGATTAGATCGAGGCGCGCCAGAAGACCCGATGCCAATCTTTTCCGGCACCGCATCGACCTGTCCCGCTGAATCGGCGATCATCGCGGATCGGTCTCAAGATCAAGCCTTCGCCGGATTGCCAGACATGGACGAAAAAATGCCCACGCGCCGGCGCACCGGCGACCTGACCAGCGGACCGATCCCACGCACGCTTTTGCTGTTCGCCCTGCCGGTGCTCGGCTCCAACGTTCTGCAGTCGCTCAACGGTTCGATCAATGCCGCCTGGGTCGGCCGCTTCCTCGGTGAATCGGCGCTGACCGCCACCTCCAACGCCAATCTGGTGCTGTTCCTGATCCTGGGCACCGTGTTCGGCATCGGCATGGCGGCGACCATCCTGGTGGCGCAGTCGGTCGGCGCCCGCGACCTGCCCGAGGCGCGCCGCATCGTCGGCACCAGCGCCACCTTCTTTTTCCTCGTCTCGATCATCTTCGCCGTCTGCGGCTGGATCTGGGTCGACGCCATCCTCAACACGCTCGGCACCCCGGCCGACGCCTTGCCGCTGGCGCGTTCCTACCTGCGCATCATCTTCGTGGCCGTGCCGATGATGAACCTTTTGTCCTTCGTTATGACCGTGCTGCGCGGCGCCGGTGACTCGCGTACGCCCTTCATCTTCATGGCGCTCGCGGTCGTCCTCGACATCGTCCTCAATCCGCTGCTCATCCGCGGCATCGGGCCGTTTCCCGAACTCGGCATCGCCGGATCGGCCACGTCCACGCTGATCGGCCAGACGGTGAGCGTCATCGCCATCCTCGTCGTGCTCTATGTACGCAAGCACCCGTTGCGACTGGCCGGCGCCAACCTCGCCCTGCTGCGGCCAGACGCTGCCTTGCTGCGCATCGTCGTCTTCAAGGGCGTGCCGATGGGCCTGCAAATGGTCGTCATCTCAGCGGCGGCGCTGACGGTGATGGGCATCGTCAATTCCTACGGTTCGCAGGTCGCCGCCGCCTACGGCATCGCCGCGCAATTGTGGACCTATATCCAGATGCCGGCGCTCGCCATCGGTGCCGCGGTCTCCTCCATGGCGGCGCAGAATGTCGGTGCCGGCCGCTGGGACCGGATCGGCCGGGTCGCTGCCTCCGGCGTCGGCTTCAACCTCGTCCTGACTGGCGCCCTCGTCGCGCTGCTATGGCTTTTCGACCGCTCGATCCTCAGCCTGTTCCTGAGCAGCGACAGCGCTGCGATCGACATCGCCGCCCACATCAACAGTGTCGCATCCTGGTCGTTCGTCCTGTTCGGCATCACCATCGTGCTGTTCGCTACGGTCCGAGCCACGGGCGCGGTGATGCCGCCGCTGATCATCCTGGTGATCTCGGTGCTGGTCGTGCGCACCGGCTTTGCCTATTTCATGCGCGGTATGCTCGGCGAGGAAGCACTGTGGTGGAGCTTTCCAGCCGGCTCGATCACCTCACTCGTGCTGGCCGCGGCTTACTACCGCTTCGGCGGCTGGCGCACCTTGCACATGATCGAGAACCGACCGGCTGCCGGCGAGCCGCCGGACACCGGGCTTGGGGTGCCGCGCCAGCGCGCCAACATGGCGCCTGAAATGCCAAACGGCTGAGATTCGGCCGGGCCCTGGTCATCTCAGCGCCGATGTTTCAGCCCGAAAGCCAGCGCTACCACCGCGAATACGATAATCATGGCGGCGAATGCCAGGCTTGCGGCGATCGGACTGGCATAGGTCGAGACGATCCCGATTCCGATGACCGGCAAGGCGTTGCCGACGAAGCAGCAGACGAAGAAGCTGGACACAATTTCGGCGCGGCGATCATCCGGCGCGATCTCGTTCACCACCTGCAGGCCACCGCGATAGCCAAGCGCCGCCACGACGCCGCAGCAGGCGGTGGCCGCGATCATCAGAACCATCGATGCCAGCACCTGTGCCGCCACCACCAGCAGGACGCTGGGGACCATCAGGGCAAGCGCGGCCAACATGACCTTGCTGCTCTGCACCTGCTTCAGCACCACGATGCTGACCGCGGCGACGATCGCCAGTTCGAAGAACAGCGCGCCGGCGACGGCGTGGTTGGTTTCGTGCAGCTGCTGCGCCAGAATGCTGGGAGCCAGGGCGGCATAGAAACCGACCAGCGCCATCGCGCCGAAGCCGGTCACCGCCGGCGCAACGAAGCGCGCGCGTATTTCCTGCGGGACGGAAAGCTGCGGCCGCATGGAAATCTGATTGACGCCACCCGGCTTCGCGATCGTTTCAGGGGTGCGCCAGACCAGGATCGTCACCACCACGAGTGCCACCAGAAAGACGATGAAGACCAGCCGCAACGGCCAGGGCTCATATTGTGCCAGCAGTCCCGAAACGAGCGCGCCGAATCCGAGGCCGAGGAAATTGGTGCTGGTGGCAATGACGCTGGCGCGCGACTTGTCGGCATTGGGGAGAAGCTCGGCGATCCACGCGGTCCCTGTCCCTGCGCCAATGCCTATGCCAAGCCCGCTCAGGATGCGTGCTATGTCGAGCGACAGAACATTTTCGGCGAACAGGAAGACAAGCCCGCTGACGATGGCGACGCCCATCGCCGCCAGGGCCGCTGGCCGGCGCCCCACAACGTCCGATGCGCCGCCAAACACCAGCAAGGCGGCGAGATTGCCAACGACATAGACCGCATAGATCAGCGTCAGCGTGATCTGCGAAAAACCGAATTGCTGCTTGTAGATGATATAGAGCGGTGTCAGTGCCGTGCTGCCGGCAAACAGCACGGCAATCATCGCGGCGACAGTCGGAATCGCAAGAGCGTCGCCACGAGCCGCTTCTTGCGTATGCGCCAAATCGCGAAATGTCATGGCCAACTTCCCTTCCAGCCTCGGGATCGCGATCTTAACGCGTCCTCATTCCCGACGTTCCGGCCGGCTGGCAGGCTCCTGACACCACGGTGGGCTGAGAGCAATTCCAGGAAAGTGTGAAGCGGTTTTCCGGGGAAAGCGCATTTGCGCTTTCCCTTGGGAATTGCGTCAAAACAAAAAACCAGAGCCTCAACGGGAGAGCCGCCGACTGAAGAAGGTTCGGATCGAGGCCGGCGGCCTCTTGCCGGGCGCGATCTTGCATTTGCCGGGGCGCGGCCTGTGCGGCGGCCGATGCGGCGGGCGCACGATGATGACTGGCGGACGAACGACATGGGCCCGCGAGAGATAGCCGGAACTGACCCAGCCGCTGTGCCACGGTTTCCACCGACATAGTTGAGGAATTTCCCAAGCGCCGTTTATCGGCTCGGCAACATAGGCTAACAATTTACTTTCTTTCGACAATTCCTTGCGGGCAAGGGGCGGGATCATGGGCAAAGGCAGGGTCGAGGCATTCACCGACGGCGTGGTGGCCATCATCATCACCATCATGGTGCTGGAACTGAAAGTGCCGCATGGCGAGGATTTTTCCGCCCTGGCACCGTTGTGGCCGATCTTCTTCTGCTACGTGCTGTCGTTCATCAACGTCGGCATCTACTGGAACAATCTGCACAACATGTTCCATACCGTGCAACGCGTCGATGGCCGCGTGCTGTGGGCCAATCTCAACCTGCTGTTCTGGCTGTCGCTGATGCCGGCAACGACCGCCTTCATGGGCGAGAACCACTTTGCGCCGGTGCCGGTCGCCGTCTATGGCGCCGATCTCGCACTCTGCGCCATTGCCTATACGATCCTGGCCGCCGCGCTGCACCGCCTGCACGGCAACGACACCGCCTTTGCCAAGGCGCTGGGCCACGATCGCAAGGGAAAGATCTCGCTCGCCGTCTATATCGCGGCCGTCGTGCTGACTTTCGTCAATCAGTGGATCGGCGTAGCGCTCTATGTGCTGGTCGCCTTGGTCTGGCTGGTGCCGGATACGCGTTTCGCGCGGATGATCGAAAAGTAGACCTTCCCGGAATTGCTCTTTGTTTGACGCAATTCCGGACGGAAAACCGCCACACACTTTTCCTGGAATTGCTTTTTGTTTGACGCAATTCCGGACGGAAAACCGCTTCACACTTTTCCTGGAATTGCTCTTTGTTTGACGCAGTTCCGGACGGAAAACCGCTTCACACTTTTCCTGGAATTGCTCTTTGTTTGACGCAATCCCGGACGGAAAACCGCTTCACACTTTTCCTGGATTGCTCTATCTGCGCATTGCTTTCAGCTTTTCCGCCACCGAAGCGGCCAGGTCTGCATAGCGCTCCTCCAGCCGCTCCGCCGCCTTGATGATCAAAAAATCATGGCCGAACTTTTCCAGCGCCATGCGCAGTTTCTCGACGAACTCGGCCTGTTTCTCCAGCGCGGAAAACAGCGTCTTCACCTGCGCTTCGCTGATATCGGGATTGGCCAGCATCTGCGGCACCTCGCGTCCCATCTGGTCGCCGGTGGCGGTCTGTTCCTTCAGAATTGCAATCCAATCCGTCAATCGAAAAATCTCCGTTGATCCCGGCAAAAGTCTCCTTTTGCCCTGGCAAAAGTCTTCTTTTGCCGAGGGCAGCATGCGCAGCCTCGACCGGCATGGTCAACCCGAACACACGCTGACGGAGGCTTGCGCAAGCCCGTTGCGGCGCTAAGTTCGGCGCCATCGAAAGAAGGAACCCGTCACCGATGATCCCCGACGCTGAAATCCAGACCGCCCTGCCCGCGCTTGCGCCGGGCAACACCGCCGTCATCACCGGCGCCGCCAGCGGCATTGGTCTGGCAGCGGCAAAGCGGCTTGCGCTGATGGGCATGAAGATCGTGCTTGCCGACATTGGTGGCGCGCGTCTTGACGATGCCTCCCGGGCGGTCTCCGCCATTGCCGGCGACGACGCCGTGCTGGCCGTCGCCGCCGACGTCTCGAAGGCCGATGAGGTCGATCGTCTCGCCGACCGGGCATTCGGCGCCTTTGGCGATGTTTCGCTGCTGATGAACAACGCCGGCGTCGGCGACAATCCCGGCAAACCCTGGGAGAACCGCGAGGACTGGAAGCGGCTCCTCGACATTAATTTCTGGGGCGTCGTGCACGGCGTCGGGGCCTTCGCGCCGCGCATGCTGGCGTCTGCCAGGCCAGGGCTGATCGTCAACACCGGCTCCAAGCAAGGCATCACGACGCCGCCCGGCAACCTTGCCTACAACGTCTCCAAGGCCGGCGTGAAGACCTTCACCGAGGGCCTGGCGCACGCCTTGCGCAACGAGCCTGGCGCACGCCTGTCGGCGCATCTGCTGATCCCCGGTTTCACCTATACCGGCCTCACCGAAGGCGCGACGGAAAAGCCGGCCGGGGCCTGGACCGGCGAACAAGTCATCGATTTCATGCTGGAATCGCTGGTCAGGGGCGACTTCTACATCCTGTGCCCGGACAATGACGTGGCGCGCCCGCTGGATGAAAAGCGCATGGCCTGGGCGATCGGTGACATCATCGAAAACCGCCCGGCCCTGTCGCGTTGGCACCCCGACCACAAGGATGCTTTCGCGGCCTTCATAAAAGGCTGACCGTCAAGCGGCCTGCTTCTTCGCCCCGCGCTTTTGCGCCACGGCCTTCTTCCCGGCAGCGGCGGCGATCTTCTGGTCATGCCGCCGTGCCGCCCGTTCGCATTTGGCGCGAATTTCCTCGACCTCGGACTCCGTCAGATGCTCGATGCCGATGAAATGATTGTGGGCACGGCTCACCCGGATCAGTTCGTCGAGCTTGGCCTGGATTGCCGCGCCGTCACGGTTCTGGGTGTTCTGGATCAGAAACACCATCAGGAAGGTGATGATGGTCGTGCCTGTGTTGATCACCAATTGCCAGGTATCCGAGAAACCGAAATAGGGCCCGCTTACCGCCCAGACGACGATGATCGCGCAGCAGATGGCAAATGTCGGCGGCAGGCCGGCTACATGGGCGACCCAATTGGCGATCTTGGTGAAAAGCTTTTCCATCTGTCGGGATCCCTCGATTGCTGCCGCGATGAGAAACATCCGACGGCCGTTTCGGGTTCCCGCCGGTGACAAATACGTCAGGCACAATTGAATGCACGCAAAGCATGCATGCGATGGAAAACACACCTTATCGGATTGGATGTCACAGTAACGGTGCAGGCAAAAGTGCCTGTTCCTCCGCTTCACGGCGGTTATACCTCCAGCCCCTTCCGCCGCGCCACCCCCGCATGGCGGAAGGGGTTTCAGTCCGGAGAGCGCGGAAAATGGCAGCTTGCTTCGCAGCGCCGCCTCAACCTGCGGATTGCCTCGCTCAACGGAGTGCGGAACTTCGAGACAACGGCAGGATGCCGGCCTAAAAGGCCTGGTTTTCCCAGCGATCGAGGAACGCCTCGATCGGCATCGCCTGGATATCGGGAACCGCCCGGGCGAGTTTCTCGACCGGCCAGTCCCACCAGGCAAGAGCTTCGATTCGCGCCGCGACGGCAGCGGAAAAGCGTGCCCTGAGCGGCTTCGCCGGTATGCCGGCAACGATGGTGTAGGACGGCACATCATGGGTCACCACCGCATTGGCGCCGACGACGGCGCCGTTGCCAACGGTGATGCCGGGCATGATCACCGCGCCGTGGCCGATCCATACATCATGGCCGATGGTCACGGCTTTCGATTGCCGCCGATCGCGGAAGGCGGCGTCGACGCCCAGCCAGCGGAAATACTCGTTCGGCCGATAGCTGACCTTGTGCTGGGTCAGTCGCTCGATCGGATGCTCCAGCGCGTTGATGCGGCTGTTGGCGGCGATCGAGCAGAATTTGCCGATGGTGGTGTAGATAGCCTCCGAATGGCGCTCGAAATAGGAGAAGTCGCCGACATTGACTTCCCGCAACACCACCCGTTCGCCGATCGCGGCATAGCGGCCGAGCTTGCACGCCTTCAGTTCCGCGGTCGGATGGATGCGCGGCTCGGAGTCCTTCAGCACGAGATCTTGGGAACGGTCCATGACGGCGGCTTTACGTCAGAGCAACCACGCCCGCAAGCCGCGAACAATTGTCCGTCAGGCCAATCGCGCGAATCTAATTCGGCTTGCCTTTGCTCCACACCACGGTCTGGCCGTAGAGCGGCACTGTCGTGACCGACATTTTGGCCGAACCGTTCTGCACCTGGCGCGAATGCGAGAGATAGATCAGCGTATCGTTGGCCTTGTCATAGATGCGGTTCACCACCTGCTTCTTCCAGATCAGGCTGATACCTTGCTTGAAAACCTCCTCGCCGCCCTCGCCCATGTCGATGTCGCCGATGGTGATCGGCCCGGTCTGGCGACAGGAGATCGAGGAATCGGAGGGATCCTCGAACCAGTTGCCCTTGTGCAGGCGGTCGATGATGCTGCGGTCGAAATAGGAGACGTGGCAGGTCACGCCTTCCACCTTCGGATCCTTGATCGCCTCGACGATGATGTCGTTGCCGACCCAGTCGACACCAACCTTGCCGACTTCCTCGGCGACGGCAGCGCCGGTGCCAAGCACGACGCACGCGGCCAACGCGCCGATCAGTTTTCGCCCAATCCGTCCGCGCCCAATCGATTCGAGCAAGTGGAGCCTCCTGCGTTCGAGTTGCCGGTCTCAGGTGGGGCGAGGACCAATGCATTGCAAGGTGCGATCAAAACGCCGGTCGCCGCCACGGCTGGTTGCGTCAACGCGGCATCTTTGCGTGTACCCGGTCGAACCGCTAAGACTGTCGGCCGAACAAGGGAGCGTGGCTTCGGCCGGCACCCGATGAAGTTACAGACGGACTGTTCTGATGATGCGTTCTATCCTGGTCGGCATTCTCGTCCTCATGGCGGCCGGCATCGGCTGGCTGACTTTCGACTGGTATCGCGGCCACTATGGCGGCGAACCCTTCGGCGCCCCCTTCACCCTGGTCGATCAGAAGGGCGCGCCGATCACCGAGGCCGCGTTCCGGGGCCAGCCCAGCGTTGTCTTCTTCGGCTTCACCCATTGTCCGGAAGTCTGCCCGACCACGCTGTTCGAACTCGCCGGCTGGCTGAAGACGCTCGGCGACGACGGCAAGAACCTGCATGCCTATTTCGTCTCTGTCGATCCCGAGCGCGACACGCCGGCGGTGATGAATGCCTATGTCAGCAATTTCTCCGACCGCATCATCGGCATCTCCGGCGATCCGGACAAGGTCCACGCCATGGCCAAGTCGTTCGGCATCTACTGGAAGAAGGTCGACACCGGCGACGGCGACTACACGATGGACCACACCGCCTCGGTGCTGCTGCTCAACGGCAAGGGCGATTTCGCCGGCACGATCGCCTACGGCGAAAGTGCAAGCACCGCTGTCGAAAAACTGAAGCGCCTCGCGGCCAAGGGCTAGAGCTTGATCCCGAAAAGTGGAAGCCGGTTTTTCGGACAAGATCATGCTCAAAGAGAAACTTAACCTGATGACCCAGACACGGCTCCATTTCACCACCGGCAAGGTCGAGGCGGAGCGTATTTTTGTAGCTCTTGAGATGGCCTTCGAGGATGAAGGCCTGCCGATCGCGGTGCTGGAGGTCGACGAAGACAAGGACATCTACGAAGTCTCGCTCTATGCCGACGGTGACGTCGACGCGATCGAGGCGCGGATGAAGGACATTCTCGCCGGCCTCACCCTGTCGAAGCCCGTCGAGCGCGAGGCGCTGCCCGACATCGACTGGGTAGCGCGTTCGCTGGAAGGGTTGAAGCCGGTGCGCGCCGGGCGTTTCTTCGTCCATGGCGCGCATGACCGCAGGAAACGCCACAGCGGCGAACTCGCCATCGAGATCGAGGCCGGCCTCGCCTTCGGCACCGGCCACCACGGCACCACCTCGGGCTGCCTCGAAATGCTGGAACGGGTGGTGCGGCGCGAACATCCGCGCAATGCGCTAGACCTCGGCACCGGCAGCGCCGTGCTGGCGATCGCCGTGGCCAAGCTGGCGCATATCCCGGTGCTGGCCACCGACATCGATCCGGTGGCGGTCAAGGTCGCCGCCGCCAATGCGCGGCTCAACCACGTCAAGGCTCTCATCGAGACGGTGACGGCGCCGGGCTTTCACCATCCGATCTTCGGCAAGCGCGCGCCCTTCGATCTCATCATCGCCAACATATTGGCGCGGCCGCTGATGCGGCTGGCGCCGCAAATGGCCGGACACATCGCGCTTGGCGGCTCGATCGTGCTGTCAGGCATTCTCGAGCGCCAGCGCGACGCGGTCATCTCGGCCTATGTCGGCCAGAATTTCCGCCACGTGCGCACGCTGCACCGCGAAGGCTGGGTGACTATCCACCTCAAGCACTGAGCGCGGAATTCGCACGGCGCTGGACCAAGCCCACTCGGTTGTCAGCCAGGCGAGGCTGTAGCAGTTTGCGCCGCTGGAAATCGATTCCGATTTCCCGAGCCATAAGCTACGCTCGCGCGTGCAAGGAGGCCCATCATGTTCCAGACCTTCGATTCCGCGGGCGACCCGGCAGTCGGCAAGCCGCGCGTGGCGCTCCTGCGCCAATGGCTGAGCGGCAATGGCCTCGACGGCTTCATCGTTCCGCGCGCCGACGAGCATCAGGGCGAATATGTCGCCGATCGCTCGGCGCGGCTGAAATGGCTGACCGGCTTCAGCGGCTCGGCCGGAGTCGCCATCGTCCTGCGCGACCGCGCCTTCATCTTTGTCGACGGGCGCTACACGCTGCAGGTGCGCAGCGAGGTCGATCTCGACATCTTCTCCGTCGAAAGCCTGCTCGACAACCCGCCCCCGGTCTGGCTCAAGGACAATATCGGCAAAGGCGCGCGGCTGGGCTTCGATCCCTGGCTGCACACGGTCGGTGAGGTCAAGGCGCTGCAGGCAGCCGCCGACAAGATCGGCGCCGTGCTGGTGCCGCTGACCAAGAACCCGATCGACATCATCTGGAAGGATCAGCCAGCGGCGCCCGTGGCTCCGGTCGAGCTGCACCCGATCGGCTTTGCCGGCGAACTTGCCAAGGACAAGCTGGCGCGGCTGGCGGCGGCGATCGGCAAGGACGGCGCCACCCATGCGGTGCTGACCGACCCCTCCTCGATCGCCTGGGCCTTCAACATCCGCGGCGGTGACGTGCCGCACACGCCGCTGGCGCTTGGCTTCGCCATCCTCGGCGCCGACGGATCGCACCAGCTGTTCATGGACAAGCGCAAGTTCTCGCGCCAGGTCGCCGCCTATCTGACCCAGCTCGCCGAATTGCATGAGCCCGGCGAATTCGAAGCCGCCATCGTGGCGCTTGCCAAGGGCGGCGCCAAGATCGCGCTCGATCCGGTGCTGGCGGCCGACAGGCTGCGCATGCTGGTCGAGGACAATGGCGGCACGGTGATTGCAGCGCCGGATCCGGCCCGCATCCCGCGCGCCACCAAGAACCAGGCCGAGATCAACGGTTCGCGCGCCGCGCATCGCCGTGACGGCGCGGCGGTAGCGAAACTTTTGTGCTGGCTGGAGCGCCAGAAACCCGGCTCCCTCGACGAGATCGCGGTCGTCACCCGGCTGGAGGAAACGCGCCGGCAGACCGGCGAGGAAACCCAGATGCCGCTGCGCGACGTCTCCTTCGACACCATTTCCGGCGCCGGGCCGAACGGCGCCATCATGCATTACCGCGTGTCGCGTGCCACCAACCGCAAGCTCAAGGCAGGCGAGCTGTTCCTGCTCGATTCCGGTGCGCAATATCAGGACGGCACCACCGACATCACCCGCACCGTGCCCATCGGCCAGCCGACCGAGGAAATGCGCGAACGCTTCACGCTGGTGCTGAAGGGCATGATCGGCATTTCCACGCTGCGCTTCCCCGCCGGCACGCGCGGCTCGGAGATCGACGCCGTCGCCCGTATGGCGCTGTGGAAGCACGGCTGCGACTTCGCCCACGGCACGGGACATGGCGTCGGCTCGTATCTCGCCGTGCACGAAGGCCCGCAGCGCATCGCCCGCACCGGGACGGAGAAGCTGCTCGAAGGCATGATGCTGTCCAACGAACCCGGCTACTACAAGGAAGGCTCCTACGGCATTCGCATCGAGAACCTGATCCTGGTGACGCCGGCGGCAGAAATCGAGGGCGGCGACATCGCCATGCACGGCTTCGAGACGCTGACGCTGGCGCCGATCGACATCAGGCTGGTGCGGTCGGATCTGCTGACACGCGAGGAACTGCACTGGCTCGACGCCTACCACGCCCGCGTGCTGGCCGAAATCGGCCCGATGCTCGACGGCGAAACGCTGGCCTGGCTGGAAAAGGCAACCGCGCCATTGCCGCACGACGCCAAGATTTAAGATGAGCTACTTTCTCCCCGTTTGCGGGGAGAAATGCCCGGCAGGACAATGAAGGGCGGCGCGGACGTTCGAAACGTTCGCGCCGGCAAAATCACCCCACGAACTGCCGGGCCGCTATGAGCACCGCAGCCCCGACCAGAAACATCGCCATCAGCCCACCGCGCAGCGAAACCAGCGCAGTAACCACCAATGCCGCCCATTCCGCCGGTCCGGCATTCAACAGTTCGGGCGCTACCAGCGTCGTCAGCACCGCCGCGGGCACGGCGTTGAGGCCTGCCTCGACGCGAGGATGGATGTTGTCGAAGCGGGAGATGACCAGATGCCCGCCAATGCGCGTCAGATAGGTGGCGATCGCGCCGACGATGATGATCCAGAATGTCGTGCTCATGGCTTTGTCCCCACACCGCTATGGTGCGGCGGCAGGATTACGGCGAGCACCACGCCGGCAATGGCGCCGATCGAGACGTGCCAAGGCGAGCCGACCGTCTTGTAGGCGATGATCGAGGCGGCGCCACTGGCGATCACCACCGGCAGCCACAGCGGCCGCTTGCGGAAGCCCATCACCAGGCCGAGAAAATAGATCGGCAGCAGGAAATCGATGCCCAGCGCATGCGTGTCGGGAATGAGCTTGCCGAACACCGCGCCGAGCGCGCTTTCGATCACCCAGAACACGTAGACGGGCAGGCCCAGTCCCAGGTACCAGGCGAAACCGACCTTCTTTCCGGATTGCGCCCTCGCCTCGGCCACCGCGAATTGCGGATCGGTGAGAATGAAATAGCCAAGCGCTTGTTGGATAATCGGCCAGTGCGCGATGCGCCGGCCGATGCCGGCGGAATAGAGCACATGGCGGAAATTGACGGCAAAGATCGACAGCACGATCAGCCACGGCGCGACGTGCTGGCCGAACAGCTGGATACCGACCATCTGGCTGGCGCCGCCATAAACCAGCGCGCTCATCAGGAACGCTTCGAGGACCGAAAAGCCCTGGTCGACGGCAAGCGCCCCAAACAGCACCGCGAACGGCGCTGAAGCCACCACGACAGGCATCGAGAGCCGCACGCCCTGCCAGAAATCGCTTCGATCGCCGCCCTGCGAAATCACGTCCGTCGCCATAAACCACTCCTGATGCATGTCGCCCAAAAGTGCGTAGCGGTTTTGGGATTACGACATGCACAACAACTAATGCATGTCGCCCAAAAGTGACCCGGTTTTGGGGGAACGACATGCACAAAAACAAAGACCTAAAGCGCGTCGCATGAATCCGCTTGAGCGCGACGCGCTTTAGGAGTGGCGGTATGTAGGTGGCATGCCCGGCCTTGTCACACGAATTCGCTTGAGCCAAACGATCAGCGGAAATGATCGTGGCGGCGTTCGAGTAACGCTTAATCCCTCTCGGTTTTGCCCTCGATCGCCCTGCCCCAATCGAGCAGCGGCTTGGCGCGCAAGGTGAAATCGACGAGCTCCTCGACCAGTTCCGGCCCGTGAATGCCGGCCGGATCGATCACGTGGCGAACGACGAAATGCCGGTTGCGAATGGCCGCGGCAAGGTCTTTGTCGATGACGTGTTCGAAGCCGCGCGGCGTGCGTTTCATGGCGCCTTCGGTATCGAGTTCGAGGCCATTCTTGTTCAACGCCTTCACCATGGCGCGAAACCTCTCGGGCCATGTCTCGATGGAACGGCGTATCGCCAGCAGCAGCGCCGCCTCCGGCTGCCACCAGGCGACGCCGGCGAAGCAACCCTCCAGCCCGATATGCACGTAGAACACGCCTTGTTCCATCTTGGTGCCGTCCGGCGACAGGATGGCCGACAGGTGGCGGTTGTAGGGTCGCTTATCCCTGGCGAAGCGCACGTCGCGATTGATGCGAAACAGCGACTTCTTGCGGTCGCCGCGCAAACCCAACCCCGCCTCCGCAAAACGCGACGTCAGCGTGTCGACGAGATTGCCCAGTGGATCGCGCAATTCCGTTTCGAACAGGTCGCGGTTCTCCAAAAACCATTCCCGGCTCTGGTGGAAATCCAGCGCCTTCAGGAACGGAATGGCCTTTTGGCCGAACCCTTTGAAGGTGCTTTCCATCAGGACTTGCCGACCCGCTGCAGCCAGGTGTCCTCGTCGATGACCTCGACGCCGAGTTCGCTGGCAAGCTTGAGTTTCGAGCCCGCACCAGGCCCCGCCACCAGCAGGTCGGTCTTCGCCGAAACCGAGCCGGCGACCTTGGCGCCGAGCCGTTCGGCCATCGCCTTGGCTTCGGAGCGGGTCATCTTCTCCAGCGTGCCGGTGAACACGATCGTCTTGCCGGCGACTTCGCTGTCGGCCGAGACGGTGACGATGTACGGCTTCGGCTTGACCTGCTCGAGCAGCTTCTCCAGCACGTCGTCATTGCGCTGATTGCCGAAGAAATCGCGCAGCGCGTCGATCACCGTGTCGCCGATGCCGTTGATCGACGGGAACACGGTGTGCGGATCTTCCGCCGCGGCCGTCTCCTTGCCGACGCGGATCAGTTCCTCGATGGTCGAGAAGGTGCGGGCCAGCAAAGCGGCCGTCGTCTCGCCGATATGGCGGATGCCCAATGCGAAGATGAAGCGGTCGAGTTCCGGTTCGCGGCGCGAATCGATGGCTGCGAAGAGCTTGTCCAGGCCTTCATAGTTGCGGTCCTCGACGCTGCGGACGTTCTTGCGCGTCTTGCCCGATGCCGCCTCGCGCTGCCTGGCTTGCTCCTCGCGCCGCTCGGCCAGCGCCTTGGTGACGGCGGGCCGGCGATCCCTGAGCGTGAAGATATCGGCGGCCGTCTTGATCAATCCGGCATTGAAGAACGTATCGATGTTTTCCGCGCCAAGGCCTTCGATGTCCAAGGCGCCGCGCGAGACGAAATGGCGCAATCGCTCCACGGCTTGCGCGGCACAGATCAGTTCGCCCGTGCAGCGTCGCCGCGAATCCTCCTTGCCGGTCTTCTCGTTGATTTCGCGCGTCGCCGGCGAACCGCAAACCGGGCAGGTGTGCGGGAACTCGTAAGGGGTAGCGTCGGCCGGACGCTTGTCGATGACGACGCTGACGATCTGCGGAATGACGTCCCCTGCGCGCTGGATCACCACCGTGTCGCCGATGCGCACGTCGATGCCGTCGCGGATCGGCTGGCCATTGCTGTCGAAACCCTTGATGTAATCCTCATTGTGCAGCGTGACGTTCTCGACCACCACGCCGCCGACCGTCACCGGCGCCAGACGCGCCACCGGCGCCAGCGTGCCGGTGCGGCCCACCTGGATGTCGATCTTCTGCACGGTCGTCATTGCCTGTTCGGCGGGGAATTTGTGCGCGATAGCCCAGCGCGGTTCGCCGGTGACGAACCCCCACCGGCGCTGCAGTTCCAACTGGTCGACCTTGTAGACGACGCCGTCTATGTCATAGCCCAGCGAGGAGCGCTGCTCCTCGATCCGGTGATAGTGCGCGACCAGTTCCTCGACCGACTTCGCCCGCACCATCAACGGGCTGATCTTGAACCCCCAATCCGCGAATTTCTGCACGGCACCGTACTGGGTCGGCGCCGGATCTTCCGTCGTGTAGCCCCAGGCATAGGCGAAGAATTTGAGGTTTCGGCTGGCGGTGACGGAGGCGTCCTTCTGGCGCAGCGAGCCGGCAGCCGTGTTGCGCGGATTGACGTAGTCCTGGCCGCCGGCCGCCGCCGAGCGTGCCTTTAGCGCTTCGAACTCGGCATAGGTCATGTAGACCTCGCCGCGGATTTCGATGATTTCCGGCCAGCCCGAGCCTTTCAGCTTCGCGGGAATGTCGGCGATGGTCCTCAGATTGGCGGTGATGTCCTCACCCACGGTGCCGTTGCCACGCGTGGCGCCTTGCACGAATACGCCTTTCTCGTAGCGCAGCGATGCCGACAGCCCGTCGATCTTCGGCTCGGCGGTGAAGGCGATGTCGAGGTCCTTGTCGCGGTCGAAGAACCGCCGGCCGCGCTCGATGAAATCGGTGACGTCCTCGTCGGTATAGGCCTTGGCGAGGCTGAGCATCGGCATCGCGTGGCGCACCTTGGCGAAGCCTTCCGCTGGCGCGGCCCCGACCCTGAGCGACGGCGAATCCTCGCGTACAAGGCCGGGAAAGCGCTCCTCGATGGCCAAGTTGCGACGCCTCAGCGCATCATATTCGGCGTCCGTGATCGTTGGCGCATCTTCCGTATGATAACGCCGGTCGTGCTCGGCGATCTCCTCGGCCAGCCGCTGGAGCTCGGCTTCGGCTTCGCTCTCGCTGAGCGAATCGACAGGTTTTTCGGCCATGTTTTTGTCCCCGAACGATGCCGCGTCACAATAGAACATGATCCCGAAACGTGGGAACCGGTTTTCGGAAAAGATCATTCCTGACCAGCAGGATGGAGCCATATCCTGACTCGATCCATCACACCGGATATTCCTATGCCGCGTTTGTGTTTTCGCGCAACAACCGCTCGGCGGCGGCGCGTGCCTCATCGGTGATCGTGGCGCCGGCCAGCATGCGGGCGATCTCTTCCTGCCGCGCCGTCCGATCCATCTCGGCAATGCCGGTCGCCACGCGATCGGTGCCGCCCGATTTGGAGATCAGGAAATGCGTCGCCGCGCGCGCCGCCACCTGCGGCGCATGGGTGACCGAGAGCACCTGCACGCGCTTCGACAGCCGCGCCAGCCTTTGACCGATGGCGTCCGCCACGGCGCCGCCCACGCCGGTGTCGATTTCGTCGAAAACCAGCGTCGGCGCCGAGCCACGGTCGGCCAGCGCCACCTTCAGCGCCAGCAGGAAGCGCGACAGCTCGCCACCGGACGCCACCTTCATCATCGGGCCGGGCCGCGTGCCGGGGTTGGTGCGCACCCAGAACTCGATCTGGTCGATGCCCTCTTCCATGCGGGTCTCGGCCTCGCTCTTCATCTCGACGATGAAGGCGGCGCGCTCGAGCTTCAGCGCCGGCAGTTCGGCCATGACGGCCTTGGTCAGGCCGATCGCCGCCGCGTGGCGCAGCGAGGAGAGCTGTGCGGCGGCGATGTCATAGGCCTCGCACGCGGCAGCGGCCTGCTTTTCCAGTCCATGCAGGCGTTCCTCGCCGGCATCGAGATCGGCAAGATCGGCAACCATCGTGTCACGCAACTGCGCCAGGTCATCGACGGCAACGCTGTGCTTGCGTGACGCGGCACGCAGCGAAAATAGCCGCTCCTCCGCTTTTTCCAGCCGTTGCGGATCATATTCGGTGGCCCGCAATGCGGCCTCGACGCCCGACTGCGCCGCGTCGAGCGACAGCATCGCCTCGTCCAGCGACTTGACCACGTCCTCGAGCAGGCCGGGCGCCTCCGTTGCCTTGCGTTGCAGGCGTCTCAGCAGGCTGGCCAGTTGTGGCAACGGCGAGGACGGGCCGGACAACACGTCCTGCGCGTCATGGATTTCGGACGCGATCTTCTCGGCGCGCATCATCTGGGCGCGCAATTCAGCAAGTTCCGTTTCCTCGCCGGGCTGCGGATCGAGCCTGGTCAGCTCAGTGACCGCCGCGCGCAGATAGTCGGCCTCGCGCGCCGCCGCCGCCACCTTGGCGCGGTGGCGCGTAAGTTCCTGCTCGCAAGCGCGCCAGTGCCGCCATGCCTCGCCGGTCGAACGAACGGCGCCGAGATGGCCACCGAAAGCATCGAGCACGTCGCGATGGGCACCGGGATCGACCAGGGCCCGTTCATCGTGCTGGCCGTGGATCTCGACCAGCGCGTGGCCGACATCGCGCATCAAGGTCACGCTGGATGGCTGGTCGTTGACGAACACCCGGGTGCGGCCGTCCGCCGTCTGCACGCGGCGCAGGATGATGTCCCCATCATCCTCGATGGCATTTTCGGCAAGCAGCGCGCGCACCGGATGGTTGCGCGGCACATCGAACACGGCGATGACCTGGCCTTGCGCCGCGCCATGGCGCACCAGCGAGGCATCGCCGCGCGCGCCGAGCGCCAGCGACAAAGCATCGAGCAGGATGGATTTGCCGGCACCGGTTTCGCCGGTCAGCACGGACAGACCGGGCTGGAAGTCGATATCCAGCTTCTCGATCAGGACGATATCGCGGATCGACAGTCTGGCAAGCATCAGAACCCGGACCTCAAGCAATTCCAGGAAAAGTGCGTAGCGGTTTTCCCACGGGAATTGCGTAGAAACAAAAAGTTGGGACGGCTCAGCGCTTCAATCAAACCACCGAACCGCTGTGGAGCGGCACGCGACCCGGTTGGAGTCGCAGCGCCGCACTATCTTTTTGTTTCAGCGTCGGATCAATCCAAAAACGCGCGCTTCGGTCCGAGGCCTGGCGATCAGGCGCCGGTGATCAGTTTTCCGGCCTTGGATATCCACGATCCGGCATTCTCGCGCGGCGCAAGCCCGTTGCTCTGCAGCAGCTTGTAGGAATCCTTGTACCACGGGCTGTCGGGATAGTTGGTGCCGAGCACAGCGGCGGCCGTCTGGGCCTCCGAGGTCAACCCCATCGCGTAATAGCTTTCGGTGAGACGGGCGAGTGCTTCCTCGACATGGCGCGTGTTGGAATAGTTCTCCACCACGGTGCGGAAGCGCTTGACGGCGGCGATGTATTCGCGGCGCTCCAGATAATAGCGGCCGATCTGCATTTCCTTGCCGGCGAGCTGGTCGTTGGCGAAGCGGATCTTCTCCTTGGCGTCGTCGACATATTCCGAAGTCGGCCAGCGCGTGACCAGATCCTGCATCGTCTGCAAGGTCTGGCGTGCTTCCTTCTGGTCCTGCGTCACGTCCTTGATCTGGCGGTAGTAGCTGAGACCAATGATGTACTGCGCATAGGGCGCGTCCTCGGTGGACGGATAAAGCGCCAGATAGCGCTTGGCCGACGAGATCGCTTCGTCGTAGCTGCCTTTGCGATAGTCGGCGAAGGCGCCCATCACCATCGATTTGCGGGCCCATTCCGAATAGGGATGCTGGCGGTCGACAGCGTCGAACTTCTTGCTCGCCTCGTCCAGGCGCCCGGCATTCAGATTGGCGAGACCCTGGTTGTAGAGAACATCGGCCGGCTCCGTCTGGTCGACATAGGTCGACAGGTCGATGTCTTTCTCGGACGACATGCAGGCCGACAGAAAGAGCGATGGAACAACCACCGAAAGCGCCAGGAACATAGACCGCTGCGGCGCTTTCGACTGACCGACTCGCTTGAAAAACATGATTGGATTGCGCCCTTTCGGCGTTATTTTAATGCCTCTTGCATGCTGTTGTCCCAAAACTGGTCCCCACTTTTGAGCGACATGCACTAATCGACGGCAGCAGCCATAGACCATAACCGCCTTGCCCGGCAACGCTATGTCCAGCCAATCGCGCATTTTTGTGGCGGCTGGTCCGAGTCGGATTATCGCTGCGATTTCGCCGGCGGGTGGTGCATTCATGCAACACTCACCGTCCCGAAACGTCGAGGAATTCAGATCATCCAGGGTGCGTAGAGCGGCGCATTGACGGCGCTCATCTCGGCGGCGCGGCCGCGCTCGCGGCGCGTCGTCTCGACGATTTCGAAAGCCGTGCGGTCCGACAGCAGCCGCCGCAGCGCCGCGGCGTTCAACCTGTGGCCGCCGCGATAGGAGCGGAAACAGCCGATGAAGCGGGCGCCGGCCAGCGCCAGGTCGCCCATGGCGTCGAGCGTCTTGTGGCGCACGAATTCGTTGGGGAAGCGCAAGCCTCCCATGTTGATGACGCGGTTGTCGTCACCGATCACCAGCGAATTCTCAAGCGAGGATCCCAGCGCATAGCCGGCGGCCCACAGCCGCTCGACATCCTTCATGAAGCCGAAGGTGCGGGCCCGCGCGATGTCGCGGCGGAAAATGTCCGCATTGATGTCGGAAGCGAAGAGCTGGCGCCCGATCGCCGGGCTTTCGAAATCGATCTCGACCTCGAAACGGGTGCCGTCATAGGGCCTGAACTCGGCCCAGGAAGCACCGTTTTCGATGCGGACCGGCTTGACGACCCTGATGTAGCGCCGCTTGACCGGCAAGGTCTCGATGCCCGCTTGGTCGATGGCTTCCACGAAAGCCATTGCGCTGCCGTCGAGGATGGGAACCTCGTGACCGTCGATCTCAATGAGGACATTGTCGATGCCGAGGCCTAACAAAGCGGCCATGATGTGCTCGACGGTGGCGATATGCTCGCCTGCCGGATCGCCAAGCATGGTGCACAGGTCGGTGGCACCGATTTCGGAAAACAGGGCGCGGAACTCACGGCCCTGCCCTTCCTCGCTGACAAGCTGAAACACGATGCCGGTATCGGCATCCGCGGGCACGAAACTGACAGAAACTTCTTTGCCGCTGTGAACGCCGGTGCCCGTAAGCGACGCGCGCGCCTTCACTGTCGTCTGGTAGTCGTGCAAGACAATCCCCATAAGCCCGTAATGCCTAGGTCCGCTTCTCCAGCCCGAGGGCGCGGCTCTTGTTGAATCGGCTGGCAGGGCGACTTCCCCCGAAATCCCGGCAGACCGACTGTGGTAGGCAGCGAAGATAGTGTCCCGGCAGGGAGACTCCAAATCACGGTTTCTTACTCTTTGTAACCGCGAATAGGAATTCAAACGGCGTCGTAAGCCCTTGTTTTTGCGACGGTTTAAACGTTAACAGGCAAGCAATTTCTTGCTTGCCTGTTAACAATTGTTACAGCCCGTTAACCGCTCAGTTGGCCTGGCGGCGCAGGAACGCCGGAATCTCCAACTGATCGTCGTCCTGAGTCGCCCGCGTCTGCGGCGTCAGGCGGCCCTGGTCGTCCAGCTGGCCGCGGCGCGGCGCGTAGAGCTGGGCGTCCTGGCTGGCGAGACGGCGCACTTCCGGTGCCGCCTGGCGCAGCTTGGGCTCGCGAGGTTGCGCCGGCTGCAGCCGTGCGGGCTCCTCCTCGCGGCGGGTCAGGCCGTTGGTCAGGCGCTTCAACAGGCCCATCGGCCCGCTGTTGTTCTCATGGTCGGCCGGGCGGCTCTTGGCGTCCACCTCGGCCTTCACGACCGGCGGAAAGTCCTCGACGCGCGGCATGCGCTGCGGCGCCATCGCCACCGGCTGTTGCACCTCACGCAGCATTTCGCGCGGCTGCGGAGCCGGCTGCATCATCTGCTGGACCACCGGCTGTGCCATCGGCTGCGGCTGTGCCGGCGGCGCCTGGAAGATCTTGCTCTGCGGGCGGAAATCGTCCGCATGGGCGACAGGAGCCGGACGAGCCTGCGCCATGGCCGCGGCGTTTGCCTCGGCGAGCTGGATGGCTTCGGCGACCGGGTCCGCTGCGCGCGGCTCGTAGGCGGTCTGCTGGACCGGCGCCGGGCGGCTTTCGACCGCTGCCACGGCCGGACGGGCGGCCGGCTTCTGCGGTGCGGTGCGGATCGCGATCGGCGCGGCGGCGATTTCAGCCGCCGACTTGTCGATGCCGGTTGCGACCACCGAGACGCGGATGACGCCTTCGAGTTCTTCGTCGAAGGTGGCGCCCAGGATGATGTTGGCGTCCTGGTCGACTTCCTCGCGGATACGGGTCGCCGCTTCGTCGACCTCGAACAGGGTGAGGTCGCGGCCGCCGGTGATCGAGATCAGCAGGCCCTTGGCGCCCCTCATCGACGTCTCGTCGAGCAGCGGGTTGGCGATCGCTGCTTCGGCGGCGGCCATTGCACGGCCCTCGCCCGAAGCTTCGCCGGTGCCCATCATGGCCTTGCCCATCTCGCGCATCACCGAACGCACGTCGGCGAAGTCGAGGTTGATCAGGCCTTCCTTGACCATCAGGTCGGTGATGCAGGCAACACCGGAATAGAGCACCTGGTCGGCCATGGCGAAGGCGTCGGCGAAGGTGGTCTTGTCATTGGCCAGCCGGAACAGGTTCTGGTTGGGGATGACGATCAGGGTGTCGACGCATTTCTGCAGTTCCTCGATGCCGAGGTCGGCCGTCTTCATGCGGCGCTGGCCTTCGAAATGGAACGGCTTGGTGACGACGCCGACGGTGAGGATGCCCCTTTCGCGGGCGGCCCGCGCCACGACCGGAGCAGCACCCGTACCCGTGCCGCCGCCCATGCCCGCGGTGACGAAGCACATATGGGTGTTGGACAGGTGATCGATGATCTCGTCGATGCACTCTTCGGCCGCCGCACGGCCGACTTCAGGCTGCGAGCCGGCGCCGAGACCCTCGGTGACATGCGCGCCAAGCTGGATCAGCCGATCGGCCTTCGACATGGTCAGCGCCTGCGCGTCGGTGTTGGCGACAACGAACTCGACACCGCGCAGACCTGCGGTGATCATGTT
Source organism: Mesorhizobium sp. LNHC232B00 (assembly GCF_000502435.1). Taxonomy (NCBI): domain Bacteria; kingdom Pseudomonadati; phylum Pseudomonadota; class Alphaproteobacteria; order Hyphomicrobiales; family Phyllobacteriaceae; genus Mesorhizobium; species Mesorhizobium sp. LNHC232B00. The sequence goes on from NZ_AYWP01000006.1 coordinate 100,690, forward strand.
GTTGACGGCATTGCCGCCGCCACCGCCGACGCCGAACACGGTGATGCGGGGCTTAAGCTCGGTGATGTCCGGCTTCTGCAGATTGATGGTCATTGTCTCCGTCCTTTGCCTTTCACGCCGCTTCGCCGCCGCGGCCGCCTATGGGGCTGTCCCCGTCAATTAGAAACTGTCTCTCAACCACTGACTCATGCGATGCAGTTTTCCGCCCGTTCCGGTCATCCTGAGACCGGAAATTCCTTTCGCCGGATGGCTCTCGAAGCTCGCCATCTGCGGATAGATCAAAAGCCCGACGGCGGCCGAAAAGGCTGGCCCCTTCGCCGCCTCGGGCAGGCCCGCCACGCCGAGCGGGCGGCCGATGCGCACATTGCGCCCCAGGATGCGGCGCGCCGCTTCCGGCAGGCCGGCAAGCTGGCTGGCGCCGCCGGTCAAGACGACGCGCTTACCCACCGCATTGCCGTAGCCGGATTTGTTCAGCCGGTCGCGCAGCAGTTCGAGCGTTTCGTCGATGCGGGCGCGCACGATGCGCGTCATCACCGAGCGCGGTATCTGCAGCGGCACGTCGCCATCGTCGCCGATCGGCTGGATCGAGACCAGGTCGCGGTCGTCGGCGCTGCCCGGCAGCGCCGAGCCATGCATCACCTTCAGCCGTTCGGCGGCATCGAGCGAGGTCGAGAGCCCCTTGGCCATGTCGAGCGTGACATGGTTGCCGCCGATGGCGATGGCGTCGCCGTGAACGAACTTGCCTTCCGAAAATACCGAGATCGTCGTCGTGCCGCCGCCCATGTCGATGCAGGCAGCGCCAAGCTCCAGCTCGTCGTCGACAAGTGCCGCCAGCCCGCTGGCATAGGGTGTCGCCACCATTCGCTCGACCGACAAATGCGATCGGTTGATGGAGAGTTCCAGATTGCGCATCGGGGCGGCGTCACCGGTCAACACATGCATGTCGACGCCAAGCGCATCGCCGACCATGCCGCGCGGGTCGCGCACGCCGCGCTCGGCGTCCAGCGAGAAGCCGACGGGCAGCGAATGGATCACCTCGCGCTCGGCCTTGAGCGCCTGTTTGGCGCCGGCGCCGAGCACGCGCTTGATGTCGGCTTCGTCGGCCTCGTGGCCGCCAAGATTGATGGTCGCGGCGAAAGCTTCGCTCTTCAGCCGGCCGGCGGTCATGTTGACGATAAGCGAATCGACCGTCAGCCCCGCCATGCGCTCGGCAGCGTCGACGGACAGCCGGATGGCATGCTCGGCCCGGTCGAGATCGACGACCACGCCAGACTTCACGCCTTGCGATTTCTGATGGCCGATACCGATCACCTGGATCCGGTGCGAGCGGCCGCGCAGCAGCTTGCCGTCATCGCACGGCTTCAGCTTCGCCACCATGCAGCAGACCTTGTTCGAGCCGACATCCAGCACCGTCAGGGTGCCGGAACGGCGCGACGAGGCATCGCCATGACCGCCAAGCCAGCTCATATCTTCGTCTCCGGCTTGCGCTTGAGGGTTTTCGGTTTCTCGCTGAGTGCGGCCTCGCGCTGCGTCACCGCCTCGGGCGTCAGCTGCACGACCAGCCGGTCGGTCAGGCGCATGTCGACGGCGGCGATGTCGCGCGACAACAGCCCCTTGTCATGGTCCATCTTGACGAGCTCGGCGAGCGCTTGGTCCTCGTCATCCTCGGGCAGCTTGACGGTGATGCCGTTGTCCAGCTTCAGGTCCCAGCGCCGCTCACCGACACGGATGTAGCCTTTCACGCGGGAAGCAAGGTCCGGATATTTTTCGATCTTGGCCAGGAAGTCCGGCGCCTTGGCCGGCGCACCGGTCCCGATCAGCAACGGCAGCAGCACCTGCTTGCCGCCCGAGAACGGCGCGATGACGGCGCCATCCTTCTCGATGACCGAAAGGGCATCGCCCTGCTGCCAGAGCGCGAACGCCTCGCGCTCCCCAACGCGCACTTCCAATGTGTGCGGATAGACCTTGCGCACCGCTGCGACCTCGATCCACGGCAGACCCGAGATGCGCTCGCGCGCGGCCTCCGCGTCGAAGCCGATCAGCGACGTCCAGCCGTCGAGTTCGAGCCTGTCCAGAATATCGATCTCCGAGGTCTGGCGGTTGCCGACCACCTTGACCTGATCGACGGCGAAGCCGGTACGGGCGGTAATGCTCTGGATGATGCCGTCGGCATGGCCGCCAAGATAGGCGCCATAGGCGCCGCTCGAAGCGAGCAGCACGGCGGACATCATCGCGGCTGAGAAACGCGGCGCCTGGAACTCGCCGTCACCCAGGCGCGCCAGGATGCGCACCGGGCGGCGAAGCATGCGCGGCAGGACGAAATGGTCGAACGAAAGCGACAGGCCAAGCAGCGACGGCCCAGCCGCGCCCTTCCCCTTGCTCTGTCCCCATTTCAACGCAGACACGAAGCGTCCTCCACCATCCAACTCAACAGATCGCCAAACGAGTGCCCGGCATGGGCGGCGATTTCAGGCACCAAGGACGTCGGTGTCATGCCCGGTTGGGTATTGACCTCGAGCCATACAACCTCGCCATTTTCGGAGTGACGATCGTCATAACGGAAGTCCGACCGGGAAACGCCCCGACAGCCGATCACTTGGTGAGCCTTGAGCGCCAGTGTTTGTATTTTTTGGTAAATATTCGGTGAAACTTTTGCGGGGCATTCGTGCTTTGATCCGCCAGCGACATATTTTGAATCATAGTCGTAGAAGGAATGGCCGGTCGGGATGATCTCACAGACCCCGAGCGCGACATCGCCCATCACCGCGCAGGTCAGTTCCCGGCCGTGGATGTAGCGCTCGACCATGACCGTATCGCCATATTTCCACTCGGACGAACCGATGACCTGCGGCGGATGCGACTGGCCCTCGCTCACGATGACGACACCGAAGCTCGAGCCCTCGCTGACCGGCTTGACCACATAGGGCGGCTTCATCGGATGCTTGTCCTGGATGGCGAAGCGGCTGGTGACCTTCGATTCGGCGACAGGCATGCCGATCGATTTGGCAACCCGCTTGGCCTGCTCCTTGTTCATGGCCAACGCCGAGGCGAGCACGCCCGAATGGGTGTAGGGAATGGCGAGATATTCGAGGATGCCCTGGATGGTGCCATCCTCGCCGAACGGACCATGCAGCGCATTGAAGGCGACATCGGGCTTGAGTTCGGCGAGCACCGAGCCGACATCGCGCCCGACATCCACGCGCGTGACCTGGTAGCCTTCTTTCTCGAGTTCATCGGCGCAAGCCTTTCCCGAAGACAGGGACACGGGCCGCTCGGACGAGAAACCTCCCAGCAGTACGGCCACGTGCTTGCTCTTCATTCCCCGTCATCCCCTCTCATGGCGGACCAAAACCAGGATTTCCGCAACATTGAGTCCGAGTCTCCCGGCAGGTTGCCCCCCCAGACGGAAAACGCGGGTAACGCGTCGAACGACTCAAATCAGGAAACGCTTTCGAGCAGAGAATCAGAGAGTTGATTCACTGGCAAGTGCTTATGATTCCGAGAGATTCACTTTGTGAGAAAATCGCTGCGAAAACCGCGTCGGTGAGTCCTTGGAGCAACGGTTTTGCGCGTTTGGGGAACGCGTTGAAGTTCATGCATCACATGAACTTCAACGGCCGCTACAGAAGCTGACCGAGAAACTCCTGCACGGCATGCCCGGAGCGGAAATTGCCGATGCGCTTGATCTCCCAGTGCAGGCGGATGCCCGAATGTTCGAGCACGCGGGCACGCACGGTCTCGCCGAGATATTCGAGATCGTAACCGGTCGCAGTGCCAGTGTTGATCATGAAGTTGCAGTGCATCGGCGACATCTGTGCACCGCCGATCATCAGGCCGCGGCAGCCTGCCTTGTCGATCTCCTTCCAGGCCGACGTGCCTTCCGGATTCTTGAAAGTGGAGCCGCCGGTCTTTTCGCGGATCGGCTGCACGGTCTCGCGGTGGTTCTGGACTGCATCCATCGCTGCCTTGATCACCGCCTTCTCCTCGGCAAAGCCTTCGAACACCGCCGAAGTGAAGATCAGCCCGGACGGGGCTCCGGAATGGCGATAGGCATAGCCCATCTCGGCATTGCTCAACGTCAGGAGATTGCCCTTGCGGTCGAGCGCCCGCACCTCGACGACGCGCTCGCGTGTCTCGACACCATTGGCACCGGCATTCATCCTCAGCGCCCCGCCAATGGCGCCTGGGATGCCGTGGTAGAAATGGAAGCCGCCAATGCCTGCCTCGAGCGCCACCGCGGCTACCCGCTTGTCGGGCGTGGCCGCGCCGGCCTTGATCCTGATCGGCGAAATGACTTCGGCCTCGCCAAAGCCCTTGGCTGAAAGCCGGATGACAAAGCCGGGGATGCCGCCGTCGCGGACCAGCAGGTTCGAGCCGACGCCGACGATGGTCAGCGGCACCTCTTCGGGAACCGCCTTGAGGAACGCGGCCAGGTCCTCCTCGTCGGCCGGCTGGAACAGCGCCTCGGCAAGGCCGCCGGCCCGGAACCAGGTGATCTTGTCCATCTCGGCATTCGGCGTGATGCGGCCGCGCAGGCCGGCAAGCCGGTCGCCAAGTCTGTCGATCAAGGCCTGGCCGTGCATCATGAAACAGTCCCGCCGAGCTCCTTGGGCAGCGCGTAGGCCCATTGGGTGATGTTGCCGGCGCCGAGGAAGACGACGAAATCGCCAGGTTTGGCCAGATCGCGGATAACCGGCGCGATCGCCGTCGGCCCCTCTATGTAGCGGGCATCGCGATGGCCGCCGGCACGGATGCGAGACACCAGCTCGTCTGACGTGACACCGTCGATCGGCTCTTCGCCGGCAGCGTAAACCGGGGCGACCATCACCGTGTCGGCGTCGTTGAAGCAGGCGGAGAACTCGTTGAACAGATCATGCAGCCGGGTGAAGCGGTGCGGCTGGGCAATGGCGATGACGCGGCCCTTGGTGGCGCTGCGCGCCGCCTTCAGCACCGCAGCGATTTCGACGGGATGGTGGCCATAATCGTCGAACACATCGACGCCGTTCCACGAGCCGGTATGGGTGAAGCGCCGCTTGACGCCGGCGAAGGACGACAGGCCCTTCTTGATCGCCTCGGCCGACAGGCCAAGTTCGTGCGCGACCGCGATCGCGGCGGTGGCGTTGGAGACGTTGTGACGGCCGGGCATCGGCAGCCGCAGGTCCGATATCGCTGTCTGGCCGCCCGTCTTGCGGTTGCGGATCACCACGTCGAATTCCGAAATGGCGCCGGCCATGCGGTGGTTGGTGAAGCGCACGTCGGCCTGCGCGTTCTCGCCATAAGTGATGACGCGGCGGTCCTCGATCCTGCTGACCAGCGCCTGTACTTCCGGGTGGTCGGTGCACATCACGCCAAAACCGTAGAACGGCACGTTCTCGACGAACTGGCGGAACGCCTCGCGCACCTTGTCGAAGCTGCCATAGTGATCGAGATGCTCGGGATCGATGTTGGTGACCACCGCGATCTCGGCCGGCAGTTTCAGGAAGGTGCCGTCGCTCTCGTCGGCCTCGACCACCATCCACTCGCCATCGCCCATACGGGCATTGGTGCCATAGGCGTTGATGATGCCGCCATTGATGACGGTCGGGTCGAGCCCGCCGGCTTCCAGCAGCGTCGCGACCATCGAGGTCGTCGTCGTCTTGCCATGCGTGCCGCCGATCGCCACCGCCTGGCGGAAGCGCATCAGTTCGGCTAGCATCTCGGCGCGGCGCACGATGGGCAGCAGCTTTTCGCGCGCGGCCTTCAGCTCCGGATTGGATTTCTTGATCGCTGTCGAAACGACCACCACCTCGGCCTCGCCGAGGTTTTCGGCCTTGTGGCCGACGAAGCATTCGATGCCCTTGTCGCGCAGCCGTTGCACGTTGGCGCTCTCGGCCTGGTCGGACCCTTGCACCTTGTAGCCGAGATTGTGCAGCACTTCGGCGATGCCGCTCATGCCGATGCCGCCAATACCGATGAAATGTACAAGGCCGATGGTCTGCGGCATCTTCATGCGTGCGTCCCCTTCCTGAAATCCGAGACGGTTTTTTCGGACGCAATAGCCTCTGTGAGATCGGCGAGCAACCGTGCCGCGTCCGGTCTGCCGGCCGATTTCGCGCCTGCAGCCATCGCGGCCAGCCGCTCGGGATTGTCCATCAGCCCACCAATGAGCGCCGCGATGCGCTCGGGCGACAGCGAGGATTGCGGGTGCACCTCGCCGCCTCCGGCAGCGGCAAGGGCCGCCGCGTTCGCCGCCTGGTCGTGGTCGAGCGCATAGGGATAAGGCACCAGCAGTGCCGGCCGGCCGATGACGGCGATCTCCGAAACGGTCGAGGCGCCGGAGCGCGAGATCACCAGATGCGCGGTCGCCATGCGCGCCGCCATATCGGTGAAGAAGGGCGAGACCTCGACGGCGACGCCAAGAGCGGCATAGGCGGCCTTCACTCGCGCCACATCATCCGCCCGCGCTTGCTGCGTGATCACAAGCCGTTTGCGCTGCGCATCCGAAAGCAGTGCGACGGCCCCCGGCATGGCGTCGGAAAAGAACTGCGCACCCTGGCTGCCGCCGAACACCAGGAGGCGGAACGGCTGTTCGCCGGCCGATGCCGCATAAGGCGTCCTGGCCGCTTCCAGCACGGCCGGCCGGACCGGATTGCCTGTCGTCACCGTCTTGGCGCCCGCGGCACTCGTATCCTGCGGCAGGAAGCCGCCGGCGATCGCATCCACGCGGCCGGCCAGCGCCCGGTTGGCGCGCCCCATCACTGCGTTCTGTTCATGAATCAGCGTCGGCACCTTGCGCCGGGTCGCCGCATAGAGCGGCGGCAAGGTCGGATAGCCGCCGAAGCCGACGACCGCATCCGGCTTGATCCTGGCGATGACGGCAGACGCCTGGCGCACGCCGCGCCAGATTTTCCAGAAGGCGCCGAGCATGACGATGGGGTTCTTCGAGCCCATCGTCGCCGACTGGATGGGATGGATGGCGGCGGCCGGGAAATGGCCTGCAAACCGCTCGGCACGGTCGTCGGTCGCCAGATGCACCGACCAGCCGCGCTCGTTCAGCTCATGCGCCAGCGCCTCGGCCGGAAACAGGTGTCCGCCGGTTCCGCCCGCCGCAAGAAGGATGACGCCTCTCGCCATGTCACTCCGCCGGCATGGCGCGCTGCGGCAGCGTAAAGCCCATTTGCTTGCGCTTTTCCGGCCGCTTGCGCGTCAGCGCCAGCACCATGCCCATCGAGATGGCGATGGCGATCTGCGAGGAGCCGCCATAGGAGATGAAGGGCAATGTCATGCCCTTGGCTGGCACCAGCTGCAGGTTGACGCACATGTTGATGACCGCCTGCAGGCCGAACACGGTGACCAGGCCGCCGACCGCATAGCGGGTGAAATCGTCATGTTCCTTGAACGCCGTGTTGAGACCGCGCAGCACGATGAAGGCGAAGATCGACATGATAAAGAAGCACATGATCAGGCCGAATTCCTCGCCCGCGACCGAAAACACGAAGTCGGCATGGCTGTCCGGAATGACCCGTTTGACGGTGCCCTCGCCCGGCCCGACGCCGAACCAGCCGCCGTTGATCAGGGCGTCGCGTCCCATGTCGACCTGGAACGTATCGCCTTCGCCGGTGAGGAACTTGTCGATACGCAAGGCCACGTGCGGGAACACCGTATAGGCGGCGAAGACGCCGCCGACGCCGGCCGCGCCCAGCACGATGATCCACAGCCATGGCAACCCCGCCATGAAGAACATGATACCCCAGGTGCCTGTCGTCAGCATGGTCTGGCCGAGATCCGGCTGCGCCACCAGCAGCGACACGACCAGCACCAGGAGCAGCATGGAGAACAGATTGCCGGGAATGTCGGGCTGACGCTTGTGTTCGGCGAACAGCCAGGCGCACATGATGACGAAGGCCGGCTTGAGGAATTCCGACGGCTGGATCGACAGGCCGGCAATCGACACCCAGCGCCGCGCGCCCTTCACCTCGATGCCGATGTAGAGCACCGCCACCATCAGCACCAGCATCAGGCACAGCATGATCAGTGCCATGCGCCGGATCTGCCGGGAGTCGAGGAAGGAGACGGCCAGCATCACGCCGAGCGCCGGCACGGTGAAGATGATCTGCCTGGTGGCGAAGTGGAAGCTGTCGAGACCGATGCGTTCGGCCACCGCCGGGCTGGCGGCAAACGACAAGACGATGCCGAGCCCCATCAGCGACAGGAATGCCGCCAGGAACCAGCGATCGATCGTCCACCACCAGGTTGCAACCGGGCTTTTGTCGAGACGGCTCTGCATTATCGTGCCCCTCCGATGGGTTTCACGCCCTCGATAGCATTCGCAGCTTGCCTGAAGGCTTCGCCGCGGACTTCGAAATTCTTGAACTGGTCGAAACTGGCGCAGGCCGGCGACAACAGCACCACAGCCTCGCCGCCGTCGTCCCTGGCCGCATCATGCGCGGCGTGTTCGACCGCGGCGGCCAGCGTGCCCGATATCTCGTAGGACACCGCCTCGCCCAGCGTCGCCGAGAAGGCGGGCGCCGCCTCGCCGATCAGGTAGGCCTTGGCGATACGCGGGAAGAAGCCGCGCAGCGGCTCGATGCCGCCTTCCTTGGGCAGGCCGCCGGCGATCCAGTAGATGCGGCTGAAGCTCGACAGGGCGGGCGCCGCCGCATCGGCATTGGTCGCCTTGGAATCGTTGATGAACAGCACATGGTCCTTGCGGCCGACCTGCTCCATGCGATGCGCGAGGCCTGGGAAGCTTTCCAGCCCCGACTGGATCTCACCAAGCTCCATCCCAACCCTCAGGCACGCGGCGACCGCGGCAAGCGCGTTCTGCGCATTGTGCTGGCCGCGCAGCGAACCGATGCCTTCGAGGAAGGCGACCCGGCTGTAGCGGCCGTGCACGGCTTCCATCAAATTGCTGCCGTCGGCGAAATAGCCGTCGGTCAAAGGCAGCCGCTTGGAGATGCGGATGACCTGCCGCCCGGCCCGCTCCAGCCGTTCGGCGATCTGCGCGCACCAGGAATCGTCGATGCCGATGATCGCCGTCTCGCTACCCGCCACCAGCCGTTCCTTGATCGAGGCGTAGTGCTGCATGGTGCCGTGGCGGTCGAGATGGTCGGGCGTCAGGTTGAGCAGGATGCCGGCCGTCGGGTTGATCGAGGGTGCGAGGTCGATCTGGTAGGACGAGCATTCCACGACATAGTGGCGATCGGGCTTCGGCGGATCGAGCGTCATCACCGCGCGGCCGATATTGCCGCCCATCTGCGTGTCGCGGCCCGCCGATTTGAGGATATGCGCCGTCAGTGCGGTCGTCGTCGACTTGCCGTTGGTGCCGGTTATCCCGATGAAGGGAGCTGTCGGCGCACTGAGCGTCCGTTCGCGGCAGAACAGTTCGATGTCGCCGATCACCTCGACACCGGCGCCGCGCGCCAGCTCCACCGTCCAATGCGGTTTGGGATGTGTCAGCGGCACGCCCGGCGACAGCACGAAGGCCGAGAATTTCGCCCAGTCGGCGCCGCGCAGGTCGGCGGTTTCAATGCCGGTGGCGGCCGCCTTGGCGACGCTATCGGGATTGTCGTCCCAGGCCAGCACCTCCGCACCGCCCTCGATCAGCGCGCGCGCCGTCGCTATCCCCGAGCCACCGAGCCCGAAGAGCGAAACGCGCTTGCCTGCGAAGGATGCGGCGGGGATCAAGGGGGTTGCTACCTAAGCTTGAGAGTGGAGAGGCCGACCAGAGCCAGGATGACGGCGATGATCCAGAAACGGATCACCACCTGGCTTTCAGTCCAGCCGAGCTTTTCGAAATGATGATGGATTGGCGCCATCAGGAACACCCGCTTGCCGGTCATCTTGAAGTAGCCGACCTGGATTATGACCGACAGGATTTCCACGACAAACAACCCGCCGACGATGACCAGCACGATCTCGTGCTTGGTGGCGACCGCGACGGTGCCGATCAGGCCACCCATGGCCAGCGAGCCGGTGTCGCCCATGAAGATCGCCGCCGGCGGCGCGTTGAACCAGAGGAAGCCGAGGCCGGCGCCAATGACGGCGCCCAGCACGACCGCCAGTTCGCCGGTGCCCGGCACGAAATGGATCTGCAGATATTCGGCGAACACCGCGTTGCCGGAGAGATAGGCGATGACGCCGAAGGACGCCGCCGCGATCATGATCGGCACGATCGCAAGTCCGTCGAGGCCGTCGGTCAGGTTCACCGCATTGCCGGCGCCGACGATGACAAAACAGGAGAACGGAATGAAGAACCAGCCGAGGTTGATGATGAATTCCTTGGCGAAGGGGAACGTCAGCGACGACGAGAACGGCGCCTGGCCATTGTGCATGATCACCCAGGCGGCAATGCCCGCGATGACGAATTCCAGCGCCAGCCTTGCCTTGCCGGAAAAGCCGAGATGCGACTGCTTGGTCACCTTCAGATAGTCGTCGTAGAAGCCGATCGAGCCGAAGCCGAGCGTCACCAAAAGCACCACCCAGACATAGATGCTCGACAAGTTCGCCCACAGCAGAGACGAGCCGATGATGCCGGACAGGATCATCAGGCCGCCCATGGTCGGCGTGCCGGCCTTCTTGAAATGCGTCTGCGGCCCGTCGGCACGGATCGGCTGGCCCTTGCCCTGGCGCAGCCTGAGTGAATTGATGATCGTCGGCCCGAAGATGAAGACGATCAGCGCCGATGTGATCAGCGCCCCGCCGGTGCGGAAGGTGATGTAGCGGAAGACATTGAAGACCGAGATCTTGTCCGCAAAATCGACGAGCAGTGTGAACATGCGCTTTCGTCCCCCGACTTGGTCTAGGTCTGTTTGCTGGTTGTGGATTCCGCCGGGAATTTGCCCAGCAGCGCATCGACCAGTTTTGCGAAACCGATGCCCTTCGACGATTTGATCATCACCACGTCGCCCGGCTTCAGCGCGGCAAGCAGCACCGGCTTCAACTCGGCGACGCCGGCGCGGTATTCCGTCTGGATCTCGGCCGGAAGCGCATCCGCCAGCGCTTTCATTTCCGGGCCACCGAGAAAAACGGTCTGCGTGCCGGTACCGACGATGAGGTCGGCAAGCGCGGCATGCAGCTTGGCCGAATGATCACCGAGCTCCAGCATGTCGCCGAGCACGGCGATGCGACGACCCTCGCCCGTCACCGGCGTCGTGTTGAGCAACGCCATCGCGGCGGCCATCGATGCCGGATTGGCATTGTAGCTCTCGTCGATCAGCGTGATCGGGCCACCGGGATGGCGCAGCACGTGGCGCTTGCCGCGCCCACGCTCGGCGGAGAGATCGGCCAACGCCAGCACCACTTTGTCGAGGTCGGCGCCGACCAGATGCGCCGCGCCCAGCACGGCCAGCACGTTCTGCACCATATGACGGCCGGGCGCGCCGATACGGGCGATCATATCATGACCGCCGATCCTGGCGGCGATGTCGGAATGGTCGGCGTGGAGTTCGCACTTGGTGAGCTTGAAGGTCGACCGCGCGTTCTCGCCGAAGCCGTAGACATGCTCGACACCAGCGGCATGCGCCATCTTGTCCAGAAGCTTGAAGCGCGCATCGTCACGGTTGAGGATGGCCGCGCCATCGGGTTCGATGCCCTCGAAAATCTCGGCCTTGGCCTTGGCGATCTCGTCTAGGTTGCGGAAGAAGCCGAGATGCGCCGCCGCGATCATGGTGACGATGGCGACATGCGGCCGCACCATTTTGACCAGCGGCCGGATCTCGTCGGGATGGTTCATGCCGATCTCGAACACGGCGTAATCGCAATCCACGGGCATGCGCGCCAAGGTCAGCGGCACGCCCCAATGGTTGTTGAAGGACTGCGCCGAGGCATGCACCTTGCCCACCGCCGACAGCACGTGGCGCAGCGCTTCCTTGGTGGTGGTCTTGCCGGCGGAACCGGTCACCGCGATGATTTTTGCCCGCGAACGGGCTCGTGCCGCGACACCGAGTTTTTCCAATGCGACCAGCACGTCCTCGACGACGACAATCGGCGCCGTCAGCCGGCCGAGCGACGGCAGCTTGCCTTCCGCCACCACCAATACGCCGGCGCCGGCCTTGATCGCAGCGGTGGCGAAGTCGTGTCCGTCCATCGCCTCGCCCTTGATGGCGAAGAAGGCATCACCGGGCTGCAGGCTGCGGCTGTCGATCGAAATGCCCGATATGCCTTCCGGCATCGGACCGAGCGGCCGCCCGTCCATGGCGGCAACCAGCGCTTCGGAAGTCCACAAGAGGGTCATGCGGCACGCTCCCGCAGCGCGGCGCGGACTTCCTCATGATCGGAGAAATGCAGCGTCTCGGAGCCGATCGTCTGGCCTTCCTCGTGGCCCTTGCCGGCCACGATCAGCGTGTCGCCGGCATGAAGCATGGCGACTGCATCGTGGATCGCCTTGCGCCGGTCGCCGATCTCNTCGATGGCGCCAGGCGCCGCGGCCATGATGGCGGCGCGGATGGTCTCGGGCACTTCCGAACGCGGATTGTCGTCTGTGACGATGACGACATCGGCGAGCCGGGTCGCGATCTCGCCCATGATCGGCCTTTTTCCGCGGTCGCGGTCGCCGCCGCAGCCGAACACGACCATGACGCGGCCCGTGGTGAACGGCCGCACCGACGCCAGCACGTTTTCCAGCGCATCGGGCTTGTGGGCATAGTCGACATAAACGGGCGAACCATTGGCGGTGGTCCCGACGAGATCGAGCCGGCCCGGCGCGCCCTTCAAGTTCTCCAACGACATCAAAGTCTTGGCAGTGGGTGTTCCCGTGGAAATGGCGAGCCCCGCGGAAACCAGCGCGTTCGAAATCTGGAAATCGCCGGCCAGCGGCAAGTCGATCTCGTAAAGCACACCGTCGGCCTCGACCTCGGCGCGCTGGCGATGACGCTCATGCTCGACCCGCTTCAGCCGGAGGAAATCGCCATGGCGGCCAACGGTCAGCACCTCGAGCCCGGCGGCCCACGCCGCCTGGATCGTCGGCGCCGACCACGGATCGTCGGCGAAGATGACCGCCGGCGCGCCTTTCGGCAGCAGCGTGTCGAACAGGCGCAATTTGGCGCGGTGATAATCCTCGACCGTTGGATGGTAGTCCATGTGGTCGCGGCCAAGATTGGTGAAGCCGCCGGCGGCGAGCTTGACGCCGTCGAGGCGGCGCTGGTCGAGCCCGTGGCTGGAAGCCTCCATCGAGGCGTGGGTAACGCCGGCGTCGGCCAATTCCTTGAGCAGTTGGTGCAGGGCGACCGGATCGGGAGTCGTCAGAGAACCATATTCGTTGCGGCCCGGCGCCACCACGCCGGTGGTGCCGATCGAGGCGGCGGCGTAGCCCGCCTGCTCCCAGATCTGCCTGGTGAAGGCGGCGACCGACGTCTTGCCGCTGGTGCCGGTCACCGCAATCATGGTTTGTGGCTGCTTGCCGAAAAAGCGGGCGGCTCCGAGCGCCAGCGCCAGGCGCGGATCGTCCACCGCCAGCACTGGCACCTGCTGCCCGCCAACGGCGGTGCCCTTGGCTGTTACGATCGCCACGGCACCGCGCCTGGCGGCATCGGCGGCATAGGCCGAGCCGTCGGCTTTGCTTCCCGCAAGCGCGAAGAAGATGACGCCGGGTTTAACCTGCCGGGAATCCGACGAGATGCCGGTAACCTCCAGATCGGCGGAAGCTGTTCCTTCGACTGGCAGGATACCGTCTAGATCTCTGAGCTTCATCGAGTTCCGTTCACCGCAACAAAATAGCGCGCAGTTACCGGCGCGCCCCAAGAATCACTGATAGGACACCAGCGTTGCACCATTTTCATGGCTGAAATCTGGCTTCACGCCAAGCATGGCCGCTGAACGCCTGATGATATTACCGGCTATAACCCCGGCATTCGCCGCCGCGACGTCGGTCATCCCGGGCTTTTCGGGGTGCGGGGCATCGGCAATCGTAAACACGAGATATTGCGGATCGTCCATCGGGAAGGCGGCGACGAAGGTGTTGAAATTCAAATCCTTAGAATAGCGGCCGTTGATCACCTTCTCGGCCGTTCCGGTCTTGCCGCCGACCCGGTAGCCGGGGACCCTGGCGTTTCTGGCCGAGCCCTTCTCGGCGTTGAGCGTATAGAGGTAGCGCATGCCTTCGACGGTTTTGTCGCTGACCACTTTCTTGGCCGTCGCCATCGCTTCCTGCTCGCTGCGGACCAGGAACGTCGGTTCCATCAAGTAGCCGCCATTCATCAGCGCCGCGCAGCCGACAGCCGCTTGCAGCGGTGTCGTCGACACGCCATGGCCAAAGGCGATGGTGAACGAATTGACCTGTTTCCAGACCTTCGGTTCCGTCGGGCGGGCGACTTCGGGCAGTTCGGTCTGCATCTTGTCCAGGATGCCAAGGCGATGCAGGAATTCCCGGTGCCCGGCGATGCCGACCAGTTCGGCCTCTCGGGCCGACCCGATATTGGACGAATAGAGGAACACCTCCGGCAACGACAGCACACGGTTCTTGCCGTGGAAATCATGGATGGCCTGATGGCCGACCCGGATTGGATGCGAAGCGTCGAAGCGGCTCGCCATCGTCGCCTTGCCGGAATCGAGCGCCATGGCCGAGGTGAAGCTCTTGAAAGTCGAGCCCATCTCATAGAGCCCCGCCGACATCCGGTTCAGCCGGTCCTTTTCCTGTGCATTGTAGGGATTATTCGGATCGAAATCCGGCACCGAAGCCATGGCCACCACTTCGCCAGTCTTGACGTTGAGCACGACGGCTCCGGCGCCCATGGCGCGATAGCGCTCCAGGCCGGCGGCGATCTCGTCACGCACCACATGCTGGATGCGCAGATCGATCGAAAGCTTCACCGGCTTGAGATCCTTGGCCACCGCCAGGCCCGACGCCTGCAGGTCGCTCAGGCCCTGCTCGTCGATGTACTTCTCCATGCCGGAGATGCCCTGGTTGTCGATGTTGGTCAGGCCGACAATGTAGGAGGAGGTCTCGCCACTTGGATAGAAACGGCGCTTCTCGGTGCGGAAGCCGAAGCCGGGAATGCCGAGCTGCATGATGTCGGCCTGCTGCTTGGGCGTCAGCTGGCGCTGCAGCCAGACGAAGCCGGCGCCGCTCTTGAGCTTGTGGTAGGTCTGCTCATAATCGATCTCGGGCAGAA
The DNA here is from genome assembly GCF_000502435.1 of Mesorhizobium sp. LNHC232B00. Lineage (NCBI taxonomy): Bacteria > Pseudomonadati > Pseudomonadota > Alphaproteobacteria > Hyphomicrobiales > Phyllobacteriaceae > Mesorhizobium > Mesorhizobium sp. LNHC232B00. The sequence continues at coordinate 115,779 of NZ_AYWP01000006.1, forward strand.
CGGTCGACAGTTTTTCGATCGCCTCGTCGGCATCGACGATGCGGCGCGGCTCTGCGAACAATGACGCTGTCTTGATGTCGGTAGCCAGCACTTCGCCATTGCGGTCGACGATGTCGGGCCGCGAGGCGGTGACCCGGCTCTGCGGGCCGCCCGACAGGTCGGGTGTCTGGAAGCCGAGATAGACCAGCCGCCCGGAAATGACCGAGAAGATGCCGAAGAACACCGCCATCGTCATCACGATGCGCGCCTTGCCCTTGCCGCCGGTCGCCTTGCGGGCGCCCTCGACGACGATGGACCCGTCCTCGACCGTCCTGGCCCGGCGCTTCAGCAGTTTGCCGATCATTGGGCGATGCCTCCGGTGACGACGGGATCCTTGTCGCCCGGGGGCGCCTTGTCGGAATTGTCGGCCATGCCGCCCTGGCGGCCGTTCAGTATGTCCTGGATGTCCAGGGCCTTGGACGGCAGGTCGCCCAGGCCCACGATCTGGCGCGCGCTGACCGGCTCGAGGGCGAGCTGCGCCTTGTAGAGTTCGGCGAGCTTCTGCAGCCGCGACGGCTGGGTGAGCAGGCTCCAGTCGGCTTTGAGCAGGTCGATCGTCTCCTCCTCGTAGCGTATCTGGGTATGGATCTTCTGCACCGCCGCCAGTTGGTCCTCGGCCTCGCGCTTGATCTTGTAGGTCAGGGCCGCCGCCGAAACCATGACGGCGATCAGGACAATGTCGCTGGTACGGAACACGTGTTTACCTCTCCCCCTGCCGGTCGATACCGGGAAGCTTTGGAAGGCCGAAAATCGAAAAATCGCCGGGGCGCGCCGGCGCCTCGGTGCGGATCGCGGCGCGCAGCCTCGCCGAGCGGGCGCGTGGATTGGCCGCGATCTCGGCGTCACCAGGCGTCACGCCGCCGCCTGCCTTGCGGAAGGTGGCGGTGCGCGCCGGCGCCTCGGGCATGTGGCGAGACCCCGTCACGGCATCGGCGCGGTCGGCTATGAAGCGCTTGACGATACGGTCTTCCAGCGAATGGAACGTCACCACGACGAGGCGTCCGCCCGGCTTCAGCGCGCGTTCGGCAGCGAACAGGGCCTTGGCCAACTCGCCGAGCTCGTCGTTGACGAAGATGCGCAGCGCCTGGAAGACGCGGGTGGCCGGATGGATCTTGTCCTTCGGCGCGCGGCCGATATGCGTCTCGATGGCGTCGGCGAGTTCCAGCGTGCGTTCGAACGGCCGCTTTTCGCGGCGCGCCTCGATCATGCGGGCGATACGCCCGGCGTGACGCTCCTCGCCGAGAAAGCCGAAGATGCGGGCAAGGTCGCCCGGCTTGAAGCTGTTGACGACATCGGCGGCGCTGAGACCCGCCTGCGCCATGCGCATGTCGAGCGGCCCGTCGGAGCGGAAGGAAAACCCGCGTTCGGCCTGGTCGAGCTGCATCGAGGACACGCCAATGTCGAGCACGACGCCATCAACGCTTTCGGCATGCTCGTCCAGCGTCGAGAACGGCGCCTGCACCAACTTCAGCCTGCCGCCCGAGTGTGCCTCGAGATCGCGACCGGCGGCGATCGCATCCGGGTCGCGGTCGATGGCCACCACCGAAGCCCCCGTCGCCAGGATGGCTTTGGTGTAGCCGCCGGCGCCGAACGTGCCGTCAATGATGATGTCGCCTTCCGCCGGCGCCAGTGCCTTTAGCACTTCGCCAAGGAGGACCGGAATGTGGCGGGCCGATCCGCCAACGGCGTTGATGTCATCGCCGTGGCCCGCCGTCATTCCGGTCGCTCCCCAGGCTTCGTCCCCTGCCGAAGCTGCAAAAGCCGGGCGCGCGCCTGCGCGCCATAGGCAGCAAGCCGTCCCGGCTCCCAGATCTGAAAGAAATTGCCGCGGCCGACAAAGGTCACCTCCGCCGAGATGCCGGTATGCTCGCGAATGAAATCGGTCATGGTGATGCGGCCATCCTGGTCGAGTTTCAGGAACGCGCCATCGCCATGACAGAAGAAGGACATGTCGTCCGCCGTCTGCAGGAAGGGATCCTCGAGCGCGATGCGCTGCTCGTACCGATCGAGCAGGTCGAGCCCACCGACATCCATCGCCGGCAGATCCAGGCAACGCAGCGCGTAGAGTTCCGAATAGCCGCGCTTCTGCACGACGGCACGGAAATGCGCCGGAACGGATACCCGTCCCTTCGCATCGATCCTGCTCACCGTGTTCGACAGAAACCGGTCCATCACGCGTTACAGCCGCTTGCGCCGCCGCACCCCTCTTCATGGTGTCGCACGCGCCGCCGCAGCGCGTTCCCTGCCTTGCACCCACCTCGTTTACGCGGGCAAAAACCGGCAAACGCGCAGCCGCCGCGGCTGCCCGATTGGCGTACGCTTTACCCTGACGCGGAACGAAGGCTTGAGTATCGGAATGGGATATCATGGGGCACTATGGGCGTCAACGGGAATAGGCTTCACAAACACGCGCATCGCGACCGATGAGGGCAGCCGTTACGGCACGTCTCGTCTTTATGGATCATTAAGCCTAACGAAGCGTTTAGAGCGCTTGGCCCAACCGGAGGCGGCTTGCTGGGGCGCGTTGCCGGGCATAGCGTTCGCTCGCGTCCGGCCGGTCACCAGGAGGGTTTGAGAATCGATGCCTGAATCAGCGAACACACGCGCTGCAGCACTTCCCCATCTGCGCAACAACGGGCTCGCCATGGGCGACCCGATCCCGCTGCCTCTGACCATGGCCGCGATCTACCATGCGCCTGGCGATGCCACCGGCTACGATCAGTATGGCCGCTTCAGCAATCCGACCTGGGACGCGGTCGAACATATGCTGGCGCATCTGGAAGACGCGCCCTGTGTGGCCTTCCCTTCCGGAATGGGCGCGATCTCGGCCGTGTTCTTCGGACTGCTCAAGACTGGCGACCGTATCCTGCTGCCGTCGGACGGCTATCACACGACAAGGGCACTGGCCGATCGCTTCCTGAAGCCTTTCGGCGTCAGCTATGATGTCCGTCCGACCTCGGCGTACCTCGATGGCGGCTTCGATGGCTACCGGCTTGCTTTCGTCGAAACCCCGGCCAATCCGGGACTGGATATCTGCGACATAGCGGCCGTTGCCGCGGCGGTTCACAAAGCAGGTGCGCTGCTGGCGATCGACAACACGACGATGACGCCGTTCGGCCAGCGCCCGCTCGACCATGGCGCCGATATCGTCGTCGCCGCCGACACCAAGGCGCCGAACGGCCATTCCGACGTGCTGTTCGGCCACGTCGCCAGCCGCAACGCCGACATCATAGCCGCCGTGACCGGCTGGCGTGAAATTTCGGGCAGCATTCCCGGACCATTCGAAGCCTGGCTGGTGCACCGTGGCCTGGAGACACTCGATGTGCGCTTCGACCGCATGTGCACCTCCGCGGAAGTGATCGCGCGGCGACTGCAGGGCCACCGGGGGATCAGCGGCCTGCGCTTTCCCGGACTGGAGAGCGATCCGTCGCACAACCTTGCCCGCGCCCAGATGGAGCGCTTCGGCTTTCTCATCTCGTTCGAGCTTGCCTCGGAACAGAAGGCCGAGGATTTCATCAACAATTGCGACCTGATGCAGGCAGCGACATCCTTCGGCGGCGTCCACACCTCGGCCGAGCGGCGCTTGAAGCGAGGCGATGCGGTTGCGCCTGGCTTCGTACGCCTCTCGGTCGGATGTGAACCGGTGGAAGAACTCTGGAAAGCAATCGAGATGTCGCTGGACGGGATCAGAGGCTGACAGGATCGATCACGAACCGAGATCGTCGGCTTCGATGTCGCGATGGCCGTGCAGCACGCGAAGAATTTCGATCGCTTCGCCACCGACGCGATACAGGGTGAGATAATCGCCGACCACCAGATGACGGATGCCGGGCGCAATATCGTCGCGTGGCGCACCTGAGAGGGGAAAGATGGCCAGTTGCTGCCATCGCGCTTCGATGCGATCGAGGAGCCGATCGGCTGCAGCCTCGCTGTCCTGGGCAATATGCAGCCAGATCGCGATCAGATCGTCTTCAACGCGTGCATTCCGGACGATGGACAACAGATTCATGCTGCGTCGTCAGATCGCAACCGTCTCCGCGCCTCGGCTTTGATTTCATCCATCGATGCAAATCGACCAGGCCCGCTATCGGTCCCTTCCTGCACCAGCTTGCGCAGTTCCTCGACCGTATAGCCGAGCAGATCGCGGCGGTCCTTCCATTGCCGCAGCGCATCGCGGATCACTTCGCTCGCCGAAGCATATTCGCCGGCGGCAACCACATCGTCCACCGCTTGCGCCAGTTCCGGCGACAGCGTGATGCTGCGTTTATCGACATGTCCCATGATAGGCTCCCGATGCCTTTCGTCGATCCTATGGTACGATTTAATCGTACCTGCTTCAAGCAATGGCTTGGTGTCGATCCAGCCGGCAAAAGCCGCACCGACTTGAATCGGCAGGCGCGCTGGAGGGCGCAACCTGCTGATCTCAAGCGTTTTTCTTTCGAAGGAAAACTGCCAGCCGGCCTGTAAGCCGGGTTTTGTATGGCTCTCGCCCCTTGCGGGACGAGAACGTGGCGGCCATTCATCTTGGGCGCATGTCGCCATGCGCCTCACGCAACCTACCCGGACGGTGAGCCGGAAACAGCCCTCGAGGGTTTCCCCTCGCACCGCCCCTATTCGGTCTTGCTCCCGGTGGGGTTTACCGTGCCGCTCCTGTTGCCAGTCGCGCGGTGGGCTCTTACCCCACCCTTTCACCCTTACCACGGTGAAACCGTGGCGGTTTGCTTTCTGTGGCACTTTCCCTGGGGTCGCCCCCGCCGGCCATTAACCGGCACCGTGTCTCCATGGAGCCCGGACTTTCCTCACCCGCGGCCTTTCGGCGTTTGCGAGTGCGGCCGCCCGGCCAGCTGGCAAGGCGTATAAAGGGGTTCAGCCCAGAAAACGCAACCGAAAAAGCCGGTTGCGGCCAGCTCTTCTTACGCCAACTCTTCTCAGGCAGGCGCACCAACGGCGGCCAACTGCACCTTGACCTTGCTGCAATAGGCGGCAGAGACAGGGTTCATCCGTGTCGCGCCATGGCCGGCATTGTATTTCAGGATCGTGCCGCAGGTCGTGCCGCCGCCGAGATCCCGCGCCATGGCGAGATACTTCATGCCGTATTTGATGTTGGTATCGGGATCGAAGAGGCCCTTGGCCGAACCGTTGTAGCCCATCATCCGCGCCGTTGCCGGCTTGATCTGCATCAGGCCGATCTCGCCGGCGCCGCCGACCATGTTCGGCCGGTAATTGCTCTCGATCTTGATGACGGCATTAGCCAGTGACACCGGGATGCCGTAGCTCGCCGCATAGCGGGCGACGATCGCGGAATACTGGCCGCTGCTGGCCACCGCTGCCGTCGACGCGGCTGCATTCCCGAGGCCGATCGATGCCGTCGTCATCATGTCGACGGTCTTGCGTCCGCGCTTGGTCTGCTTTTTGGCGGTGGATTTCTTCGCCTTGGTCCAGCTTGCCTTTTCCACTTTCGCGGAAGCCTGCTTCTTCGCCGTCTTCACACTCCTGCTGCTTTTGGCCGAAATGGCCTTGCCCTTGGCGGTTGCCACTACGAGCCCTTGATCGGCCCGGGGGCTTAACGGCGCAGCATTGGCCGCACCAAAGGCAAAAGTCATTACGCCGGCAGCAAGAGCTGCCGTTACAACGGTCAATTTCTGCATGTGATCCTGTTCTGTTTGGACCACGCGAAGATCATCGCGTGGCACGCCTTGATTAATATCGGAACATCCGGGGGGATAGACGTCCGACAAACTGTACGAATTGCCCTTTGAAGTCCGAATTGGCGCCAATGAAGGCGGGGCAAGTCACTTTAAGTGACAGTTTGTAACCTGAAAGGCGAAAAGGATTACTTGGGCAGGCCTTGACCCTGGGTCAGCGGCTCATGGAGGCAAGCAGTTTTTGCAGCGTACGCATCGTCGAGCCGTCGGCCAGCCCGTCAACCAGGCGGGGCCGGAAATGCCGTTGGAAAGCCTCGACGACAATCCGTGTCTGATGATCGAAAACGCCCGATATCTCGGCACCATAGCCATAGAGCGCCAGCATCGACTGCAGTGCCTCGACATCGGCGCCGCTGTCGCCGGGCTTCAGCGCGGCTCCACGCCTCACGGGAACGGCCGGCACGAGATGGCCGACGCCGGCGTCGAACAGCGCGCGCCACGGAAACTTCTCGCCTGGATCGACTTTGCGCCCAGGCGCCACGTCCGAATGGGCCAGCACCCGCGTGGCGGGGATCGCATGCCGCGCGGCAATGCCTTTGCACAGGCCGATCACCGCGTCGATCTGGCGCTGGGGAAATCCGCGATAGCCCAGCGAATGTCCCGGATTGACGATCTCGATGCCGATCGAACAGGAGTTGATGTCGCTGTGTCCGAACCAGGAACTCTTGCCGGCGTGCCAGGCGCGGTCGCTTTCCCTGACCATCTGCACGATGTGGCCCTTCTCATGCACGAGATAATGCGACGAGACTTCGCTGGCCGGGTCGCACAGCCACGCCTCCGCCCCGGCACCCGTTGCCATGCCGGTATAGTGCAGCACGATCATGTCGGGTTTCAGCGTGTCGCGCCTTGGCCCGAAATTCGGCGACACCCTGACCTCGGCGCGCGGCTCGTCGGGCAGGAAGCCGCTCATACGTGCCGCAGGCCTCGCTCGATCATCTCATAGGCGGCGTTGATCGCCGCGACCCTGGTCGTCGCGATCTTGATGAATTCCTGCGGCAGGCCGCGCGCGATCAGCCGGTCGGGATGATTGTCGGAAACCAGCTTGCGGTACCGCTTCCTGACCTCCTCGAACGGCTTGCCGCGCTCGATGCCGAGCACGACATAGGGGTCGCCAGCGCCAAGATTGACGTGCCGCGCCAGGATGGCCTCGTAATGCGCCTCGTCGATGCGGAAAATCTCCGCTATCCGGTGCAGGAAGACGCCTTCATGCTCATGCACCAAGCCGTCGGCCTTGGCGATGTGGAACAGGCCGTCGAGTATGTCTTCCAGCATCACGCAGTTAGAATGCCCCGAGCCGCACATCTGCGCAATCCGTTCGGCATAGGTCTCGAAACCGGCCACGTCGCGCTGCGCCAGATCGAACAGCCGCGCCACATTGCGCGTCTCCTTCGGGGGCACTTCGAAGATTTCCTGGAAAGCGCGCACCTCGTCCTGGGTGACGATGCCGTCGGCCTTGGCCATCTTGGCCGAAAGCGCGATCATGGCCACCGAGAAGGCGACGCGGCGGCGCAGGTCCGCGTCGCCGGAGAACACCGTGCGCACGGCCTCGACGACGTCGGCGACGCCCGACGTCGTCGAAGACGAAACCCGTGTTATGAATTCGCCAAGGCGGTCCCAAATCGACATGGCCAGCTTCATAGAGCCAACCGGACCCCGCTATCAAGCCAATAACGGCCACTGTCCGGGGTCGGTGAGGAGAGCGCCTCGTCGGTTCCGATGGCCGCCTCCACAAGAAAAGGCCGGCATGACGCCGGCCTTTTCTCCCAAGACACTTACTGCTTACAAGCTACTGCGCGGGCGCAGGAGCAGGCGTTGCCGGAGCCGGCTCGGCAGGCTTGGTCGAATTATCGGCGGGGGCCGCGGGTTTCATCGGCTCGGAGGCCGGCGGATTGGTGCTCTGCGTGGTGGTGTTGTCAGTGCCTGTGCCGCTGTCGCTGCAGGCGGCGAGGCCCAGCAGGGCAAGCGCGGACACGGACGCAAGAATGAGCTTTTTCATGACATCTCTCCTTCAACACACGTTCACGTTGCAGTGAACGGTCGAAGGGGAAATGCATCACATCGCCATGAGTTTCGTAACGTTGCGTTTCCGCGTGTAACATCAACGGGATGCGTTGCCGCTGATGCCTTAGCGCATTAACAACGAAAGCTGGAAACGAAAAATGCCGGAGACAGCCGCCATGGCCGCGAAATGGGACTTCTGGATCGACCGCGGCGGCACCTTCACCGATGTCGTCGGCCGAGACCCGCAAGGGGGGCTGCATCCGCGCAAGCTCCTTTCGGAGAACCCGGAAGCCTATGGCGATGCCGCCATCCAGGGCATCCGTGACCTGCTCGGGCTTGAACCTGGGGTCGCGCTTCCGCCCGGCCGGCTCGGCGACATCAAGATGGGCACCACGGTGGCTACCAATGCGCTTCTGGAGCGCAAGGGCGACCGCGTGCTCCTGCTCATCACCAAGGGGTTTCGCGATGCGCTCAGGATCGCCTATCAGGCGCGCCCGGACATCTTCGCCAAGGAGATCATCCTTCCCGAACAGCTTTATGAGCGCGTCATCGAGGTCAACGAGCGTGTGCTGGCCGATGGCTCCGTCGAACGGCTGCTCGACATCGCCGCTTGTCGGCCGGCAATCGAACAGGCCAAGGCCGACGGCATCGATGCCGTAGCCATCGTCTTCATGCATGCCTGGAAATACCCCGATCACGAGAAGGCCGTGGCAAAAGTCTGCCGCAAGCTTGGTTTCGGCCAGGTCTCGGTCAGCCACGAGGTTTCGCCGCTGATCAAGCTGGTGGGCCGCGGCGACACAACCGTGGTCGACGCCTATCTGTCGCCCATCCTGTCGAGGTATGTGCAGAAGGTGGCGGGAGAACTGGGTGCGGCGGAAGAGACTGACCAATCCCCCCGCCTGATGTTCATGATGTCTTCTGGCGGCCTCACCGCCGCCAATATGTTCCAGGGCAAGGACGCGCTGCTGTCGGGTCCGGCCGGCGGCGTCGTCGGCATGGTCGAGACAGCGAAATCCGCCGGTTTCGACAAGGTCATCGGCTTCGACATGGGCGGTACATCAACCGATGTCGCCCACTATGATGGCGAGTATGAACGCGCCTTCGATACCGAAGTCGCCGGCGTGCGGGTCCGCGCCCCGATGATGCGCATCCACACCGTCGCCGCTGGCGGCGGTTCGATCTTGCACTACGAGGCCGGCCGCTTTCGTGCCGGCCCGGACTCCGCCGGCGCCAATCCCGGCCCCGCCGCCTACCGGCGTGGCGGACCGCTCGCCGTCACCGACGCCAACGTCATGCTGGGCAAGCTGCAGCCTGATTTCTTCCCGGCGATCTTCGGCCCCGGCCAGGATCAGCCGCTCGACGTCGAGGCCGTGCGCGCGAAATTCAGCGCACTTGCCGCCGAGATCGGTGACGGCCGCTCGCCCGAGGCGGTCGCGGAAGGCTTCATCACCATCGCCGTCGAGAACATGGCCAACGCCATCAAGAAGATTTCCGTGCAGCGCGGCTACGACGTCACCGAATATCTGCTCAACTGCTTTGGCGGCGCCGGCGGCCAGCACGCATGCCTGGTTGCCGACGCGCTCGGCATGGAGGCGGTGCTGATCCACCCTTTCTCCGGCCTGCTTTCGGCCTATGGCATCGGCCTGGCCTCCGTCTTTGCCTCGCGCCAGCAGGCGCTGCTAAAGCCGCTTGCGGAGGAGTCCCGAACGGAGATCGGTAGCCTCATTGACAATTTGAAAAACATCGTCATTGCCGAACTCGCTGCGCAAGGCATCGCCGAGGACGCGGTCGCCGCAAGGCCGGTGCTGCACATTCGCTACGACGGCACCGACGCGACACTGCCGGTGAATTTCGAAAGTGACTCGATTTTCCAGGCGAAGCGCGATTTCGAGATCGCCCACAAGGCGCAATTCGGTTTCGTCTATGACGACAAGCCGATGATCGTCGAGACGGTCGGCGTCGAGGGCACCGACACCGGCGGCGGCGGCCGCGACGAAAGTGATTCAGAAACCGAGGATCTCACCTTAAGCCCTTCGCAGAGCCGCGAAATCTTTACAGAGGGAGAATGGCGTCCATCCGGCATTTTCCGCCGTGAGGCGCTGAAGCCGGGCAACAGGATTGCCGGTCCCGCCCTGGTCATCGAGCCGAACCAGACCATCGTCATCGAGCCGGGCTGGCAGGCCGAGATTACCGCCAGGAACCATGTGCTGCTGCGCCGCATCGAAAGAAAGCGGCGTCAGGCAGCGCTCGGCACCGAAGCCGACCCGGTGATGCTGGAGGTCTTCAACAACCTCTTCATGTCGATCGCCGAGCAGATGGGGGTCACGCTGCAAAACACCGCCTACTCCGTCAACATCAAGGAAAGGCTGGATTTTTCCTGCGCTGTCTTCGATCACACCGGTGCGCTGGTCGCCAACGCGCCGCACATGCCGGTCCACCTCGGCTCGATGGACCGTTCGGTCGAGACCATCATCCGGCTGAACTCCGGCGACATCCATCCCGGCGACGTCTTTGCCCTCAACGCGCCCTATAATGGCGGCACCCATTTGCCCGACATCACCGTTGTGACGCCGGTGTTTTCCCTCCCCCTTGAGGGGAGGGTGGCCGCGCAGCGGCCGGGTGGGGTCCTCTCAGAAGGCACCGCAAGAACGTCGAGCACTGCCTCGGCGACCCCCTCCACCGCCTTCGGCGGCACCTCCCCCTCAAGGGGGGAGGAAATCCTCTTCTACGTTGCCTCGCGCGGTCACCACGCCGATATCGGCGGCACAGCGCCCGGATCGATGACGCCGCTCGCCACCACGGTCGACGAGGAAGGTGTCCTGTTCGACAATTTCCGCATCGTCGACCGCGGGAAATTCCGCGAGACGGAATTGCAGACGCTGCTCGCCGACCACCGCTATCCGGCCCGCAACCCGCACCAGAACATCGCCGACCTCAAGGCGCAGATCGCCGCCAACGAGAAAGGCGTCGCCGAACTGCGCAAGATGGTCGCGCATTTTGGCCTCGATGTCGTCGAGGCCTATATGGGTCACGTCCAGGACAACGCCGCCGAAAGCGTGCGCCGCGTGCTGGAGCGATTGCCCGACACGTCGCGATACGAATACCCGACCGACACCGGCCAGGTCATCAAGGTGAAGATATCGGTCGACCGGCAAAAACGCGAGGCGACCGTCGACTTCACCGGCACGTCGCCGGTCATGAAGAACAACTTCAACGCACCCGAGCCTGTCGCCCGTGCGGCGGTGCTTTATGCCTTCCGTGTCATGGTCGAGGACATGATCCCGATGAATGCCGGGTGCCTCAGGCCAATCAACATCATCATTCCCGATGGCTGCATGCTGAAGCCCGCCTACCCCGCCGCCGTCGTCGCCGGCAATGTCGAAACCTCGCAGCATGTCACCAACGCACTGTTCGGCGCCATGGGCGCGATGGCCAATGCGCAGGGCACGATGAACAATTTGACCTTCGGCAACAAGCAGTACCAGTATTACGAGACGATCTGCTCCGGCTCGCCGGCAGGCCAGATGAACTCCGGCCGCGGCTTTGCCGGCACGTCCGGCGTCCACACCCACATGACCAATTCCCGCCTCACCGACCCGGAAGTGCTGGAACTCCGCTTTCCCGTGGTGCTGGAGGATTTCCACATCCGCGAAGGGTCCGGCGGCACGGGCAAATGGAATGCCGGCGACGGCACCAAACGCACCATCCGCTTTCTCGAGAAGATGGAATGCGCGATCCTGTCCTCGCACCGCAACCGCCCGCCGCAGGGGCTGGACGGTGGTGGTGATGGTGAGGTCGGCTCGACCCAGGTTCGCCGCACGGACGGTGGCGTCGACACGTTGAAGGCCTGCGACCAGACCGTGCTGGATGCCGGTGAGGCTGTTATCCTGACGACACCGACGCCGGGCGGGTTTGGCCGCGCCTGAGGAAGCTTCGAGAAGTCGCTGCGGCGAGTCGGGTGACGTGACTTTCGAGAACCGGAGCGGAGCGGACATTAAGTCCGTGAGCACCGGAAGCGCAGAAAGCCGCGCTACATGACCGCCGCAGCAGAATTATCGGTGCTTCCTACTGTCACCGGCCTGTCATGACCCTGCGCTACCCGCTTGCGGCAAAGCAAATGGGGAATCACTTTGCCATGACGGACGTCTCCTCGGATCTGGTTTTTCGCCGCGGCAAGGAAGTTGGAAGGGCCGTCTACCAGAACCGCGCGCTTTCGAAAGCCGGCATTTCCGAGCGGCTGTTCGCCTTCCTGTTTTCCGGCCTCGTCTATCCGCAGATCTGGGAAGACCCCGATGTCGACATGGAGGCCATGCAGCTTGGCCAGGGCCACCGCGTCGTCACCATCGCCTCGGGCGGCTGCAACATCCTGGCCTACCTCACCCGCTCGCCCGCAAGGATCGACGCCGTCGACCTCAACGCCGCGCACATCGCGCTGAACCGCATGAAACTGGAGGCGGTGCGCCGTCTGCCCTCGCAGGGCGATCTGTTTCGTTTCTTCGGTGCTGCCGACACCAGCCACAATTCGCAAGCCTACGACCGCTTCATCGCGCCGCATCTCGATCCGGTCAGCCGTCACTATTGGGAGCGCCGCAACTGGCGCGGCATCAGGCGCATCGGCGTTTTCGACCGCAACTTCTACCAGACCGGCCTGCTCGGCCTGTTCATCGCCATGGGCCATCGCACGGCGAAATTCTTCGGCGTCGACCCAGCGGGCATCATGCAGGCCCGCAACATCGGCGAACAGCGCCGCTTCTTCAACGAGGAACTGGCGCCGGTCTTCGACAGGAAGCTTCTGAAATGGGCGACCTCGCGCAAGGCCTCCCTTTTCGGCCTCGGCATTCCGCCGGCGCAGTACGATTCCCTGATCACCTCCGGCGACGGCACCATGGCCAGCGTGCTGAAGGCCCGGCTGGAAAAACTCGCCTGCGATTTTCCCTTGGAAAACAATTATTTCGCCTGGCAGGCTTTCGCCCGCCGCTATCCCGAGCCCGGCGAAGCCGCCCTGCCCGCCTATCTGGAAAAGCATAACTACGACACCATCCGCGGCAACATCGATCGCGTCGCCATCCACCATGCCAATCTGATCGAGTTCCTGGCCGGCAAGGATGCCGGCACCGTCGACCGCTTCATCCTGCTCGACGCCCAGGACTGGATGACCGACGACCAGCTCAATGCACTGTGGTCGGAAATCACCCGCACCGCCTCCACCGGCGCCCGCGTCATCTTCCGCACCGCCGCCGAGCCCAGCCTGTTGCCGGGCCGCGTCTCCACTTCGTTGCTCGACCAGTGGGACTACCAGAATGAGGCCTCGCGCGACTTCTCGGCCCGCGACCGCTCCGCCATCTATGGCGGCTTCCACCTCTATGTGAAGCGCCCGGCATGAGCACGACGGAGCTGCCGGCCAACCATGCCGAACTGATGGACGGCGTCTACCGCTGGCAGCGCCACATCTACGACCTGACCCGCAAATATTATCTTCTCGGCCGCGACCGGCTGATATCAGGACTGGACGTTCCAGCAGGCGGCAGCGTGCTGGAACTCGGCTGCGGCACCGGGCGCAACATCATCCTGGCCGCCCGTCGCTATCCCGATGCCCGCTTCTTCGGCCTCGACATTTCGGCCGAGATGCTGGACACGGCCAGCAAGGCGATCGACCGCGAAGGCCTGTCCAGCCGCGTCACGCTGGCAAGAGGCGACGCGACCGATTTCGATGCCGGCGCGCTCTTCGGCACCGAACGCTTCGACCGCGTCTTCGTGTCCTATTCGCTGTCGATGATCCCCGGCTGGGAGAAGACAGTGTCGGCGGCACTGGCAGCACTTGCCCCCAACGGTTCGCTGCATATCGTCGACTTCGGCCAGCAGGAGGGGCTGCCCGGCTGGTTCCGAACGTTGCTGCGCGGCTGGCTCAGAAAATTCCACGTCTCGCCACGTGAGTCTCTGCGCGAAGTTCTGGAATCGGAATCCCGGCGAACCGATGCAAGCTTCCATTTTCGCACCCTTTATCGCGGCTACGCGTGGCTGGCTGTGATCAAGATCGCCATTTGAAAAATAGCAGCCATCGGCATCAATCCCCTCAGTGAGACGATAGCTACCGCGCTCAGCAAGATAGATTGCCTGGTGACCCAAGGAGTGGTACATTATCTCCATGCTGCTGAAAGCATGTGATGATCGTCGGCTTTAGGGACGGATGGCTGCGGGCTTTCTTCGTAGAAGATACCCACTCCCGCAATATTCCGTCCGACCTCGAAAGCCGCTTGTTCCGCAAGCTCCAGATGATTGACGACGCGATGGTCGATCAGGATTTGCGCGTGCCGCCAAGCAATCATTTCGAGAAGTTGCGCGGCAATCTCGAAGGCTTCCATTCCATCCGCGTCAACAAGCAATGGCGGCTGGTCTTCCGCTGGGATGGCGGCCGCGGTGAGGCGTCGGACATCCATCTGGACGACCACGGTTATAAGTGAGGTGAGACATGTTGATGACTGCACGCAAGCCGGCAACGGTTGGTGAAATTCTCTCGGAAGAATTCATGCAGCCGCTCGGCCTGACACAGGCAGCCTTGGCCGACGCGATGGGCGTTCAACGCAAGCACGTGAACGAATTGTGCAACGACCGCCGCAGCGTGACGGCGGCGACTGCACTCATTTTGGCGCGGGTGTTTGGCAACAGTCCGGACTTCTGGTTGAACGTCCAACGCCGCAGCGATCTTTGGGCGGTTATGAATTCGCCCGACGAGCGCGCGCGTGTCGATCGCGCCAAGCCTTTGGCGACGGCTGCATAGACAGGACTTTGAGGCGACCGGCGGCCGCCGCGTTCTAATGCAATGCCTTCACCAGCGCTCCCACCATCGTCCGCGGGCGGTAGCCGAGCTTGGCCGGCGTCAGGCCGAGCCGTACCACCACCAACTGCTCGGACGGGATGATGGTGACGGTCTGCCCGTCATGACCTTGCATCCAGTAAGTGTCCTTGGGCAGGCCCGCTGCGACACCAGCGCCAGGCTTCTCCTCGTCGCCGGGTGCTTCGATCCACAACTGGCCCTTGCCGTAGACCTTGGAAGCCGGTGCCGGTTCGCGCATCCAGTCGACGAAGCCGGCCGGCAGGATCTGGTTGCCGTTCCAGACACCGCCCTGCAGCAGGAACTGGCCGAAGCGCGCCCAGTCATGCGCGGTGGCGTAGAGATAGGACGAGCCGACGAATGTGCCCTGCTCATCGGTTTCGAGCACCGCACTGTGCATGCCGAGCGGCTCGAACAGCGCGCTGCGCGGCAATGTCAGCGCTTTGGCCTTGTCGCCGATCGCGTCCTGCCAGAGCCGCGACAGCATCACCGCCGTGCCGCTTGAATAGGAAAACACCTTGCCGACCTCGCCAGTCAGCGGCTTGGATTCGGCAAAGCCCGCCATGTCGGGTTCGAGATAGAGCATGCGCGTGACATCGGCGACGTCGCCGTAATCCTCGTTGAATTCCAGCCCGCTCGACATCGCCATCATGTCGGCAAGGCTGATCGCGGCGCGGCCATCTGTCTTCCACGGCGCGAACAGGCCCTTGTTGTCGATGGTCATCTTGCCGTCCTTGACCAGCGTGCCGATGATGGCGGCATTCACCGTCTTGGTCATCGACCAGCCGAGCAGCGGCGTCTTGGCGGAAAACCCCTCGCCATAGCGTTCGGCGACGACGCGACCGTTCTTGACCACCACGATCGCCCGCATGCCGGCGCCGGTCAGCGCCGCATCGTCGAGCAGCTTTGCAATCACTGGATCCTGTGAAGCGTCGACCCGCTCGCCCTCCGGCCACAGCGTATCCCGGCTGGTCGCGACAGGCTCGACATGGACTGCCGTGCGCCGCGCCTTGCCGACGTCGCCGTCGGGGACCGAGGCGCAGCCCAGCCCGTCGCGGGCGACGGCGACGCTCTTGCCGAGGAAGCCGAGCAAACCAGCGGAAACGGTACCGCGGTTCTTGTCGACCGAAACCCGCATCAGCCGCAGCAGTGGATGGCCCGGCGCCTGCACGTCGACGGCAAGCACCTCGTTGGGGTCGCGCCCGGCTATGAAGACATTGGAGCAGACGATCTTGGCCGAATAGCCCGAGCCGACGCGGATCAATTCCGGCGGCGCGATATAAAGCCAGGCAAACAAAGCGGCGACCGCCAGCACGATCAGGCCAAGCAGCCATTTGACGATCTTGAGGACGATCCGCATCTTTTCGGTCCCTGCTCTTCAGCTGCCCGGTCACTTCCGGCTCGATTTATGTCATCGATTTGCCGCCATTGCTTCGGCAAAATCGAGGTTCTTGTCGAGCGCCATCAACCTGTTATCAACCATGATCGGCGATCACTGGAGAATCAGGAGATGCTGTGGGGCGATCTCCTGAGGGCTGACACGTGCCGACCAAGGCACTGAGGTCACCCCGCAACAACAACCCATCAGCGACCGGCTGAATCCGGCTTGGAAGTTGTGATGCGCCGTCTTGCGGCTCTTTTCATGCTTACGCTGCTTGGCGCCTGCTCGACCGTGGACGATCTCTCGCCGCTGTCGCCGTCTTCGTCCAGCAGTGGGACGGTTGCCGTGCGCGCGCCGCGCTTCGGCGATTCCAAGCCGCATGAATGGGACAGCGGGGCGCCATGGAACTATGCCGTCCATGGCACCGACGTCTCCAAGTACCAGACCTCGGTCGATTGGCCGGCGGCCAGGGCGAGCGGCATTTCCTTCGCCTTCATCAAAGCCACCGAGGGCGGAGACCGCTTCGACGAATATTTCAACGAGCATTGGGCGCGCACCAAAGCCGCGGGCGTTCCGCGCGCGGCCTATCACTTCTTCTATTTCTGCACGCCGGCGGCCGTCCAGGCGCGCTGGTTCATCCAGAATGTCCCCGTCGACCGCTCCTCGATGCCGCCGGTCCTCGACATGGAATGGAACCCGAAATCGCCGACCTGCAGGCTGCGCCCCGACGCGGCCACGGTGCGCGCGGAGATGGCCACCTTCCTCGAAATCGTCGAGCGGCACTACGGCAAGAAGCCGATCATCTACACCTCGGTCGATTTCTTCGACGACAACGAACTGTCGACCTTCCGCGGTTATCCCTACTGGCTGCGCTCCGTCGCCGGCCATCCGCGCGAGAAGTACGGCAGCCATCCCTTCACCTTCTGGCAGTACACCGGCACGGGCATCGTTCCCGGCATGACCGGCAAGTCCGATATCAACGTGTTCAACGGCAGCGAGGCCGCCTGGAACAAGTGGCTGCGGCAGAACACCCGTTGATATCAGGTTCAACGGCAGCACCGCCTTAGATCAAATCACTCCTGCAGAGTTCCGTTGAACCGGGTTCAACGGCAGCACCGCCTTAGATCAAATCACTCCAGTAAAGTTTCCGTTGAACCGGGTTCAACGGCGGCAACGCCTTGGATCAAATCACTCCAGCAGAGTTGCCGTTGAACCGGGTTCAACGTCAGCACCGCTTGGATTGATCACTCCTGCAGAGCTCCCGTTGAGCCAGGTTCAGCGGCAGCGAATCCGCCCGGATATGTGGCTACGGCAGAAGAACCGTTGACACCGGGCCTGCCGCCTGCTTTTCGACACAGCCAGCGGTAATGAGTGCAACCGCCGGTAATTCAGGGCGTTGGGCTTACCGGCAAACCACCACATTACCCTTCTTCGTTTCGAAAGGAAGCCGATGCGACTGCGTTCTCAAGCCCTCGCGGCGCTGTTCCTGTGCGCCACGGCCTTGCCGGCGGTGGCGCAGGAATGCGGCGGCGACTTCGAAACCTGGAAACAGGGCGTCGCGGCCGAGGCCAAGGCGGCAGGCGTCGGTCCTGTCGGCCTCGATGCGCTTGAAGATGCCAACTTCGACGAGAGGGCGCTGGCGCGCGACCGCGCCCAGGGCGTCTTCACCCAGACCTTCGTCCAATTCTCAAACCGCATGATCTCGGCCTACCGGCTGAAGCAAGGTGCGGCGAATATGAAGAAATACGCCGATGTCTTCGCCCGCGCCGACCAGCAGTTCGGCGTCCAAGCGCCGGTCATCACCGCCTTCTGGGCGTTGGAGACCGACTTCGGCGCCGTGCAGGGCGATTTCCACACGCTGAGCGCGCTGGTCACGCTGTCGCATGATTGCCGCCGCCCGCAACTGTTCCGGCAGCAGCTCGTACCACTGCTGGAACTGATCGATCGCGGCGTATTGCCGGCCGATGTCACCGGCGCCTGGGCCGGCGAGATCGGCCAGACCCAAATCCTGCCTTCGGACTATCTGACGCGCGGCGTCGACGGCGATGGCGACGGCAAGATCGACCTGCGCGGCAGCGCGCCCGACGTGATCATGACTACGGCCAACAAGGTACTGTCGCGCGGCTGGAAGCGTGACGAACCCTGGATCCAGGAAGTGCGCGTGCCCGACGAGATGCCGTGGGACCAGACCGGGCGCACCAACAAATTGCCGCTGACACAGTGGGCGCAGTGGGGCATCACCAATCCCGACGGCTCGCCGCTTGTCGACAAGGGCCTGAAGGCTGGCCTCGCCTTGCCCATGGGCCGCAAGGGCCCGGCCTTCCTCACCTACGACAATTTCGACGTCTATCTCGAATGGAACCAGTCCTTCACCTATGCGCTGACCGCGGCCAACCTCGCCGCCCGTCTCGCCGGCGCGCCGCCGCTTGACCCACGCAACCCCGAACCGGGCCTCGACAACGACCAGATGAAGGCACTGCAAACCAAGCTCGAAGCTAGGGGCTACGATGTCGGCACGGTCGACGGCATCCTTGGCACCAACACCCGCGAAGCCATTCGCAAGGAGCAGATGCGGCTGGGGTTGCCCGTGGACGGTTGGCCGACACCGGAGCTTTTGGCGAAACTGTGAAGGGAGCGAGTAGCGAGTAGCGAGGAAGATAATGCCCTATTCGCTATTCACTATTCCCTATTCGCTAATCCGCCATCGTCTCCAAACTGGCGAAGCCCTGCGGCGCGTCGCCCTCGTCGAACGGCGTCGCCACCTCGACGAAGGTGTCGGGATAGAACCCGTTGAAGCGGGTCCTTAGCGACAGCGAATAGGCGCCGATATGGCCGATCTCGATCCAGTCGCCGGTGTCGACGGTTTCCGGCAGCCAGAACGGCCGGGACAGGATGTCGACGGAATCGCAGGTCGCGCCGCAGACCTTGAACGGCACAATGTTCTTTTCCTCGCCATTGCGCGAACGGATCGCCGGATCGGGGATGAAGCGGGCCGGCAGCGTGATCTTGCCGGTCCATGAATCAGACAGCGAAGCCCAGATGCCGTCATTGATGTAGAGCCGCTTGCCCTTGCGCAACAGCACCCGCACGATCAGCGACAGGCAGCGCGCCACGATCACCCTGCCCGGCTCAGCCACCAATGGAATCTGATCGAACTGGTACTCCTTCAGGTCGCCGGAAAGCCGCGACATGATCTGGCCGAGCGACGGCATCTCGATCTGCTTGCGGTTGGGATCGTGCCCGTATTCAGCGGGAAAGCCGCCGCCGACATCCAACCCGGCAATATCGAAGGTCAGCCGGTTGCGCACCCAGTCGGCCGAGGCCAGCGCCCGCTCATAGGTGTCGGGGTCCTCGATCTGGCTGCCGACGTGGAAGCAAAGCCCAACCTTGTAGCCGGTGCGGTTCAGCCGCTCTGCGAGTTCGACCGCATAAGCCGGTCCAGCGCCGAACTTCTTCGACAATTCGTAAGCAGCCGATCCTTTCGTCTGGATGCGCACGAACACGCTGATCGCACCCGGATCGATATCGAGCGCCCGCACCACGCGTGTCAGCTTGGTGATCTCGTCCTCGTGGTCGAGGGAGATGACGCGGATGGCGTATTTCTCGAGCGCCAGCTTGATGTCCGACTGCGCCTTGACCGGGTGCATATAAAGCATCTCGGCATCGGGCGAGACGGTGCGCACGGCGGCGAATTCGCCCGGCGAAGCGACGTCGAAGGCAGTGACACCAGCCTCGACCAGGGTCTTCAGCACGATCTGCTCGCCATTGGTCTTGACCGCATAGGCGGTCTTGCCGGGAAACATGCCCATGAACTGCCTGGCGTCTGCCTTGAGCACCTGCGGGCGGAAGCAATAGACCGGATCGTCCGGGCGAAGCGCCAGGGCCGCCTCGCGGGCATTCTCGAATCGCTGCATTGACGAATCCTCGACTTCGGCCTGCGCACAATTAATCCAAGCTAGCGGCCAATGAAAACAATTCTGTGTCTCGTGCGCCCGGCGCAGCGACTCTAGTTTTGGGGCAGCGTTTGCCATCGATCAGGTTTCGGGTGGCCCTTGCCGCCGAACCCGATATGCCATCTGCCTGACCGGTCGGGATTCAAACCGGCATTTCAGCCCGTCTTGGGGGAGGATGATTCACATGGCAATGGCCGCGACAGCACAGCCACGCGGACCGATGACGCTCACCGACTGGGGGCAATTGCTGCTGCTCGGTGCGATCTGGGGCGGCTCGTTCTTCTTCGCCCGCATAGCGGTGGCGGAACTTCACCCGCTGGTGCTGGTGCTGTTTCGCGTCGCCATCGCCGCGATCGCGCTGCAGCTTTATCTCGGCCTGCGCGGCCCCTCCTTCCGCCTCGCCCTGCCTCACGCCGGCCTGTTCTTCCTGCTGGCCTTCACCAACAACGTCATCCCCTTCTCGCTAATCTTTGCCGGCCAGACGAAGCTTGGCGCCGGTGTCGCCTCGGTGCTCAATGCCACCACGCCGTTCTGGACGCTGATCCTCGCCAATGCGCTGACATCGGACGAGAAGCTCTCCTGGAACAAGCTTGCCGGCATTGCGCTTGGCGTTGCCGGCACCGCGGTGATGATCGGACCGGGCCTGCTCGCCGGGCTCGGCGGCCCGGTCTGGGCCAAATTCGCGCTGATCGGCGCTTCGCTATCCTATGGCGTCGCCCTGATGGTCGCACGCCGCTTCAAGGGCGTGCCCTCGCCGGTCATCGCCACCGGACAGATGACCGCCTCGACCATCATCATGATCCCGATCGTGCTCTTCGCCCATGGCCCGGCCGGCCTGTTCTCGGCCTCGCCGCCGGTATGGACGGCCGTCTTTGCGCTGGCGCTGCTGTCCACCGCCTTCGCCTACATCCTCTATTTCAATCTCGTCGCCTCGGCCGGGGCGACCAACGCCTCGCTGGTCACGCTCATCGTGCCGGCCAGCGCCATGCTGCTCGGTTTCATGTTCCTCGGCGAACGGCTGGAACTGTTCGAGATCGGCGGCGTGGTGCTGATCGCGCTTGGCCTTGTCACCATCGATGGGCGGCTATTTGTCAAAAGGTAGCGCTGCCATGACACAGCAACGACACGCCGTCGCCACAATTTATTCACAGGCCTGAAGCGGGTTTTTGCGCAGGAGTTTCAAAGCCTAACGGCAAAACCGGGGTCGCAAATTCCACAATCACGTCGCAATGCAGCACATTTTCCGCTTGCCTGTGGCACAAATGAACCTAGACTCCCACTCATAGCTCTTTAAGAGGAGGCTATGTCATGGGACTTACGAGGCCAATCAACGCATTGATGATCTGTGCTGCGTTTGCTTTCATCGGCGCCCTCATTATGGGCGTCCTTCCCTGAACCCGCCAACCGGGGAAGACCAGCACCAAATAGTCCAGACAATTCGAAAGGCCGGGTTTTTACCCGGCCTTTTGCTATTCAGCGTGCCTATGCTGCGGCCGAACCCGCCACCTCAGCCTCGTGCGAACGGATGCCGATCATGTGGCAGATCGCGAACACCAGGTCGGCCCGATTCATGGTGTAGAAGTGGAAGTCGCCCACCCCGCGCTCGACCAGGTCCAGCACCTGTTCGGCGGCCACGGCTGACGCCACCAGCGCATGCGTCTGCGGGTCGTTCTGCAAGCCGTCGAAACGCTCGGCCAGCCATGCCGGCACCAGCGCACCGCAGCGCGCCGAGAAATTGGCGACCTGGGTAAAATTGTGCACTGGCAAGATCCCGGGAACGATCGGGATGTAGATGCCGGCGCGGCGCGCGCGCTCGACATAGCGTTCGTAGAGATCGTTGTCGAAGAAGAACTGGGTGATCGCCCGCGTCGCGCCATTGTCGACCTTGCGCTTCAGCATGTCGATGTCGGTGGCAAAGTCAGGGCTTTCCGGATGCTTTTCCGGATAGGCCGAGACCGAAATGTCGAAGTCGCCGGCGCTCTTCAGCGCCCCGACCAGCTCAGCCCCGTTGGCATAGCCGTCCGCATGCGGACGGTAAGCGGTGCCGACGCCCGCGGCCGGATCGCCGCGCAAGGCGACGAAGCGCTTCACGCCCATATCGGCGAATTCCTGGATGACCGCATCGACCTCATGGCGGGCGGCATCCACGCAGGTCATGTGCGCAGCCGGCGTCAGGCTTGTTTCCTGCAGGATGCGGCTGATGGTGCGCGCGGTCCGCTCACGCGTCGAACCGCCTGCGCCGTAGGTCACCGAGACGAATTTCGGCTTCAGCGGCTCCAGCCGCGTGACCGTGTCCCACAGCCTTGCCTCCATCTCGTCGGACTTCGGCGGGAAGAATTCGAACGAAACCCGGACCTTGTCGCCAATGTCGGGGCGGCGGGAAAAACGGAACTGGTTCATCAGGCGATTTCCCCTATCGAGGTCATTTTGGTCTGCTGGCTGTCATTGGCGGGATCGGCAATCAGCAGGCGACGGTCGCGGCCAAGCCAGAGTTTTACCGTGAGCCTGGCCTCGTTGCCGCCGCGCGGCTCGAACTCTTGGGCGTCCTCGACGTCGAGGCCGGCCTCGGCAAACCACTCGCCGATCTGCCGGTCGGAGAAGCCGAGCCGCATGTGGGCATGCTCTTCGCGCAGGAACTCCAGCGTGTGCGGTGCAAAGTCGACGATGACCAGCCTGCCCGCCGGCCGCAACAGCCGCGCCGCCTCATGGATGGCGCGGGCCGGATCGTCGAGGTAATGCAGCACCTGATGGATGGTGACGAGATCGAAGGCGTCGCGCTCGACCGGCGGCGAAAAGATGTCGCCCTGCCGCACCTGCGCATTCGAAACGCCGGCCTTGTCGAGGTTGGCGCGCGCCACGGTCAGCATCTCGCGCGACATGTCGATGCCGATGCCGCGCCGGTAGAGCTGCGAGAAGATTTCGAGCAGCCGCCCGGTGCCGGTGCCGAGATCGAGCATCGACTGGAACGGCCGCTTGCCGACCAGCTTCAGCATGGCGGCCTCGACGGCGCGGTCCGGCACGTGCAGCGAACGGATATGGTCCCAGCTCGCCGCGTTCACCGAAAAATACTCGGTGGCGCGGTCCTGCCGCTTGCGCTTGACCGAGGCCAGCCGTTCCAGATCGCGCTCGACTTGCGGATCGGCGCCGCGAATGCCGGAAACCAGCCCCATGACGAAGTCACGCGCGGAATCGGCATCCGACAGCCGGAAGAAGGCCCACGAGCCTTCCTGGTAGCGGCCGATCAGCCCTGCCTCCAGCAACAGCTTCAGGTGCCGGGAGACACGCGGCTGCGACTGGCCGAGAATTTCGGTAAGATCGGAAACCGTGAGGTCGCCGCGCGACAACAATGCCAGTATGCGCAGGCGGCTGGATTCGGCCGCCGCCTTCAATGTGTCCACCATGGTGTCGAGCGAGACGTGCATCAGCGTATTCTTTTCAGCCTATTCACTTTGAAAAAGATATAAACATATGTTTATGTCGATTTTCAAAACCTTGCAAGCGCTATGTCGCTTCCGGACAAGAAAATGCCGCATGCGTGATTTCCCGGCGCATATCTCCCAAAAGTGCGCAACGGTTTTGGGGCAATGACATGCACCAGCAAGAGATGGGTAAAATGACCGGACCGCGTGAGATGTTCGAGGCACGCGAAGGCGAGCGGAGGCTGGACCATGATCCGGCAACAATGCCGCCCGATGCCGGCGTCATCTTCATCGGCCGCATCACCTCGCCATGGACGACGCGGGAAAGCTGCCCGAAGAACATGCGCGCTGCCCGTGAGACCGGACAGCCCGCCATGCTCACCATCGATGCGCCCTACCGCGAAGGCCTGCGCGGCCTGGAGCGGTCCAGCCACGTCGTTATCCTGTCCTGGCTGCATCACGCGCCGCGGAATCTAATCGTGCAGAAACCGCGCCATGCGGCTGAAGCCAAAGGCGTATTCGGCCTGCGCTCCCCTGCCCGCCCGAACCCGGTCGGCCTGCATGTGGCGCGGCTCGTGGGACTCGACATCGCCACCGGGCGCGTCGATCTCGACGCCATCGACGTGCTCGACGGCACGCCGGTTATCGACATCAAGCCTTACTTCGCCTCGACCGATGCCATTGCCGAGGCGACCGTTGAGGGGCGAGAGGAATCCGATCGGAGTCGGCGATGACCGCGCCGACAGGCCGCCGCCGCGCGATCGCCAAGGCGCTGACAGCGCTTCTGCCGCTGGCGCCCTACGCCGACATGGAGAAGATCCGCACGGATGCCGGCTCGGTGCATATGAAAACCTTGCCGCCGACGATCGCGGTGTGGCTGGCGGCGATTGCCCATATCCGCCATATGCACACCGATTACGAAAAACTGCTCGCCGACGGCTATGACCGCGACTCGGCGCGTTTCTTCGTCATCGAGCAGACCAACGTGGTGCTGACCCGCTGGCGCGCCACCCGCCTGCTTGACGCCGACGACGAGGACGAATGAGACCGGCTATTGGCGCGTCAGCACGGCGACGGCATTGTACGGCCGGCCATCGGCGTGGCCGACCCATGTCCAGGACAGTTTTGCCTTGAAAAACCGGACGGTGATGTCGCCGCCGTCGATGCACTTGTCCTGACCGTAGGTGATGCTCTCGTGGAACTCCGCCGAGCCGCTGGAGGTTTGGGCCAATGATCCGCCGCAGCCGAGCGAGGGATAGTCGATCGACCCGCTGCCATCGCCAATCGTCATGGCGATCGACCAGTCGGCGCCGGCGTCGCCCGCCGGACTCTGGTGGCCGCTGCCGACCCAGGTGCCGGTCAGCGTCGGCGCCGGCACGCTCGCCGCGCAAGGCAGGTTCTGGAAGATCGGCGTCAGTTCGCTGCCCGTCTTCTCGCAGCGATAGCTCTGGCCACTTTGGCAGAACTCGTCGCCCTCTTTCACGCACTGCGCGCTGGCTTCGCCGGCTGCGGCGAAAATCGACAAAGCCGCAACAACGATCTCAAGCCTGTTCATTTTCCCCCTCCATCTCAGCACCCGACCATAAGGCAATTCCAGCCTGATGTATCGGCCACGTCCCCTGGGAGGACGAACAGCGCCGGGCGGCTGGCTCTATGCCTTCTGACCGGGGCCGATAGCCTGCGGATACCCCGCCTTACGCGACAGGAGGCCCTGATGAGCCAGACCACGGCAATAGAGAATTCGAAGCCGCTGCCCGCGGTCAGCGAGCATCACGTTGACCCGCATTCCTATCCGGACGGCATCGCCTACCTCGACGGCCAGTACCTGCCGATGTCGCAAGCCAAGATATCGGTGCTGGACTGGGGGTTCCTGCATTCCGACGCCACCTATGACACCGTGCATGTCTGGGACGGCCGCTTCTTTCGCCTTGATCTGCATCTCGACCGTTTCTTCGGCGGGCTGGAAAAACTGCGCATGACGATACCCTTCGACCGCGACGGCGTGGCCGAGATCCTGCACGATTGCGTGGCCTTGTCGGGCCATCGCGCCGCCTATGTCGAAATGCTGTGCACGCGCGGCGCCTCGCCGAGCTTCAGCCGCGACCCGCGCCAGGCGATCAACCGCTTCATGGCGTTCGCCGTGCCGTTCGGCTCCGTCGCCAATGCCGAGCAGTTGCGGCGCGGCCTGCGCGTCGCCATCAGCGACAAGGTGCGCATTCCGCCGGTCTCGATCGACCCAGCGATCAAGAATTACCACTGGCTCGACCTGGTGCGCGGCCTCTACGATGCCTATGACCGCGGCGCAGAGACCGCATTGGTTCTCGACTTCAACGGCAACGTCGCCGAAGGCCCGGGCTTCAACGTCTTCTGCGTCAAGGACGGCAAATTGTCGACGCCGGCCATCGGCGTGTTGCCGGGCATAACGAGGCGCACCGTATTCGATCTCTGTGCCGAGTCAGGCCTTGCCGCGACGGCCGCCGATGTCAGCGTCGCCGCGCTGCGCGAAGCCGACGAGGTCTTCATCACCTCGACCGCCGGCGGCATCATGCCGGTGACGGAGATCGACGGCGCAGCGATCGCCGGCGGCAAAGTCGGACCGGTCACCAGCCGGCTGATGGCGCTCTATTGGCAAAAGCACGACGATCCGGCGTGGTCGAGTGCGGTGAATTATCGCTGACGCCAGACGTCTCATTCAAAAAAGTTCCCCCTCGCCTCTGGAAAATCGCGGGATAGGCCGTATATGCCCGAAAGCGGAGAAGCCTCCGCTTTCATCAGAAAATTGCGCCCGCAGGGGCAAGGATTCCACATCATGACAAACAAGGTTTGGTTCATCACCGGATCGTCGAAGGGCTTTGGCCGCGTCTGGGCCGAGGCCGCGTTGGCACGTGGCGACCGCGTTGCCGCTACGGCCCGCGATGCCGGCACGCTCGCCGATCTCGTCGAGGAATATGGCGACAACATCGCTGCGATAAAGCTCGATGTCACCGACAAGAAAGCCGTCGATGCCGCGATTGCCGAAGCGCACAAGCGCTTTGGCCGGCTTGACGTCGTCATCAACAACGCCGGCTACGGCCATTTCGGCGCCATCGAGGAAGTCAGCGTGCAGGAAGCTCGCGACCAGATCGAAACCAACGTGTTCGGCGCGCTCTGGGTCACGCAGGCCGCACTGCCGATCATGCGGGCGCAGCGGTCCGGCCACATCATCCAGATCTCGTCGATCGGCGGCGTCAACGCCTTTGCCTCGCTCGGCCTTTACCACGCGTCGAAATGGGCACTGGAAGCCTTCAGCCAATCGCTGAGCATCGAGGTCGCGGAATTCGGCATCCATGTCACGCTGGTCGAGCCGGGTGGTTTTTCCACCGACTGGGCCGGCCCGTCGGCCAAGGTCTCCCAGGCGATCGAAGCCTATGCGCCCGCCCGCGCGAGGATGGCCGAGCGCCGCGCCAACTCGGTCGCCGGCGATCCCGAGGCGACAGGCCCGGCGATGCTGGCCATCGTCGACGCCGCCGAGCCGCCGCTCAGGGTATTCTTCGGCGACGGCGGCCTGCCGATGATCCGCCAGGAATACGCCAACCGCCTCGCCACCTGGGAAAAGTGGGATGAGGTTTCCATCATGGCGCAAGGCGCCAAGAAGAACCGCAAGGCTGCCTGACAGGGCCTCGGCTGGGCGGCCAAGGGCTGCGCAGCCGCACCGTTCCCGATCTAGGTGGGATAGATCCACTGCTCCGGCACCCGCGCCGAAATCTCTTCGCCGGCCCTGATCGTCCCGGGCTTTTCCACCCAGGCGACCACACCGCGCAGGCGCTTGGCCGCCTTCGGGAACAACAGCGCACCGGCTTCGATGTCGGCCATCCCGGCATGTTCGGCGATCGACCGGCCGGCGATGCGGCATGGTCCGTTCTGTGCGTCGACCTTGAGGGTCACGCCGCCCTTGAAGAACAGCAGCGTGCCGGCCGGCAGCATCGACAGATGCGGCACGCCTTCGATCACCAGATTGGCGCCGATCCATTCCGGCTTGATCTGGGCCAAGCCCATCCGTTCGGCGACGATGGCGAGTTCGTCCCCGGCCACGATCGACAACTGCCGTTCGTTGCGCATTTCGGTGCCGCGTGGATACCAGGGCTCGCGGCCGCCCGAGCGTCGCGTCGCGCCTGCGTGGAAATCACCCGATATGCCGTCGAAGCCCAGCCGCAGCTCCTCCACTGGACGCGTCTCGAAATGATCTGACGGCGCGACATAGAGAGCGGCCGCGTGTGCGGAAAGCTTCTTTGCCGGGATGATTTCGACCGGCTTTTCGGCCTCGGGGAAGAGATCCAGCATGGCTTCAGTCCTTGGATGACGCGCCCTGGTTTTGCCCTTCGGCCGGCAGAGCCGCAAGAGCGGTTTGGGCCAAAATACGCAACTCTTCGACCGACGCGCCATCCCGCGCCTGGATCGACATGCCGTTCATGACACCGGCGAGGTATTTGGCAAAGCCCTCGACCAAGAGAGCTTCAGGAAAGTCGCCCGTCGCCCTGCCCTTGGCCAATCGTTCCGCGATCGCCGCTTCGCTCGCCTTGCGATAGGCCTTGAGTTCATCCGCAATGGCTTGCGCCTGCGGCGAGGCCGCCAACGCACCGCTGACGAACAGGCATCCGCCGGGTTTGCCGGGCCTGGAATAGGCCTCCGCCGCGCCAAGCAGCAACCGCCTGATCGCCTCCCGCGTCGGCACCGGCGCGCTCAGCGCATCCAGCGCAAAGCCGATCTCGGTCTGGTGGTAGCGCGTCAGCGCCCTGCGGAACAAGGTCTCTTTGTCGGTGAAGGCGTTGTAGATCTGCGGCGGCGTCAGCCCCATAGCCTCGCGCAGCATGGCCAGCGACGTCGCCTCGTAGCCATGCTCCCAGAACAGGTGCATCGCCGCATCCAGTGCCTGATCGGGATTGAACGCACGCGGCCTGCCCCCGCGCGGCTTTTCCAAATTATCCATAGTGATCGATACGAAACCTATTGACTCATCTCCGACGCATAACGTACCAATCGATACGAAACATGGCAAGCCGTGAAGACAACCCGACCGGCAAGGCCCTGCAACCCGAGGATAAAGGAGAGCCCAAATGCCAATCACCGTGATCGCCCCCGAAGGCGTACTGACCCCGGCCGGAGAGCGCCAAATCCTGCCGCGCCTCAGCGCCGCCCTCATCGAAGCCTCCGGTGCCACCGGCAATTCCTTCTTCACTGCGATCGTCGGCGGCACGGTCCACATTTTGCAGCCTCACCACATCTATGCCGGTGGCGCCAATCGGCCGGTCGTCATGGTCGAGCTGAAATTGCCGAACATCGGCCTGGCCTCGGTCGAAGCCCGCAAGGACTTCATCTCCGCTGCCGCCGCGATTGTGGCCGAGCTCTGCGTGCCGGACCACAGACCTGAAAACACCTGGATCAACATCGTCAATGCGCCCGACGGCGGCTGGGGCATTGGTGACAGGCAATATTCAGGCGACACGCTCATTGCAGCCGCCGCCGCCGCCGCGCAGTGACCTGGCAGGAGCGACAAGGATGCGGCTCTCCCCTTCGCTGTTCTTCACCACCGGCTGCGAACCGGCATTGGCCTTCTACGAACAATGCGGTCTTGGCCGGGGGACGATCCTGCTGCGCTGGGGCGACAACGACATGCCGGTGCGGACCGAGGCGATGCGCGGAAAAATCCTGCATGCGCGGTTTGAAGGTCCGGGTGTGCTGTTCCATGCTTCCGACAATGACGATGCGGAGCCAATGAGGGGCTCCGCAATAATGCTGGAGTTCGAAGACCTGGCCGCCATGCGGGAGCTGTTCGCCCGCATGGCCGTAGGCGGACGGATCACCGTGCCCCTGGCAAGGCAATATTGGGGAACCTTTTTCGGCATGCTGGTCGACGCCTTTGGCGTGCAGTGGATGTTCAGCTGTTCGGGTGAATGAGGACGGAATCACGATCTTCTTACTGGAAATGGACCCAGCGCCGCATTGCTGCCGCGCCGAGCCGGTCTCATGGTAACGTCCAGATAATTTGACGGAGGTTCGTGATGCGCCCCGGCACGGCAATCGCGCTGCTTTGGTTGATCTGGGCGGTATCGTGGGCCGCCGCGGCGTTCTGGGCCGCCCGGCAATGAAGCGCGCCGGCTTTCAGGCGGAGGCGCCGTACCGCGCGGTGCTGATACTCGGCACGATCCTGCTGTTCATTCCGGCGCATAACTATGTCGGCCATTTTCGCATGTGGTTTCCCAACCTTGCCGTGGCCTGGATCTGTGTCGCGCTGATCGCAATCGGCCTCACCTTCTCATGGTGGGCGCGGCTGCATCTTGGCCGGCTGTGGTCGGGAACGGTCACCGCCAAGGCCGAGCACCGCGTCATCGACACCGGGCCTTACGGCCTCGTTCGCCACCCGATCTACACCGGACTGCTCCTGGGAATCCTGGCCACCATGGCGACGAAAGGCACCGTCTGGGGCATGGTCGGCGCCATCCTTTTGACCCTCGGCATCGTCATGAAGGCCAAGCTGGAGGAGCGTTTCCTGCGCACAGAACTCGGAACCGCCTATGACGATTACGCCGGGCGAGTGCCGATGCTGGTGCCCTTCGCGCCAGCCTGACGCGGCGGAGCGCCCCAGACGTCAGAGCATCCTGATCAGCGCGCCGCCTATCGAATAGCCCGCGCCAAACGCGCAGATCAGGCCGAAATCACCGGGCTTCATGTCGGCATGGTTCTCCGACAACGCCACGATGGCGCCGGCGCCCGCCGTATTGCCCAGCCGCTCCAGCACCATCGGCGCACGATCGTGATCGACATCGTGGCCGAAGGACAGCTTCAAAATCATCGCGTTCATGCGCGCATTGGCCTGGTGCAGCCAGAAGCGCCTGATCGCCTGCGGCGTCAGCCCGTGCTCGGCCAGGAATTCGACGATGAACTTTTGCCCGGCGACGGTGACTTCCTTGAACACCTTGTTGCCGACCTGCTTGATCAAATTGCCTTCCAGGTTGATCATGTAGGGATCGTCCTGGGCGGTGCGGGTGTGATAGCCCAGATTGGTGCGGATGTTGTTCGACATCTGCGTCCAGATGCGGGTGTCGAGCACCTCGAAGCGTCCCGGCCGCTTCTCGCCTTGGGCAAGCCCCTCCACCACCATCGACACCGAGGCGTCACCGAAGATGAAGTGCGTCTGCCGGTCGCGGAAATTGAGATGGCCGGTGATGATTTCCGGCGTGGTCACCAGGATGCACTTGTGCGCGCCCGAGCGCACCAGATTGACGGCCATGTGAAGCGCCGCCGCGGCGGACGAACAGCCAAGCCCCATGTCGAAGCCGGCGCCCTTCGTACCCAGGGCCTCCTGCATTTCGATGGCGATCGCCGGATAGGGCCGCTGGTGATGCGAGGCCGAACAGATGATCAGGTCGATGTCGGATGGCTGCAGCCCGGCATGGTCGAGTGCCTTCCTGGCCGAGGCAATGCCGAACTCGGCCTCCAGCGACAGCGCATCGTCCGGACGTGCCGGAATGCGCGGCGTCATGCGGGTCGGATCTAGGATGCCTTCGCGCTCGATCACATGACGGGAGCGCACGCCGGAGGCATGGACGATGAAATCGCTGTCGGATTTCTGCAGCAAGGTCTCGCCGGTGCGCTCGCGCCGCGCGTTCTCCGTATCGACCCAGCTGTTGAAGCTCTCGACCAGCTCTTCATTCGTGATGACAGCTTCAGGGATTTCAGCGCCGATGCCGCTGATGATGACGCGATGCATATTTCAGTCCGTCCCATCCGCAGGCGTTGCGGCTTCATGTGGGCGCCGAAGCGCTTCGGCGCAACCCTTTTCTCATCGGCGGGTTTACGCCGGCTTAAACCGGCTCGATTTCACAGGCCCACAATTTGGTGTTGGTCTACGGATAGCCCTAGCCGGCCCGCTTGGCGACGATGAAGATGCGCGGGAAGCGCAGCAGCACCTTGCCATTCGCGGTCTTCGGATAGGCCTTGGCGATCTTGGCCGTGTAACTATCGAGGAACATCTTGCGCTCGTCCGCCTCAAGTGGATCGAGGAACGGCTTCAGCCCGGTCGACTTCACCCATTCGACGATCGCCTCGGCATCGGCCAGCGGATGGTTGTAGACGGTGTGCCAGATATCGAGCCGATCGGAGTGCGGCGATAAAAGGTCGTAATAGAACGACACCGGCGGCAGCGGCGCACGCGCCGCGTTTCCTATCTTTGCCGCAAACGGCACTTCAGCGGCGGTTTCCCGCATCAGACGATGCGAATCCTCGCCCATATTGTCGGGCATCTGCACAGCAAGCGCGCCGCCGGGCGCCAGAAAACCCATCAGTCCTTGGAACACCGCCGGATGCGTGGGCAACCACTGGAACACCGCATTGGCGAAGATGACGTTGACCGGCTCGGCCGGCTTCCATGTCGCGGCATCGGCCAGATCGAACGTCACGTTGGGCAGGCGCGCCCTCGCCTTTTCGATCATGTCGGGAGAGCTGTCGAAGCCGCGCACCTCGGCATCCGGCCAGCGCTCGACCAGCAATTCGGTCGAGTTGCCCGGCCCGCAGCCGATATCGATGACCCGGCGTGGGAAGTCAACCGGCACTTGCGCAACCAGATCCCGCGCGGGCCGCGTGCGCTCATCCTCGAATTTCAGATATTGGGTGGCGGACCAGTCGGGCTTTTGTGAAGCGGCGGTATGGTTCATCGATAGACCTCGCGACGGTTACCTACTTCCACCACCAGGACGACAAGTCTGCTGTCATGGAACTGAGCAATGATCCTGTAGTCACCGACGCGAAAGCGCCAAGCCTCTTCCTTGGTCGCTGTCAGGCGCTTGGCAAGCGCCCTCGGATTGGGATGCGCTGAAACTCTCTGATTCAAGAACTCCAGGATGCGCCGTTGATCTTTCGTCGAAAGCTGCTCGATGTCTTTCTCGGCGCGCCGGGTGAACTCGACGCGCCAAGTCATTCAGCGGCAGGCTTCTTCCTGCGCTCCTCGACTTCACGACGTTCAAGCTTGCTGATCATCTCCTTCAGCGGAATGCGAACACCGTCATCATCTTTCAGGCGTTCGTTCGCGATCTTGGCGTCCTGCCAATCCTCAATAGCCTCAAGGATCGCATCGACTGCGACCTGATCGGCTGTTCGACCGCTGGCCTTGGCCATGTCGGCCAGAAGCTTCTCGGTCTTTGGCGGCAGTTTGACTGTGATCATGGAAAGCTCCGTCAGCCCAATTTAGGTCAAACGACGATCCCCCGCAACGATCTCCAGCCCCCTTACCGCGTCAGCCTCTTATACGTCATGCGGTGCGGGTTGACGGCTTCGGGCCCGAGCCGGCGGATCTTGTCCTGCTCGTAATCCTCGAAATTGCCTTCGAACCATTCGACATGGCTGTCGCCCTCGAAGGCGAGGATGTGCGTCGCCAGACGGTCGAGGAACATGCGATCGTGCGAGATGATGACCGCGCAGCCGCCGAAATTTTCCAGCGCGTCTTCGAGCGCCGCCAGCGTTTCCGTATCGAGATCGTTGGTCGGTTCGTCGAGCAGCAGCACATTGCCGCCTGTCTTCAGCATCTTGGCCAGGTGCACGCGGTTGCGCTGGCCGCCGGAGAGGTTGCCGACCTTCTGCTGCTGGTCGCCGCCACGGAAGTTGAACGACGCGCAATAGGCGCGGGTGTTGGCCTCGAACTTGCCGAGCTTGACCACTTCGGCGCCACCCGAAATTTCTTCCCAGACGGTCTTCGACGGATCGAGAGCGTCGCGGCTCTGGTCGACATAGCCGAGCTTGACCGTCTCGCCGACGCGGATCGTGCCGGCATCGGGCTTTTCCTGGCCGGTGATCATGCGGAACAGCGTCGTCTTGCCGGCGCCGTTCGGGCCGATGACACCGACGATGCCGCCTGGCGGCAGCTTGAATTCCAGTCCGTCGATCAGCAGCGTGTCGCCAAAGCCCTTGGACAGGCCGTCGACCTCGATCACCACATTGCCGAGCCGCTCACCGTGCGGGATGACGATCTGGGTATCGCTCGGCCGCCGCTTGTCGGCTGCATCCAACAGGTCCTGGAAGGCCTGGATACGCGCCTTGGACTTGGTCTGGCGAGCCTTCGGGCTCGACTGGATCCACTCGCGCTCGCGGCCGATGGCGCGCTGGCGGGCGTCGTCCTCGCGGCCTTCCTGCTTGAGGCGCTTGGCCTTGGCTTCGAGATATTTGGTGTAATTGCCCTCATAGGGAATGCCGCGGCCGCGATCGAGTTCGAGGATCCAACCGGTGACATTGTCGAGGAAGTAACGATCGTGGGTGATGATCATCACGGCGCCCGGATAGGCGCGCAGATGCTTTTCCAGCCACGCCGTGGTTTCGGCGTCGAGATGGTTGGTCGGTTCGTCGAGCAGCAGAAGATCGGGCTGGCGCAGCAGCAACTGGCAGAGCGCGACGCGGCGGCGCTCGCCGCCCGAAAGCTTGGTGACTTCGGAATCCTTGGGCGGGCAGCCCAGCGCTTCCATGGCCATTTCGACCTGCTGTTCGAGATCCCACAGGTTCAGCCGGTCCATCTCGTCCTGGAGCTTGGCCGACTCGTCGGCCGTCTCGTCGGAATAGTTCATCATCAATTCGTTGTAGCGTTCGATGATGGCGGTCTTGGCGGCGACGCCTTCCATGATGTTCTCGAACACCGTCTTCTTCGGGTCGAGCGCCGGCTCCTGCGCCAGGTAACCGACGGTGGCGCCTTCGGCGAGCCACGCCTCGCCGCTCCACTCCTTGTCGATGCCGGCCATGATCTTGAGGATCGTCGACTTGCCGGCGCCGTTGGGGCCCAGAATGCCGATCTTGGCATCCGGATAGAAGGACAGATGAACATTCTCGAGCACCTTCTTGGTGCCGTAGGCCTTGTTGAGGCCGGCCATGTGATAGATGAACTGGCGTGCCACGCGCGCTTTCCCTGAAAAACTGAATGGATTTGTCGAATTGAATGGAGGTTGGCCGCTATGTAGGCGATGCCGGGCCGAACGGCAATCCTTTTGCCACATCAGGCAAGCCACACGCGGAAAGGGAGAAGTTTTCCACCGCCACCGGTCGCGCTGAAATCTCCGGTTAACCGTTCGGCGTCAAAACAGGAGCGGTGGAATCGCCGGCTCGCCGCGATTTCGGGAAAGAGATCGGATCGAACGGCAGTGCTGAACAGTTTCCTGCTCCTTGCCGAGGCGGTCGTCTACTTCAGCGTCATGGTGACGCTTTTCCGGTTCCGCAAGCGCATTGGCCTTGGCGTCTTCGTCTGCGCGCTCGGCGTCATGCATTTCCTCGAGACCTACCTCGCCAGCGTCTTTTACGTCGCCTTGCCGTTTGGAATGGTCTCGCCGGGCTCGGCCGTGCTGTTTTCGGGCAAGCTGGTGATGCTGCTCCTGCTCTACATGAAGGAGGACGCCGCCACCGTGCGCCAGCCGATCTACGGCCTCTTGCTCGGCAATGGGCTGATGATCGGGCTGGTGCTGCTCTTGCGTCTGCACGCCATCGCACCGCTCCCCGACGGCAAGCTGCCCGATATCGGCTTCATCGACGAGATGGGCTGGCTGATGGTGTGGGGCACGACGCTGCTGTTCATCGACGCCATCCTGATCATCCTGCTCTATGAAAAGCTTGGACGCACCCTGCGCAAGGCGCAGTTCGCGCGCATCCTGATTTGCGTCGCCTGCGTGCTGACCTTCGACCAGGCGGGCTTCTTCACCGCTTTGCATTTCGTCGCCGGCGCGCCGATCGCGGTCTTCTTCGGCGGCTGGTTCGCCAAGATGGCGGCGGCGCTGACCTTCAGCGCCATGCTCGTCGCCTACCTCAGATGGTTCGAGGCCCGGGAGATTTCGGTTCCGCGTGGATTGACCGACATTTTCGACACGCTGACCTATCGCGAACGCTATGAAGCGCTGGTCGAGCATGTCGGCCGCGACGGCCTGACCGGCCTGCTGCACCGCGGGCGCTTCGACGCCGATGGCGAGGCCGCCGTCGAGGTCAGCTTGCGCACCGCCAGGCCGCTCAGCCTGCTGATCATCGATGTCGACCATTTCAAGTCGATCAACGACCGCTTCGGCCACGCCGAGGGCGACAAGGTGCTGAAAGCGCTGGCGACCTTGCTTCGCGAGGCGACCAGCGCCGAGGACCAGGTGTTCCGGATCGGCGGCGAGGAATTCGCCATCCTGAGCTCGCGTCCGCATGCGGTCGCCCGACTGTTTGGCGAAAGCATCCGTCATGCCGTCAAGGCATCGGCGGCCGCCAGCCGCTTCGAACTGACCGTCAGCGCCGGTGTTTCCAGCGTCGGCGAGACGACCCGCTGTCTTGCCGACCTGTTCGCCCTCGCCGACCAGCGCCTCTACAAGGCGAAGTCCACCGGGCGCGACCGCATCGTCGGCGAGCCGGGCGGCCATGAGCCCGACACCGCGGTCGCCTGGACCAAATCCGCGCAGATCTAGCTCTGTTTGTTACGCCTTTCGCTGCGGCAGGCGCGGCGACAGCCCGTCACTGGAACCCGATCGCGTCGACGGTGCCGGTCGGGCAACCGGCCTTGTTGGTCGGCACCGAGGCCAGCAGCAAATCCTTGAGCGAGCTGTTCGGGCCGATCGGGCCGGCAAGGCCGAGCGTCAGTTCGCCGATCAGCCGCCTGCCGCTCGACGGATCGATGACGCAGGAGACACGCACGCGGTCCCCCGCCCCAGCGCCGAACGCGGTGTCGAAGGCACCGCGGATCTGGTCCGCCGTCAGCTTGCCGCCGATGCTCTTGGCAAACAGATCGCGCACCGGCGAACTGTTGACCGCGCGCATCAGGCCGAGGGCGTCGGAAAAATACTCCTGCTGGGTTTTGCCGTAGCAGGTGCCGTGCTTGATCCATTCATGTCGCTCGAGTTGGGAAGCCGTGCCCGGCATGACCTTGTTGAGCTCCGCGCGCGTGCCGGCGTCCAGATTGACAGGCGGAAGATCCTTCCAGTGACCCGGATTGTCATTGGCCTTGTCGCTTGCCGGCACCTGGCAATAGAAATTGCCGTTTGGCTGCGGCCACAGGCCGTGCAGGGTGAAATTGGTGGCGTCGAATTCGCCCGGGCTCTGCGCCCTGCATTCGGTCTTGTTCGACTTGGTCTCGCAAAACGCCGGCTGCCAGCTCAAAGCGAAGACATATTCGGGCTTTCCGGAAGCGGCAGGCTTGCCTTGCCCGCCCGGTGCTGCCGGCGTTGTTGCGGCACTGCTGCCCGAGAGGTGACCGCAGGAAACCTTCACCCACCGGCGCTCCGGATCGGCGCCCGGCACCTGGATGAGGTAGTGCGTTGGCGTGTCCTTGTTGCCGGCAAGCAACTGGTAGCCCTTTCCGGCATCGGTAGACACGTTGCCGGGGTTCTTGCCGTTCTTGATGGCCTGTGTCGCCGGACAGGAGGCATCGGCGACGAAGGTGCCGCTCATCTTGACGTCGGCACGCGCGGCACCAGTCAGTGATGCCGCCAGCAAGGCCAATCCGAAAACGACACCAATGCGCATGAGAAATCCCCGGCTGAAGGAGTGGGCGACAGACTGAAGCTGTCTCCATGTCAGAATTGCGATATTTTGCTGGCCAAACGCAAGAAACATCGTCGTGTGAAAGCACGCAAGGCGGATTGACGCAAAACCGGCACCGGCGCAAACAAAGTCCTGTAACAGACAGGACACGGGTGGGGGACCGGGCGGCCATGCCATTCAGCCAACAGCGCTTGGTTCGTTCGCCGACCGGCGCCGACCTCAATCTCCTGGTCAGGCAGGCCGATGGCCGGCCACGGGCAGTCATCCAAATCAATCACGGGCTGGCCGAGCATGCCGCGCGCTATGCCCGTTTCGCCGACTTCCTCGCCGAGCGCGGTTTCCATGTCTATGTCCACGACCATCGCGGCCACGGCGCGACCAGGGCACCCGACGCGCCGCTCGGCAGATTCGCCGACAAGGACGGACCTTCCAAGGTGATCGCCGATGTCGACGCGATCCACGATCTCATCGCCGTCGAATGCCCTAGCCTTCCGGTCTTCCTCTTCGGCCACTCGATGGGCGCGTCCGTGGCGCTGAACTACCTTTTGGCCCATTCGCCGCGCGTCCACGCCGCCGCGATCTGGAACGGCAATTTTTCGCAAGGGCTGCTTGGGCAGCTGGCACTCGGCATCCTCGCCTGGGAACGGATGCGGCTGGGCTCCGACGTCCCGTCGCGCCTGCTGCCGAAACTCACCTTCCAGGCCTGGGGCAAGGCAGTGCCCAACCACCGAACGCTGTTCGACTGGCTGTCGCGTGACGAGGCCGAGGTGGCCAAATACATCGCCGATCCACTGTGTGGCTGGGACGCCTCTATCTCGATGTGGCGCGATGTGGTCTCGATGGCGCTGAACGGCGGCAAGGATACCGGCTTTGCCGGTATCCGGCGCGACCTTCCCGTCGCCATTGTCGGCGGCGAGAAGGACCCGGCTTCCGACTACGGCAAGGGCGTCACCCATCTCGCCAACCGCATGCGCAGGATGGGCTTTTCGAATCTCGTTTCAAAGGTTTACGCCGACACGCGCCACGAAAGCCTGAACGAGGTGAACCGCGATGCCATTATGGACGATTTCGCCGCCTGGGCCGACGGCGTGCTGAAGGCTTGAAAGGGTTTGGCCCATCGCAAGGGCCGTGACAGCGGCACAAGGTGTTGATAGAGGCTGCGGTTCCGACCAATTCTGGTGATTTATGGCCGAACCACCCCTGAAAGGCGTCCGCGTCGTCGAACTCGCCCGCATCCTTGCCGGGCCCTGGGCCGGGCAGTTGCTTGCCGATCTCGGCGCCGACGTCATCAAGGTCGAAAGCCCCGATGGCGGCGACGACACCCGCAAATGGGGACCGCCCTTCGTCATGAGCCATGACGGCGAAAACCTGTCGGCCGCCTATTACCACTCCTGCAATCGCGGCAAGCGTTCGATCGCCGTCGACTTTTCGACACCGGAAGGTGCCGAGACCGTGCGCCGACTGGTCGCCACCTCGGACGTGCTGATCGAGAACTTCAAGCTCGGCGGGCTCAGGAAATACGGGCTCGACTATGACAGCCTGCGCAAGACAAACCCGCGCCTCGTCTATTGCTCGATCACCGGCTTTGGCCAGGACGGACCTTATGCGCCACGCGCCGGCTACGACTTCATCATCCAGGCCATGGCCGGCATGATGTCGATAACCGGCGAGGCCGGCCGCGAACCGCAGAAGGCCGGCGTCGCCATCTCCGACATCTTCACCGGCCTTTATTCCGTCATCGCCATCCAGGCAGCCCTGCGCCACGCTGAGCAGACCGGCGAAGGCCAGCACATCGACATGGCGCTGTTCGACACCCAGATCTCGGCGCTCGGCAACCAGAACCTCAACTATCTCGTCTCCGGCAAGTCGCCGGTGCAGATGGGCAATGCGCATATGAACATCGCCCCTTACGAGGTGGTGCCGGTCCGGGACGGCCACATCATCCTGGCGGTCGGCAATGACGGCCAGTTCGCCAAATTCTGTGGGGTCGTCGGGCTGGACGAGCTGCCCGCAAACCCCGATTTCGCCACCAATCCGGCGCGGGTCGCCAACCGGGTCAAGTTGCGCGAGCACATGATCGAGGCGCTGAAAAGCCGGGATCGAGACCCGCTGCTGGCCAAGCTGGAAGCGGCGAGCGTGCCGGCGAGCCCGATCAACACGATCGGCCAGATGTTCGCCGACCCGCAGACCATCGCGCGCGGCATGCGGCTCGACCTCGACGACGGTCACGGCAACCGCCTGCCTTCGGTGCGCGCGCCGATGGTGATGTCCGGCACACCGCTCGTCTATGAACGCCCCTCGCCGCGCCTCGGCGAGCACACGCAAGAAATCCTTGCCGAACTGGAGAGGTCTGGAAAATGAAGACCGGCGGACAACTCATCGTCGACGCGCTCGAAGCCAACGGCACCGACCGCATCTATTGCGTGCCGGGCGAATCCTATCTCGCGGTGCTCGACGCGCTGCATGATTCCAATATCCGCACCATTGTCTGCCGCCAGGAAGGCGGTGCGGCGATGATGGCCGACTGCCATGGCCGGCTGACCGGCAAGCCAGGCATCTGCTTCGTCACCCGCGGTCCGGGCGCCACCAACGCGTCGGCCGGCATCCACATCGCCATGCAGGATTCGGTGCCACTCATCCTGTTCATCGGCCAGGTCGCCAGCCATGCCAAGGAGCGCGAGGCGTTCCAGGAGGTGGACTACAAGAGGTTCTTCGGCGACATCGCCAAATGGGTGGTCGAGATCGACGATGCCTCGCGCATCCCCGAATTCGTCACCCGCGCCTTCGCGGTGGCGACATCGGGCCGTCCGGGTCCCGTGGTCATCTCGCTGCCCGAGGACATGCTGACCAGCGTCGTCGAAGCGCCCATCGCCTTGCCGCACACGCCCGTTGAAACCCGGCCGGGTGAAGCCGAACTCGACGCGCTGGAAATACTGCTGGGCAAAGCCAAGCGTCCCTTCGTCATTCTCGGCGGAACGCGCTGGGACGCGGAGGCCGTGGCACGGATACGCGCGATCGCCGAAGCGTGGTCGCTGCCGGTTGGCTGCTCCTTCCGCCGCCAGATGCTGTTCGATCACCTGCATCCGAACTATGCCGGCGATGTCGGCATCGGCATCAACCCGAAACTGGCCACCGCCATCAAGCAAGCCGACCTCGTGCTGCTGATCGGCGGCCGCATGGGCGAAATGCCATCCTCCGACTACACGCTGCTGAAAAGCCCCTACCCCGACCAGACACTGGTGCATGTCCATGCCGATGCCGGCGAGCTCGGCCGCGTCTACCGGCCGACACTGGCGATCAACGCATCGCCTTCCGCCTTCGTCCAAGCCTTTGCCAAGCGCAAGCCGGCTGCGGCGCCGACCTGGGCCGATGAGACCGCCAAACTGCACGCCGCCTATCTCGACTGGTCGACACCGCCGGAGAGCGGCCCCGGCCCGGTCCAGATGGGGCCGATCATGACTTATCTGGAGAAGATGCTGCCCGACGACGCCATCCTCACCAATGGCGCCGGCAATTACGCCACCTGGGTGCATCGCTTCCACCGCTTCCGCCGCTTCGCCACTCAGGGTGCGCCGACATCGGGCTCGATGGGCTATGGCACGCCGGCCGCCGTCGCCGCCAAGGATCTGTTCCCGGACCGGACCGTCGTCGCCTTTGCCGGCGACGGTTGCTTCCTGATGAACGGACAGGAATTCGCCACCGCGGTCCAGTACGACCTGCCGATCGTCGTCGTTGTCGTCAACAACGGTATCTACGGCACCATCCGCATGCACCAGGAGCGCGAATATCCCGGCCGGGTGGTCGCCACCGATCTCAAGAACCCCGACTTCGCCGCCTTGGCCCGCGCCTATGGCGGCCATGGCGAGACGGTGGAGAGGACGGCGGATTTCCCAGCCGCTTTCGAGCGTGCCCGCGCCAGCGGCAAGCCGGCGATCGTCGAAATCCGGCTCGATCCGGAGGCGATCACGCCGACCCGGACAATGACGCAGATCCGCGACAAGAGCTAAGGCGAAAGGCAGCCTGCTGCCTCTCGCCGACTACGCTACATCGCCTTTTCGATCTGCCCGCGGATCTCGCCGTCCGGGTTAGCCTTGGTATGGACATTGACGTAATATTTGCCGGCCTCCAGGTCGGCTGCCTGCGCATCGGTGAGCGTCGCCGACCCCTTGATCGGGCTCTTCAGCTTCTTGAATGGGATGACGGGGTCCGCATTCGCACCCATCGCGGCCGGGCCATGAATGTGCGCGGCCGAAGCCGGTCCGCTGAGGCCGGAATATTTGACGTTCCAGCTAAGCTTTTTCTTGGTGGTGTCGAAGGTTAAGGTGGCGGTGCCCTTGCCCTTGGTGGTGACGGGCGGGCTCTGCTGACTGCCGTCGAGCGTCGCCTTGTATTTCACCGTTTCGGCCATGGCCGGTGATGAGATCAGGAATGCGGTCGAAATGGCCAGCGCCGAAAGCACTGGCAGAAAAGATAGTGTGCGCATGAAGAACCTCCGATTGGCTTTGGCATGCCTCGCACCGACCTAGGCGCACGCACGCTCAACCTAACGGCCAGGCGCCGCAATGTTTCCCTGCACACGCATTTGTGACTGGCCACGCAAAAAGGGGCGGTCGCCCGCCCCTTTTCGCATTCGCATGAAGCGGATCGTGCCGCTTACTTGACCGCCTTGTCGGTGATCGCGGTCGTGTAGGCGCCGGTCGGCTCCTTGGTGATGATCTTCTGATCGAGCAACGCCTTGGCGGTGCGCTCGTAGGTCGCCGGATCGAGCTTGCCGTCGGCGTTGTCGATCAGCTTGGCGACTTCGCTCATCATGCGCTTCTGGTGGTTCTCGTCCTGGCCGCCACCGTCCATGACGATGCCTGCGGCTTCGTCATTGTTGTCGATGGCGTATTTCCAACCCTTCATCGAGGCGCGTACGAAACGCACCATCTTGTCCTCGAAGGCAGGATCCTTGAGCTTGTCTTCCGAGGCATAGAGCCCGTCCTCGAGCAGGTCGTTGCCCATCGCCGAGTAATTGAAGACGGTCAGCTGTTCCGGCTTGTAGCCGGCATCGATCAGCTGCCAGTACTCGTTGTAGGTCATGACCGAGATGCAGTCCGCCTGCTTCTGGATCAGCGGCTGGACGTCGAAACTCTGCTTGAGAACGGTGACGCCGTCGGGGCCGCCATCGGTCTTGAGGCCGAGCTTGTTCATCCAGGCGTAGAACGGGTATTCGTTGCCGAAGAACCAGACGCCGAGCGTGTGGCCCTTGAAGTCGGCTTCGGTCTTGATCGGACCGTCCTTCGGGCAGACCAGCTCCATGCCGGCCTTCTTGAACGGCTGGGCGATGTTGACCAGCGGCACGCCCTTTTCGCGGGCGGCCAGCGCGCCGCCCATCCAGTCGACGATGACGTCGGCGCCGCCGCCGGCGATCACCTGCTCGGGAGCGATATCGGGGCCGCCGGGCTTGATGTCGACGTCGAGACCCTCGGCCTCATAGAAACCCTTGGCCTTGGCGACATAGTAGCCGGCAAACTGGGCCTGCGTGACCCATTTCAGCTGCAACGTCACCTTGTCGGCGGCCATTGCCTGGAACGCGGCGAGCGACATCGCGCCGGCCAGAACAGGAATAATCAGTCTTTTCATTTTTTTACCCTCTGAAGTTAGTGCCCTAAACCCACCGCCCCTATCCACCACGGACAGAGGGATGCCAAAACGTGACGGCTCTTTCGACAAGAGCGACCACGCCATAAAAGACCGAACCCGCAAGTGCTGCAACTGCGATTTCGGCCCAGACCATGTCGATGTTCATCCGCCCGACCTCGGTCGAGATGCGGAAGCCCATGCCGACGACAGGCGTGCCGAAGAACTCGGCGACGATGGCGCCGATCAGCGCCAGCGTCGAGTTGATCTTCAGCGCGTTGAAGATGAAAGGTGCTGCGGCCGGCAGCCTTAACTTGATGAGCGTCGGCCAATAGCCCGACGCATAGGTGCGCATCAGGTCGCGCTCCATATGGCCGGAAGCGGCGAGGCCGGCTACCGTGTTCACCAGCATCGGGAAGAAGGTCATGATGATGACGACAGCCGCCTTGGACTGCCAGTCGAAGCCGAACCACATCACCATGATGGGCGCTACGCCGATGATCGGCAGTGCCGACACCATGTTGCCGATCGGCAGCAGCCCGCGCCGCAGGAACGGCACCCGGTCG
Source organism: Mesorhizobium sp. LNHC232B00 (assembly GCF_000502435.1). Classification (NCBI taxonomy): domain Bacteria; kingdom Pseudomonadati; phylum Pseudomonadota; class Alphaproteobacteria; order Hyphomicrobiales; family Phyllobacteriaceae; genus Mesorhizobium; species Mesorhizobium sp. LNHC232B00. The sequence goes on from NZ_AYWP01000006.1 coordinate 158,809, forward strand.
GCCAGGATCGCGGTGATGAAGCCGGCGCCGCTGCCCACGACGTAGCCGAAGATTACCGCCTTGAAGATGGTCTGCCGGACGTCGGCGCCGAGTATCGGCAGCGAACCGGCGATGCGCGCGCCGATGGCGCTCGGCGGCGGCAGCAGGATGAAGGGAATGCCGGCGCCACGCGTCACCGCTTCCCAGATGATCAGGATCCATGCCCCGAAGATGGCCGGAATGATCAGGCGGAGCGCGGTGCGGGCCCAATTTGCCATCGGGCGAAGCCCCGACAACCCCGCCACGCAACGCCAGCCAAGCAACCAGGCCGCCGTGAGCAGCAGAAAGTACGGTGCCAGTGCCGAGCCTTCAAAACCTGCAATGCCTGAGATCAGCAACCAGGCGACGAGATGGGCACCGGCAAACAGGACGACGGCTTCCGCAAGCGAAGGAATCCTGATCATCGAGATCAGCGCCGCCACTATGGCCAAGGCGAGCATCAAGCTCTTCGTTCCGAGGTAGGGATAGTTGATGCTTGCGGTCGGGTCCGCAAGCGCTGCCGCTTCCGGCTTCGACATCGCGCCGAGCGCCACTGCGATCACGCACAGCACGATCGCCAGCACCGCTTGCCAGGATGGCTTCAGCCAGTTCATGCCGGCCTCCCGCCCATGGCGCGGTCGACGAGGCGCCCGGCAATGCCGACCACCATGACCAGAAGTGCCGCCACGATCGAACCGGCAACCAGCGCCGACCAGATGTCGATCGACTGGCTGTAATAGGCGCCGGCGAGCAGCTTGGCGCCGATGCCCGCGACCGCACCGGTCGGCAGTTCGCCGACGATGGCGCCGACCAGACTTGCCGCCACCGCCACCTTCATCGAGGTGAACAGGAACGGCACCGAGGCCGGCACGCGCAGTTTCCAGAAGGTCTGCGAGGCACTGGCATTGTAGGTGTGCATCAGGTCGAGATGCATGATCTCGGGCGAGCGCAGTCCCTTCACCATGCCCACCGTCACCGGAAAGAAGGACAGATAGGTCGAGATCATCGCCTTCGGAATCAGCCCGCTGATGCCGATCGCCCCCAGCACGACGATGATCATCGGCGCCACCGCCAGGATCGGAATGGTCTGCGAAGCGATGATCCACGGCATCAGGCTGCGGTCGAGCGTCGCCACATGCACGATGCCGACGGCGATGATGATGCCGAGCGCGGTGCCGAAGGCGAAGCCGAGCAGCGTCGACGACAGCGTCACCCAGGCATTATAGACGAGGCTGCGGTTCGAATTGATGGGCCGCAGGAAGGTGTTTTCGAAGAAATTCACCGCCACCTGATGCGGCGCCGGCAGCGTCGGCTTCGGCTGCGCCAGCGTCTTACCGATGAATTCTACGGTGCCGGGGGTTTCGTTGGCACGGCTATCGAGATCGCGCTGGAACGGCGCGTTGAGGATAACGGCGAAGACGTACCAGAGCACGACCACGCCCAAGAGGATGGAGGTGACCGGGATGAGCTTGTCGCGGAAGGTGTCCATCAGGGACATTCCCTTCTTCCCGCCAACGGGAGAGAGCGATGCCACCCATTCTTCGTCATCCTAGGGCGAAGCAAGGAGCGAAGCGACGCGGCGCAGACCCTAGGATCCATGCCGTGACATCGATCGAANCATCCTAGGGCGAAGCAAGGAGCGAAGCGACGCGGCGCAGACCCTAGGATCCATGCCGTTACCTGTCCGACCCTCAGCGGCGCGGAATATAGCCCCCTGCGCCTCGCTCTGCGTGGCGGGTATTCTCAGCCGCTTGCACCCTTCGGCCGGCGTCACGGCATGGATCCTAGGGTCTGCGCACGCCGCTTCGCGTCGGCTCCGCCCTAGGATGACGAAGGCGTGGTTGGCCTCACCCGACCTCCGCTTCGCTCCGGCCACCCTCTCCCCGTGGGAGAGAGGAGGGAACTCATCTCCCGCCCGCTCAATCATCATAGCTGTGCCCTGCCCTCAGCCCATCGCGGACGCGCGCGGCAATTGCCAGGAATTCCGGCGTCTCGCGGATGTCGAGCGGCCGCTCCTTCGGCAGTGTCGATTCGATGATGTCGCTGACACGGCCCGGGCGCGGCGACATGACGACGATCCGTGTCGACAGGTAGACGGCTTCGGGAATGGAGTGGGTGACGAAGCAGATGGTCTTGTTGGTGCGCCCCCACAGCTCCAGCAATTGCTCGTTGAGATGGTCGCGCACGATCTCGTCCAGCGCGCCGAACGGCTCGTCCATCAAAAGCAGGTCGGCGTCGAAGGCCAGCGCGCGGGCGATCGAGGCGCGCTGCTGCATGCCGCCGGACAGCTGCCAGGGATATTTCTTCTCGAAACCCGCGAGGTTGACGAGGTCGAGCGTGCGCTTGATCCGTTCGCCCTGCTCGGCCCTGGACAGCCCCATGATCTCGAGCGGCAGCGCGACGTTGCGCTCGATGGTGCGCCAGGGAAACAGGGCGGCGGCTTGAAAAACATAGCCATAGGCGCGTTTCTCGCGCGCCTGTTCTGCTGTCATGCCGTTGACCGAGATCGTTCCCGAGGTCGGCTTCTCCAGGTCCGCTATGACGCGCAGCAAGGTGGTCTTGCCACAACCCGACGGCCCGATGAAGGAGACGAACTCGCCCTTGCCGATGGTCAGGTCGACGTTGGACAGCGCCTGGACCGGTCCGTCATTGGTCTGGAAAGTGAGGCCAAGTTTGCTTGCCGCGACGACGGCTGGCGAAATCCCTGTCATCGGCCGCGGCCTGCCTGTTCCCGCCACAGGGGCGCCGGCCGGATTCCGATTGCTTTTATCGCGATGTTGTTTTCCACTCGCCCTGTCCCATTGGCCCTGTTTCGCTCAATCGACGCCCGGAGTTTCCCCGATGTCGCCCAAACCCACTTGTCATCTTATCCGCCCTGAAAGCACTTATGAAGGCAAGCAGGGTTTGACCTATTTCGCCGGTATTGCAACGGAGTCGGTAGGCTCCTCCGGCATCTGCATGCATGTGCTCACCATGCCGCCCGGCGCTCGCGCCAAGGCGCATCTGCACGAGAACCATGAAACGGCGATCTACGTGCTCTCCGGCGAGGTCCATACCTGGTACGGCGACAGGCTCGAACATCACATCGTTGTCAAGGCCGGCGATCTCTTCTACATTCCGGCCGGCGTGCCGCATCTTCCGGCCAATCTGAGCAACGCCCCGTCTTCGGCCGTCATCGCCCGCACCGATCCCAATGAACAGGAAAGCGTCGTCCTGCTGCCGGAACTGGATGCGCTGGTCGCCTGAGGTCGACGGGATCGCCGTCATTTGCACCGCGCGACTTCCCCCATCACATTGCCGTCCTCATCGGCGATCGTCAATTTCTTGGCGTTCTTGGCGCTGCGCTTGATGGTGAACTTGGTCGGCTCCTGTCCCTCTTCACCTTCCGCCTCACATGTCGCGGTCATCACGAACGATCCGTCAGCCAGCGTTTGCGTCTTCGTGAACGTGCAGGCGCTGGCGGCGGTGATCAATTCCTTGGCGGTCAAAAGCAGCATCTGATCGGCGGCGACTTCCTGGCCATTGCGGTTGATGCAGCCATATTTGTCGCCATAGGGTTTCGACAGGTCGATGCCTGCCGCGAAAGCCTGGCCAGCAGCCAGAACGGCAACCATTGCAACAGACAGACCATAACCACGCATGCTCATTCCCCCATTGCCCAACGTCAAGAACATGATTGCAGCGGCCCCAGTTCTTCCAGGCCGGGAATGGTGACGAAGAAGCCAGCCTCTCCGTTGTTGGTGACCAGGATTGTTTCGACCGTCGTTCCCGCCTCGCCCTCGGCGGAACAGGTCGAACGCAACGATTGCGTACCCAGCGCCGACGTCAATTGCTGGTCGAACCGGCAACCACTGCCATAGGTCTCGATGCCTTCCGCGGTCAGCAGGATATAGGTATCGCTGTCCTGGTAGCCGGCCTTTACGCCGGCACAACCGACATCGTTGCCCCAGGAACCAGGCAGCACGCCGGCCGCATTTGCCGGACCACCGGCAACAGCCGCCAAGACCACCGAGAGCAGCGCGGCCGAACGCGCCAAGCTCAGACCCCCGTCGCCGGGATGCCTGACCGTTCCACTTTACGCGGCGCGGTGATGTCCTTCCACGTCGACAGCGCCCGGTTCACCGCCGCGTTGGGCTCTCGTCCGACGAATTGGCCGTGGCCGGGCTTGGCCTTGACCTCGGCTTCCTCGATCGACAGTTCGCCGCGCGAGAACACGAAGCGCGGCAGGCCGGTCACCTCGACACCTTCGAACACATTGTAGTCGATGACCGACTGCTGCTTCTTCGACGAAATCGTCTTTTTGCGTTTCGGATCCCAGACGATGATGTCGGCATCCGCGCCTTCGACGATGGCGCCCTTCTTCGGGTACATGTTGAGTATCTTGGCGATGTTGGTCGATGTCACCGCGACGAACTCGTTCATTGTCAGCCGCCCGGTGTTGACGCCCTTGGTCCACAGCACAGGCATGCGATCCTCGAGGCCGCCGGTGCCGTTCGGAATCTTCGTGAAATCGCCGACGCCGTTGCGTTTCTGCTTGGTGGTGAAAGCGCAATGGTCGGTCGCCACCACTTGCAGTGAGCCTGCCTGCAGACCGGCCCACAGCGAATCCTGGTGCAGTTTGTTACGGAAGGGCGGGCTCATCACGCGGCGCGCCGCATGGTCCCAGTCCTTGTTGAAATACTCGCTCTCGTCCAGCGTCAAATGCTGGATCAGCGGCTCACCGAACACCCGCATGCCCTTCTGGCGCGCCCGGCGGATCGCCTCATGGCTCTGCTCGCAGGAGACATGCACGACGTAAAGCGGCACACCGGCCATATCAGCGATCATGATGGCACGGTTGGTCGCCTCGCCTTCCACTTCCGGTGGACGCGAATAGGCGTGGCCCTCGGGACCGTTATTGCCGGCTGCCAGCAGCTTCTGCGAAAGGGCCGCGACCACGTCGCCATTCTCGGCGTGCACCAGCGGCAGCGCGCCAAGGTCGGCGCAGCGCTGGAACGACGCATACATCTCGTCGTCATCCACCATCAGCGCGCCCTTGTAGGCCATGAAGTGCTTGAACGAGGTGATGCCCTTGTCGACGACGGTTGCCATCTCGTCGAACACCTGCTTGCTCCACCAGGTGACCGCCATGTGGAAGGAGTAGTCGCAGGCAGCCTTGGAGGTCTTGTTGTCCCACATCTGCAGGGCTTCGAGCAGCGATTGCTGCGGCGCCGGCAGGCAGAAATCGACCACCATCGTCGTCCCGCCGGCAAGGGCGGCCCGCGTGCCGGATTCGAAATCGTCGGCCGAATAGGTACCCATGAACGGCATTTCGAGATGGGTGTGCGGATCGATGCCGCCCGGCATGATGTAGCAGCCGGTGGCGTCATACTCGTGGTCGCCATGCAGATCCGAGCCGATGGCGACGATCCTGCCGTGGCTGAACAGCACATCGGCCTTCCAGGTGCGGTCGGCGGTGACGACGGTGCCGTTCTTGATGACTTTGGTCATTTTCTTGTTCCCTTGTTCTCTTCGCGCTTCTTTGCGAGCGGCGTTTGGAAGGTAAATCTTTGAATTCACTCCACGATGACAGCCGTCTCCACCACCGCATGGAACAGCACGTCGGCGCCAGCGCTCGCCCATTCCTTGGTGATCTCCTCGGCCTCGTTGTGGCTCAACCCATCAACGCAGGGGCACATCACCATGGCGGTCGGAGCGACGCGGTTGATCCAGCAGGCGTCGTGGCCGGCGCCGGAGACGATGTTGCGGTGCGTATAGCCGAGCCGTTCGGCGGCATCGCGGATCGCCTTGACGCAGCCGGCATCGAAGGTCACCGGATCGAAATGGCCGACCTGTTCGATCTTGTACTGGATGTCGAGCGCATCGCAGATCGTCTCGATGCCTTCGCGGATGCGGCCATCCATGGCGTCGAGCACTTCCTTCTCCGGCGAGCGGATATCGATGGTGAAGACGGTGCGTCCGGCGATGATGTTGCGCGAGTTGGGATAGACTTCCATATGGCCGACCGCGCCGACGGCGTCGGGCTGGTAGTCCATGGCGATCTCGTGCACCAGTTCGATCACCCGGGCCATGCCGAGCCCGGCATTGCGGCGCTTGGGCATCGGCGTCGAGCCGGTATGCGCCTCCTTGCCGGTCAGCGTCACCTGCAGCCATTTCAGTCCCTGGCCGTGGGTGACGACGCCGATGTCGATATCTTCGTCCTCGAGGATCGGGCCTTGCTCGATATGCAATTCGAAAAAGGCGTGAATCTTGCGGTCGCCGACCTTCTCCGAACCCTTCCAGCCGATGCGCTCCAGCTCCTCGCCGAATTTCTTGCCGTTCTTGTCGGTATGCTCGTAGACGTCGGCCTGGTCGAGCACGCCGGCGAACACGCCGGATGCCATCATCGCCGGCGCGAAGCGAGCGCCTTCCTCGTTGGTCCAGTTGGTGACGACGATCGGATGTTTGGTTTTGATGCCGAGATCGTTGAGCGAGCGCACCACTTCCAGCCCGCCGAGCACGCCGAGCACGCCATCATACTTGCCACCGGTCGGCTGCGTGTCGAGATGGCTGCCGACATAGACCGGCGGCAGGCTGGGATCGGTGCCCTCGCGACGGGCAAACATCGTGCCCATCTCGTCGACGCCCATGTCGAGCCCGGCCGCATCGCACCAGCGCTTGAACAGGTGCCGGCCCTCGCCGTCCTCATCGGTCACCGTCTGGCGATTGTTGCCACCGGCAATGCCGGGACCGATCTTCGCCATCTCCATGATCGAATCCCACAAACGATCTGAATTGATTCGCAGATTCTCGCCGGGTGCGGCCATGCTCTAAAACCCTATCGATTGCGGGGGCGCCAACGTCCCCCTCCCCCTCGAGGGGAGGGTGGCCGCGAAGCGGTCGGGCGGGTCGCCTGACATAGACTCGACCTTCCCCTTGACCACCTGCGCGACATGCCACGCGCTATTTATGACATCGGGCTCGTCAACACGAAAGACATCAAAGCCGAGCGAACGCAGATACGCATCACGAGCGGCATCGTGGCGTTTGCCCTTCTCATGCTCGTGCATATCACCGTCGACCTCCACGATCAGCTTTACCCCGAGGCAAGCAAAGTCGACGATATAGGGGCCGATCGGGCACTGGCGGCGAAACTTGATGCCAGCCGCTTTCAGCTCGCGCAGCTCGTACCACAACAGCGATTCGCCCTTGGTCGCGTGAACTCGAAGCGCACGCGCTTTCTGGCGCATTTCGAAGCTCACGCGGGTACGGGGCATCAGAGGCAGCCTCGCGGCAAAAGATCAGGTCGGCGCCCGGTCGCACGGACCCCACCCGACCGCTTCGCGGCCACCCTCCCCTCGAGGGGGAGGGATATCCGCGCCCAAATCTTCAATCTATCGACCTCAGCACTTCGCGCACATGGTCGATCAATTCGTTGATCTGGCCCTTGGTGATGATCAGCGGCGGCGACAGCGCGATGATGTCGCCGGTGGTGCGGATCAGCGCGCCGCGTTCGAACGCCTTGACGAAGGCCGAGAAGGCCCGCTTGGTCGGGCTGCCGGCGATGGGCGCCAGTTCGATCGCGCCGATCAGGCCGATATTCCTGATGTCGATGACATGCGGCTCGCCCTTCAGCGAATGCAGCGCGTCTTCCCAATAGGGTGCCAGTTCCTCGCCACGGGTCAGCAGCCCCTCTTCCTTGTAGGTGTCGAGCGTGCCGAGTGCCGCCGCGCAGGCGACCGGATTGCCCGAATAGGTGTAGCCGTGGAAGAACTCGATCATGTGCTCGGGGCCGGTCATGAAGGCGTCGTGGATTTCCTTCTTCACGAACACCGCGCCCATCGGGATGACGCCGTTGGAGACACCCTTGGCGGTGGTCATGATGTCGGGCGTGACGCCGAAATAATCGGCGGCGAACGGTGCCCCGAGACGGCCGAAACCGGTGATCACCTCGTCGAAGATCAACAGGATGCCGTGCTTGGTGCAGATTTCGCGAAGCTTCTCAAGATAACCCTTGGGCGGCAGGATGACGCCGGTGGAACCGGCGACCGGCTCGACGATGACGGCGGCGATGGTCGAGGCGTCATGGAGCGTAACGATGCGCTCCAGTTCGTTGGCGAGCTCCGCGCCATATTCCGGCACGCCCTTCGAGAAAGCGTTCTTCTCCGGCAAATGGGTGTGCGGCATGTGGTCGACGCCGCCGAGCAGCGTGCCGAACATCTTGCGGTTGGTGACGATGCCGCCGACCGAGATGCCGCCGAAATTGACGCCGTGATAGCCGCGTTCGCGGCCGATCAGGCGGGTGCGCGAGCCTTCGCCCTTCACCCGGTGATAGGCGATCGCCATCTTCAGCGCGGTCTCGACCGATTCCGAACCGGAATTGGTGAAGAACACATGGTCCATGCCCTTGGGCGCGATGTCGACGAGCCGGTTGGCCAGTTCGAACACGATGGGGTGGCCCATCTGGAAGGCCGGCGCGTAGTCGAGCTCGGCGGCCTGATGCTGGATCGCCTCGGTGATCTTCGGCCGGCAATGGCCGGCATTGACGCACCACAGGCCCGCGGTGCCGTCCAGCACCTTGCGGCCATCGCTGGTCGTGTAGTGCATGTCCTTGGCGGACACGAACATGCGTGGCGCCTGCTTGAACTGCCGGTTTGCCGTGAACGGCATCCAGAATGCGCTGAGATCGTTCGGCGTGACTTTCAGCCGGTTGGACATGACCAAGACTTCCCCTTGTAACCTGTTTCGGTGCGTCCAACGCTTGGTCTTTGCCGCGCTTTCGTGCTACGCAAATTTTGACCGATTGGACAAACGTTAGCACCGCCCTGTCGGCGGTCAAGGGATTACTAGCGGAAATGCGGCTCCTGAAGTGCGTTCCACAGCCTGGGGAAAAACTGGTCCAGAGAATTGGTCCAGATGATCCTGAACACGAGGTGTTGCAACGGTGAACACTGGCACGGAAGCCCCTCGCCGCACCCGCATACAGCAGGAAAAGCGCGAACTGATCCTGGAAGCAGCCCTCGAGGTGTTCTCCACCAACGGTTTCCGTGGCTCGACCATCGACCAGATCGCTGAAGCCGCGGGCATGTCGAAGCCCAACCTGCTCTATTATTTCCGCCGCAAGGAAGACATTCACGAGACGTTGATGCAGCGCCTGCTCGACACATGGCTGGCGCCGCTCAGGGAACTCGACGACATCGGCGATCCGATGACGGAACTCAGGAGCTACATCAGGCGCAAGCTGGAGATGGCGCGCGATTTTCCGCGCGAGAGCCGGCTATTCGCCAACGAGATCCTGCAAGGCGCGCCGCGCATCATGCCGCTGCTGGCCGGCGAGTTGAAGACGCTGGTCGACGAGAAGGCCGCCGTCATCAAGGGCTGGATGCGCGCCGGCAAGATCGCCAGGACCGATCCCTGGCACCTGATCTTCTCGATCTGGGCAACCACGCAGCATTACGCCGATTTCGACGTCCAGGTCCGCGCCGTGCTCGGCCCGAACCGTGGCGGCGACGGCCGCTTCGAGGATGCCGCCCGTTTCCTGGAGCAGTTGTTCCTCGAAGGACTGAAGCCGAAGGCCTGACTTCGGCCTTGCCGCGACCGCTCAGGCGCTGCGCCGCTTGGCCGGCAGCGCGTCCAGCAATGTTTGCAGCTTGGCGATCGAGTTCTGCTCGGCGAGCGGCGTGTAGACGACCAGCCGCATGTCGGAACCATCGTCGATCGACAGGCTCATATGCTCGAAGGCCATCGCGCCGGCCGTGGGGTGCCGGACGTGTTTCAGGCCAGCCAGCCTTCGGGCCACGTCCCGCCGGGGCCACCAGTCGCGGAACTCCGGGCTCGATCGCATCATCAGCGCGATCAGCCGGTCGAAGGCCGGGTCGCCGACATATTTGGCGCTTTCGGCGCGAAACGATGCGAGCACCACGCGGGCAAGTTCCTCCCAGTCGACCAGCAGGCGGCGGTGGTGCGGACTTGTGAACACCATATGGACGATGTTGCGGGCATCTCCCTCAAGCAGGCCATAATCGCCGAACACCGCGACCGCCGCCGGGTTCCAGGCAAGCACGTCCCAGCGCCGGCCGACGACATAGGCGGGTTGCAGGACAAGGCTCTGCAGCATGTGCAGCAAGGCGCCATCGACCTTTTCCGGTGCGGCCACGCGGCGCTCCGGCTGTTGGCGGCCGGCAAGGATGAACAGATGGCGCTTCTCGATGGCGTCGAGGCGCAACGCCTCGCTCAGCGCGGTCAGCACCTCCACCGATGGGCGCACGTCCCTGCCCTGTTCCAGCCAGGTGTACCAGGTCGTGCCGACGCCGGCGATCATCGCCACCTCCTCGCGACGCAGGCCCGGCGTGCGACGCCTGAGGCCCGTGGCGATGCCCGTTGCGGACGGCGTCAGCCTTTCTCGGCGCGAGCGCAGGAAGGCGCCAAGCTCGCGCCGGCGGCTGTCTTCAGCGGAATGTGAGGGAGCATCCATGCGTCTATTATAGCAGTACCGATACCAGGATAAAGTTTGAACTGTTTGAGATCGACCCGATGTCCCATCTTGCGGCGGGAGCAGCAGACAGGAGGCTCCAAACATGGACCTGCCAAACATGGATCTGAAAGACAAGACTATCCTCATCACCGGCTCGACCGACGGCGTCGGCCACGTCGTCGCGCAAAGGCTGGGCGGGGCCGGCGCCCGCATCCTGGTACACGGCCGCGATGCTGCGCGTGGCAAGGCAACGGTCGCCGACATCGAAGCCGCCGGCGGCAAGGCCGAGTTCTTCGCCGCCGACCTCGCCTCCCTGGCGCAGGTTCGCCACCTCGCCGAGGCCGTACGTGAAAAGACAGGCCGGCTTGATATCCTCATCAACAATGCCGGCGTCGGGACGGCCGGAGCCAAACGGCAGATCAGCGCCGACGGCCATGAACTGCGTTTCGCGGTCAATTATCTCGCCGGCTTCCTGCTGACCTCGGAGCTTCTGCCACTACTGAAGGCGAGTGCTCCAGCGCGCATCGTCAATGTCGCCTCCGCCGGCCAACAGGCGATCGACTTCGGCGACGTCATGCTGACCCATGGCTATAGCGGCGTGCGCGCGTACTGCCAGAGCAAGCTGGCGCAGATCCTGTTCACCGTCGATCTGGCCGAGCAGTTGAAAGGCACCGGGGTCACCGTCAACGCCCTGCATCCGGCGAGCTACATGAACACGACCATGGTCCGGCAGGCCGGGGTCACGCCATGGAATTCGGTCGAGACCGGTGCCGACGCCATCGTCAATCTCGCCACGTCGCCAGCACTCGAAAGCCGCAGCGGCCTCTATTTCGATGGCCTGCGAGAAGCGCGCGCCGACGCCCAGGCCTACGACGCCGGAGCACGACAACAATTGCGAAGCCTCAGCCTCGACCTTGTCGGCCAGGCTTCCACAAAATCGAAGGAACAGCATTCATGACCGACGGAACTGAACACACAGTCATCATCGGCGGTTCGTCCGGCATCGGCTTGGCGACGGCGCGAAAACTGCTAGGCCCGGGCATGAAGGTGACCATCACCGGGCGCAACCAGGATAAGCTCAACGGCGCCTGGAAGAGCCTTGGCGGCGCCGCCAACAAGGCAGCATTCGATGCTTCAAAGCCGGACGAGGTCCGCCAGTTCTTCGATCGCCTCGGTCCGTTCGACCACCTTGTTCTGGCGGCCAGCGGTGGCAAGGGCCTAGGCCCGTTCCACACCCTCGATCTCGCCGATATCGGCAGCGGCGTCGAGGAGAAGGTGCGGCCGCAACTGTCCTGCCTGCAGGCGGCATTGCCGACACTCAACAAATCCGGATCGGTGACCTTCATATCGGCGGTATCAGCCCAGACCACCATGCCCGGCGTTGCCGGCATCGGTGCCGTCAACGGCATGCTGCTGACCGTGACACCGATCCTGGCCGTCGAGCTAAAGCCGCTGCGCGTCAATGTCGTCGCTCCCGGCGTCATCGACACGCCATGGTGGGATTTTCTGCCGGACGAGCAACGCCAGGCGGTCTTTGCTGAATATGCCGGCAAGACGCCGGTCGGCAGGATCGGCCGCGCCGACGACGTCGCTTCGGCGATAGCCTTCCTCGTCTCCAACGGCTTCATGACCGGCCAGGTGCTGACCTGCGACGGCGGGCTGCGGTTCGCGGCGTAATGGAGGGAACGCGGCAGCCGGAGCGGGCTAGCGTCCAGCGATTATCCCTGCACCGATAGACGCGACGACGAACAGCAGCAGTATCCAAAAGCCGAATAGGCTTGCTTTTTGATATATAGGTTTACCGGTATCGGTTTTTGTTCGCAGGAAAAGTAGTACATCGGGAAATCCCATCACCAAGAGAATAATAAAAAAACCAATCTCGCCTATAAATTCGGAACGAAAACGCTTCTCAACCAAGGGATACAGCGCGACTGATCCATAGACAAGGAAAATGAACAGAGTGAACCGTGTCGCTGACTTTTCTAAAAAAGCAGGTGACGCTAGCAAGCTTTTTTCACCTGAATTTCGCAAAAACACGAAAATTATCAATAGACTTGAGATGAAATAAAGATCAAGTAATACAAAAGCTTCTCCGGCCGTAATTGAACGAAAATGGTCTGAAAGGACAACGACGATCGTCATCACCATGCCTGCCATTAGCAGCCATCTCAGCTCGCTTCGCCTTCTCCCTCTGAAAATGTACATCTAGCGCTCAACGAAATTTCGAACAGGGATTTTAATATCGTCGCCATCCTAACAATAGGTATCAAAGTTATCTGTATGCACCGAGCCAGTGAACGGCCTACGTCTGTCGACTAAAGCGACTGCGCGATCAGCTTCAGAAAACCGCCGCCCAGCGCGACATTGCCGACGAAGCCGTTGATGCGCGCCGCGCGGTCCGGACCCTGATGATCCCAGAAATCGTGGAACATCGGCGTGGCGGCGACCAGGAACAGCACGAGCACCGCGCAGGCAAGCGCGGTCCAGAGCCCCGCCATCACCAGCGCGCCGGCGATGATCTGCAGGACGATGCCGGCCCACAGCGCCAGCCGCGCCCGCGGCACACCACGCGCGGCCATGAGCCCTGTGAGGAAGGCCGCGTTCTGGATGTTGCGCAGGCCGGCGAGGACAAAGGCGCCGCCGAGCAACAGGCGGCCGAGGAACAACAAGGTCGAAGGCAAATCGGCAGGCATCAGACTCTCCCCTTTGAAAACAGTTGGAGCGCCGCCCTCTCGGACGGCGCTCCATTGCTAAACCGGACGGTCAGGCTGCTTTGGCAGCCGGCATCGGATGAATGGCATGGAACGGGATGCAAAGCCGGTTCCAGGTGTTGATCATGCCGATCGCAACCGACAGCTTGACCAGTTCCTCTTCCGAGAAATGCGCGAGCGTGCTCGCATAGAGTTCGTCCGAAACGCCATTGTTGGAGATCAGGGTCGTTGCCTCGGTCCAGGCCAAGGCCGCGCGTTCGCGCTCGGAAAACAGCGGCGATTCCTTCCAGGCCGAAACCAGATAGAGCCGTTGCTCGGTTTCGCCGTCGCGCCGCGCCTCGCGGCTGTGCATCTCGACGCAATAGGAGCAACCGTTGATCTGCGAGGCCCTGAGCTTGATCAGGTGCAGCACGCTCACCTCGAGTCCACATTCGTCGACCGCCTTGTTGAGCGCCGACACCGCCTTCATGATCTCGGGCGCCTTGGCGAAAAATTGCAGCCTCTGTTTCATTGTCTTGTCCTTTCACGTGGTTGGGAATTGGGATCGGATTTCTGCGGCCGCTGGTGGCGCTCGACGAAGGCGCAACTCGCGGCGAGCGATCTCGGGTCGCCTTCCGCCTGGTAAGTGGCCACGATGTCGGACAGCCTCGTTTCGGCGAGTGCTGCTCGATAGGCGCGCTCGGCCTTCAGCATCGCGGCGTTGATGCCGCAGGGCTTGACGTAGGCCGAGGCATCGAGCTTGACCGGGCCGTTGCGGCGGATCTCGCCACACCGAAACGCCGGCTCGCGTCCTTCGATGGCCAGCACGATGTCGAGCAGCGTGATGCGCTCGGCCGGCCGCGCCAGCCGGTAACCGCCCGCCGGGCCCGGCACCGATTCCAGGATATGCGCCGCGCTCAGCATGTTGAGATGCTTCAGGAGATAGCTCGGCGACAGCCCGAAGGACTCTGCGAGCGCTGCGCCCGGCATGGTGCTGTTGCCCTCGACGCTGGCCAGCGTGGCCGCGCAGTGGATGGCCGCTTCAACGCCCTCGCCCAGCTTCATGGTGCCGATCTCCTACTCATGGATATACATTATCGTGGATATTTTTTATCTGCAATAGGAAAATGGAGAGTCCTCTGCTTTCGAAACGAGAATACGCTGGTGATTGGCGAAAGCGGCGATGACAGCCTCTTTCTCCCCGTCACTATACGGGGAGAAATGCCCGGCAGGGCAATGAGGGGCAGCGCCGACTTTGCAATCTAATTTTTGAGCCCTTACAAAATCGACCCGCGCGAACCCAGGGCGATTGCGCCAGACGTCAGTGACGCAGGAGGTTTGCAAAGTTGCGGGGGCGACTGGTGGGCAGGTCATCCCAAAGGTCGCGCCGCCCCTCATCCGCCTGCCGGCACCTTCTCCCGTGTAGTGACGGGGAGAAGGGAAGCTGCTGCGCCCTCGGCGCTCTTCTCGCGACGAATCCCTACTCCGCCGCCACCTTGGCCATCGGGTTGTTCGGATGCGTGGTCCAGTTGGCGTAGACCGGCGACACCGGCCTGCCGGTACGCTGGTCCAGAGCGCCGGCGGCCAGCGGCTCCATAGTGATGCAATTGTCGACCGGGCAGACATTGACGCACAGATTGCAGCCGACGCACTCCGCCTCGATTACCTCGAAATGCCTGACGCCATTGACCATGCTGGTGATCGCCTGATGCGAGGTGTCCTCGCAGGCGATGTGGCAGCGGCCGCATTTGATGCAGGCGTCCTGGTCGATACGCGCCTTGGCGACATAGTTGAGGTTGAGGTACTGCCAGTCGGTGACGTTGGGCGTGGCACGGCCGACGATGTCGTCGAGCGTGGCGTGGCCCTTCTCGTCCATCCAGTTTTCGAGACCGGCGATCATCTCCTGCACGATCTTGAAGCCGTAGGTCATCGCCGCCGTGCAGACCTGCACATTGCCGGCGCCCAGCGCCATGAATTCCGCCGCATCGCGCCAGGTGGTGATGCCGCCAATGCCGGAGATCGGCAGGCCGCGGGTTTCGGAATCGCGCGCGATCTCGGCCACCATATTCATGGCGATCGGCTTCACCGCCGGACCGCAATAGCCGCCATGCGAACCCTTGCCGTCGATGGTCGGTTGCGGCGCGAAACTGTCGAGATCGACACCGGTGATCGAATTGATGGTGTTGATCAGCGAAACCGCGTCGGTTCCGCCGGCGAGTGCGGCCCTCGCCGGCTTGCGCACATCGGTGATGTTGGGCGTCAGCTTGGTGATGACCGGCATGCGCGTGTTCTGCTTGCACCAGCGCACAACCATTTCGATATATTCCGGCACCTGGCCGACGGCGGCACCCATGCCGCGTTCCGACATGCCGTGCGGACAGCCGAAATTGAGCTCGATGCCGTCGGCTTCCGTCTCCTCGACCACCGGCAGGATCGCCTTCCAGCTCTCCTCGACGCAGGGCACCATCAGCGAGACGACGATGGCGCGGTCGGGCCAGTCCTTCTTGACCTGCTTGATCTCGCGCAGATTGACCTGCAGGTCGCGGTCGGTGATCAACTCGATGTTGTTGAGGCCGAGCAGGCGGCGGTCGGCACCCCAGATCGCGCCATAGCGCGGGCCGTTGACGTTGACGACAGGCGGCCCTTCCTCGCCCAGCGTCTTCCACACCACGCCGCCCCAGCCGGCCTTGAAGGCGCGGATGACATTGTAGGCCTTGTCGGTCGGCGGCGCCGAGGCCAGCCAGAACGGATTGGGCGATTTGATGCCGACGAAATTGTTGCGGATGTCAGCCATGACAGGTCCCTTTCAACCGAGACGAAGGAGCATTTCCACGGGTGCAAGAATGCCACCTTCAAGCGCGGCGGTGATATTGGCGATTTTGGTGCGGGCATCCCCGCCCATGATCAGGCCAACACCAGGCGGTGGCTTTGTGCCGTCGGCCTGAGCGGCAGCCATCCGTGCGCGCATCGTGGCAAAGAATTCGACGGCAAAGGCGCCGCGTGGCCGTTCCGACGTCACCGAGAAGCCCGCGGCGGTGGCGGCCAATCGATAGTCGTCGGGCGTGGCGACAAAGGACATGGTTTCGTCCGATGCCCATGGCAGCGGAAACGTCAGTGCGCCGGGCTTGAGCCGCATCACATCGTAGACGGCAAAGACACCGCCCGGCCGCAGCACACGGGCGGCCTCGCTCATCAGTTTCGCCTTGTCGGGAAGGTTCATGCCGACATGCAGGATCATTGCCGCATCGAAGCTGGCATTGCCGAACGGCATGTCCAGTGCGCTGCCCTGGACGAAGTGCGTCCTGTCCGCCATTCCCGTGCGCTTCGACAGACCGGTCGCGACGTCGACATAGCTCTGCGTCAGGTCGATGCCGGTGACATCGGCGTCGGCACTGTTGGCGACAAAGCGGGCCGGACCGCCTATACCCGATCCGATGTCAAGAAGCCTGCCAGCCGGCTTCAAACCCATCTGATCGACGAGTTCCCTGGTGGCTGCCACGCCACCGATGTGAAATTCATCGATCGCTTCGAGATCGCTGACGCTCAGATGGGCAACGTCCACGCCCATATCGGCGAGCGCGGCAAGGACGCGCTGCTCCAGCCCCGATATCTCGTAGTGACGGGCGATGCCCGGTTCCACTGTGGCCATGATCCCTACCCCTGCGTCAGGCTCCTGTTGATGCTCTCCGCCGCATCGCGGCCCTGCGCCACGGCCGAGACGGTCAGGTCGTCGCCGCCAAAAATGCAGTCGCCGCCTGCCCAGACCTTGGCCAGCGAGGTCCGCCCTTCCGCATCGACCTTGATGCGGCCGGCTTCGAGCTCGATCGATGCGCCGCTGCCGTTGAGAGCGGTCGGGACAAAGCTCTGGCCGATCGCCTTGAATACCTGGTCGGCAACGAGCGTCAGCGTCTCGCCGGTGCCGGCAAGCTTGTCGCCGTTCATGGCGGTGTATTCGAGTTCGATGGCACTCACCTTGCCGCCATTGGCAACCACCCGCTTCGGCTGCAGCCAATGGCGGATGGTGACGCCGTTGGCGGCAGCCAGATCCTGCTCGAACTCGGAGGCGTTCATATGCTCCTGGCCGCGCCGGTAGCAGATCGTCACCTCCTCGGCGCCGAGCAGCTTCGACTGCACGGCGGCATCGATCGCCGTCATGCCGCCGCCGATGACGACCACCCGCCGGCCGACCGGCAGGCTCGAGAGGTCGCTGGCCTGGCGCAGTTCGGAGATGAATTCCACCGCATTGGTGACGCCGTCGGCGTCCTCGCCATCGGCGCGCAGCGCATTGACGCCGCCCAAGCCCATGCCGAGGAACACCGCGTCGTAATTGCGGATCAGGTCGGAGAGCTGATAGTCGCGGCCGAGCGCTTTGCCGTTCTGGATGTCGATGCCGCCGATCGAAGTGACATAGTCGACTTCGGCCTGGGCGAAATTGTCGACACTCTTGTAGGCGGCGATGCCGTATTCGTTGAGACCGCCGGCCTTCGGCCGCGCCTCCAGGATGGTCACGTCATGGCCGTGGCGGGCGAGCCGGTGCGCGGCGGCGAGGCCGGCAGGCCCGGCGCCGACCACGGCAATCGTCTTGCCCGTCGGCGTGGGGCGCGGATAGAACTGCTTGTTCTCGGCCATCGCGACATCGGTGGCGTAGCGCTGCAGGCGGCCGATCTGCACCGGCTTGCCCTCCGCCACCTCGCGCACGCAGACCTCTTCGCACAGCGTCTCGGTCGGGCAGACGCGGGCGCACATGCCGCCCAAAATGTTTTGGTCGAAGATGGTCTTGGCCGAGCCGATCGGATTGCCGGTCGAGATCTGGCGGATGAACAGCGGGATGTCGATCGAGGTCGGACACGCGTTCATGCACGGCGCGTCGTAGCAGAAATAGCAGCGATCGGATTCGACCAGCGCCTCGTGGTGATCGAGCGGTGGATGCAGGTCGGAAAAATTGTCCGCATACTGATCGGTCTGAAGCCGGCCGCCGGTAATACCCTCTTTGAACTGGCCTTCTGGCATCGTCAGTTCCCCATGTTTTTCGTTTTGCGGAAGGCTAGCACGTTTTATTTTTTTATCAATTGGTCAATTTTCGGCGCAAGACACTGAAAAGACTGAGTAATAATATGATTTTTTTACTCATGTTATGACTTTGAGCAATTGCTGTTGCGGGATGGCCGAGTGAACTGGATCGAGGGCCCGAGCATGGATGGTCCGGATCTCGTCAGCGACCAGTTTCTGCAATCGCCACAGATTGCGGTCATGAATGCCGAACGCTTCGAGATGGCTGACGGTATTGTAGAGATATTCGGCCCCGGAGCCGATATGCCCGCAGGCCCTGGCCAGCACGCTTGCCACCCTGTCCAGCGGCTGGCTCAGCGACGTGCCCCTGCCCTTCACGCCAACCCAGAAGCCGAGCGCCCGCAGCGCACCTTGCGCCGTATGCACGGGCAGCCACCTGACAGAGCTGACACTCTCATGATCATTGATCTCGCGCCGCAGCAGTCTTTCGATCTGAGCCGGTTTCTCGCCTTCCGGCAAGCGGCAGATCACGCCGTTGCAGCGTCCGCCCCGTTCGAGCGCCATCATCAGGCCCGGCTGCGCGGCGCTGCCGCGCCAACGCACCATGTCGAGACAGAACGAGCGGTGCCAGCCATAGGCGGTGGCGAGCCGTTGTTCGACGGATTCGAATTCCGGTTTCCAGATCAGCGACCCATAGGCGAACACCCACAGCGGTCCCTCGTCCGCCTCGTCGGAGAGCCGCAAGGCAAGGGTCCGGAAGTCACCGTCGTTCATCTCGGTCCAGCTCGGATCGGGACCCGGATCGGCCTCTTCCCGATGGCACAGCGCGACAAGCTCGGGCGTAAGCGACATAAGGCGCATGGACGACAACCCCCTCGTCACCGCAGAGAAATCGAAAACCGCCGGATGCGCAACCGGGGAACGCCTGGCATCTAAAGACATTGTTGTTCGGGCGGGTGTCGGTTTTCCGTCGTGAAGATCGTCCTAGGATGGATCGGACGACGATCGACGCAAAGGTGAGGAGACCCGAAATGCCCAAATCCCCGATGCCCTTCTTCTGGTACGAGTTGATGACATCAGACCTCGATGCAGCCGAGGCGTTCTATACCAACGTTGTCGGCTGGACGGCGCAGCCCTTCGACGCGGCTCCCGGCATGCCGCGCTACATCGTCATGAATGTCGGCGAGCGTGGCGTCGGCGGCCTGATGACGCTGCCCGAGGATGCGGCCAAGATGGGCATGCCGCCGGCCTGGCTCGGCTATATCCATACAAAGGATGTCGACGCCTCCACGGCATCGTTGGAGAAAGCGGGCGGCTCCGTTCATCGCCAGCCCGCCGACATTCCAGGCGTCGGCCGCTTTGCCGTCGTAGCCGATCCGCAGGGCGCGACCTTCATGTTCCTGCAGCCGAACGGCCCCGACCAGCCTGTCGTGCCGGCCAGCACGCCGGGCCATATCGGCTGGCACGAGCTCTACACCAGCGACTGGAAGGCGGCGTTCGATTTCTATTCCGACCAGTTCGGATGGGCCAATGCCGGTGACTTCGACATGGGCCCGATGGGCACCTATCAGACCTTTACGGCCGGCCCCGAATCCGGCGGCGGTATCATGAACAAGCCGCAGCAGATCCCGGTGCCGGTCTGGCAGTTCTATTTCAACGTCACCGGCATCGACGCGGCGGCCAAACGCGTCACCGACAATGGCGGCAAGATCCTGATGGGGCCGATGGAGGTCCCCGGCGGCAGCTGGATCGTGCAATGCCAGGATCCGCAAGGCGCGCATTTCGCGCTGATGGCGCCGGTGCGGTAAGCGCTGCATACGGAAACTTGCCAACTTCTGAAGGCTAGCACCCCTTGTTGCCCCACTCTGTCCTGCAGGACAGAGGGGGCACTGTCCCGCAGACTCCTGCTATTGTTGAACGAAGTGTCGTAAGGCTACTCCGGCGTCAGAACCGCGACCTTCAACTCAGCCCTCTTCGCGCCGCTGAACTGCACGGTGGCCGGACCGGGCGTAAGCTTGAAGCGCACGCTCTTGCGGATGGTGGGGCAGGTTTTCACGCCGCTGTAGCCAGCCGACTTGATGGCGTGGCCGTCCTGAATGACATCGACCCAGGCCTCGCCCGACAGGCTTATCTGTATGACCCCGTCCGGCGGCACCTCCACGCTGGCGACAGCGCCGAACGTGCCTTGTGCCGGGGCACGTTCGGGCGGCAGCGTAAAGCCGGCCTTCTCGACCGGCACCAGCCCCAGGTCCGCCGCGGCACCGACCGCCAGGGGCGCGCCTGAGGGTGTCGCAGGTGGCGCGGCAAACAGCGCCTGTTCCCGCGTCACCGGCCATTTGAAGGCCTCGCAGCCGGCGTCCTCGGCCATGGTGAAGCTGGTTCCTGCAAGGAGAGCGAAGAGGCTGACGACGACTCTTTTCATGGCAAAGGGAACCCTCATTTTTAGACTGTTCACGCTAATACAACCATGGCGATAGGAATGCAACCCTTGCGGGAGCAATATAAAGGATCTAACTGGGGAACATTACCAGTCACCCATTGTTGATGGCGTGCCATGGGAAGTGAATGGTTCATCGCCGGCTGATAATCTATGGCCGGGCGGACTGAAAAATGGAGTCATCATGAAGCTTTTCGAAAGCCTCTCCAGATACCGGCCGCAGGCGCTCGGCGTGTTGCGCATCATGACCGCGTTGCAGTTCATCGAGCATGGCAGCCAGAAACTGTTCAACTTCCCAGTCAGCGCCGATCCCCACGCCCTCTCCGGGTTATCCACGACCGCCGCCATCCTCGAATTCGCCGGCGGCATCCTGCTGGCACTCGGCCTGCTCACTCGGCCCGTTGCCTTCCTCCTGGCTGGCGAGATGGCGATCGCCTATTTCATGGCGCACATGCCGCGCGATTTCTTCCCGGTCAACAACGGCGGCGATGCGGCGATCTCCTTCTGCTTCATCTTCCTTTATCTGTTCTTTGCCGGCCCCGGCGCGTTCGCGTTGGACAATCGCTGCAACGCTTGATGCGCGACAAGGGGGTGGATTTCACCCCCGCATCCGCTCGAAATTCGCATCGAACAGCGGCGTGGCCTGCATGCGCGCAGCGTGGCGCTTGCCCAACAGCTCGATCTCGAAGCCGTCACTCTCCTCGGCGATCTCCTTCGGCACATAGCCGACGGCGACCGACTTTTTCGAGTGATGCGCATAGCCGCCCGACGTCACCCAGCCGCGCACGGCACCGCCGAACCAGATCGGCTCGTCGCCGATGACGTCGGCGTCGTCGGCATCGACGACGAAGGCGCGCAGCCGCAACTTGCCGCCTTGCTTGCGCTCGGCCAGCGCCGCCGCCTTGCCGATGAAGTCCGCCTCCTTGCCGTAGGCGACGAAGCGGTCGAGCCCGGCTTCCAGCGGTCCGTAGATCGGCCGGTATTCGCGCCCCCATGAGCCGTAATTCTTCTCCAGCCGCAGGGCGTTCAGCGCTCGCGAGCCGAACAGGCCGATACCGAATTCCTCGCCGGCCGCCATCAGCGCGTTGAACGCGGCACGCTGGTATTCCGGCGCCACCCAGATCTCGTAGCCGAGATCGCCGGTGTAGCTGACGCGGCCGACCAGGCACGGCGCCATGCCGATATCCATTTTTGCGACGGCCATGAACGGAAACGCCGTGTTGGACACGTCGGCGCGGCTGACCTTGGCCAGCACATCCCTCGCCTTCGGCCCGGCAATCGCAAGGCCGGTGAGTTTCGCTCCCTGCGCCTCGATGCGAACCGAACCATCCCCGGGCAGATGCGCCTCGAACCATCGCATGTGATACTGCTCGGCAATGCCGGAACCGGCAAGGAACCAGCCATCGCCGCCCAGATTGGCCAGCGTGAAATCGCCGATCAGCCTGCCGTCTTGCTTCAGCATCGGCGCCAGCGTCATGCGGCCGGGCTTGGGCAGTTTGCAGGCAAGCATGCGGTCGAGCCATGCGGCCGCCCCCTCGCCGGTCACCGTGTATTTGGCGAAGCTCGAAATCTCCGACAGGCCAACGCCGTCGCGAACCGCGGCGACTTCGCCGGCAACATGGGTAAAATCGCTGGAACGCCGCCAGGAGAACTCGTCCTTGACCCCTTCAGGCGCATACCACAGCGGCACCTCCAGCCCGTAGGCAACGCCAAACTGCGCGCCCTTGGCCGACAGGAGGTCGTAGACCGGCGTCGTCTTCAGCGGCCGCCCGGCCGGCAATTCCTCGTTTGGGAAGCGGATCGAGAAGCGCCTGGAATAGTTTTCGCGCACCTTGGCGTTTGTGTAGGCCATCGTCGCCCAGTCGCCGTAGCGCGCGACATCCATCGCCCAGATGTCGGCGCCGGGATCGCCCTCGATTATCCAGTTCGACAGCGCCAGGCCGACACCGCCGCCTTGGGAGAAGCCCGCCATGACACCGCAGGCAACCCAGAAACCGGGCAGGCCGCGCACCGGCCCGACCAGCGGGTTGCCGTCCGGCGCGAAGGTGAAGGGGCCGTTGATGATCTGCTTGATACCGGTGTTCTGGAAGGCCGGGAAATGCCGGAAGCCGACTTCCAGCGACGGCGCGATGCGATCGATATCCGGTTCCAGCAACTCGTGGCCGAAGTTCCACGGCGTCTGGTATTCGGACCAAGGCTTGTTGGCCTTCTCGTAGGTGCCCATCAGCATGCCGCCGCGCTCCTGGCGCAGGTAGAGCTCGCCGTCGAAATCCACTGCATGGATGATTTCGGTGCCGGTTTTCTGGTTCCATGCAGCGACCTCCGGCATGTCCTCGGTGATCAGGTACATGTGCTCCATGGCCAGTACCGGCAGCTCCAGCCCGACCATACGGCCGACCTCGCGCGCCCACAGGCCACCGGCATTGACGACATGCTCGGTCACCACCTCGCCCTTGTTGGTGATGACGCGCCACATCCCGTCGGGCCGCCGCACGATGTCCTCGACCTTGGTGAAGCGCTCGACCTCGGCGCCCAGCTTGCGCGCCGCCTTGGCATAGGCGTGGGTGACGCCCGAGGGGTCGAGGTGGCCATCCTCCTTGTTGCGGACGGCGCCGACGAACTGCTTTGGGTCGAGCAGCGGCATCAGTTCGGCCGCCTCTTTAGGCGAGATTTCCTCGAGATCGATGCCGAGATAGCGGCCCTTGGCAACGACACCGCGCAGCCAGTCGAGCCGCGCCTCGGTCGCCGCCAGAAGCACACCGCCGGTCAGGTGCACGCCGGTCGCCTGGCCGGAAAGCTCCTCGATCTCCTTGTAGAGGTTGATCGTGTATTTCTGCAGCTTGGCGACGTTGGGATCGCCATTGATGGTGTGCATGCCGCCCGCCGCATGCCAGGTCGAGCCCGAAGTCAGTTCGTCGCGCTCAAGCAGCACCACATCGGTCCAGCCGTGGCGGGCAAGATGGAACAACATCGAGCAGCCGACGACGCCACCGCCAATGACCACGACCTTTGCATGCGATTTCATGGGTTTCTTCTCTGCTATCAACGAGTTGGATGGGTGAAATGAATCAAGACGGGAGGAGCCAAGCGGGGGTCCACGCGCGCAAATCTGTGACCATCACGGCTCGCCCTGCCCGATCGCTTCCTTGCGCCTGGCTACATAGGCCTCCAGCGCTTCGCGCGCGGCGATATCGATCGCCGGCTCGACATAATCCTCCAGCGCCTTCTTCCACAGCCGCGTCGCGCGCGCGGTGGCGTCGAGCCCGCCGGCCTCCTGCCAGGCTTCGAAATTCTGCCAGTTGGATAGCATCGGCTGGTAGAAGGCCGTCGCATAGCGCTCCAGCGTATGCGGCTCGCCGAAGAAATGGCCGCCGGTCGGCACCGCGCCCAGCGCCTCGATGGCAAGCTCGGCCTCGTCGACCACGATCGGGCGCAGGAACTCCATCATGTGCTGGATCATCTCGACATCGATGATGAACTTTTCGAACGACGCCGTCAGCCCGCCCTCCTGCCAGCCAGCGGCGTGGTAGACGAGATTGCCGTGGCCGAGGACCGCGCCCCACAGCGCCATCAGCGTCTCGTAGGCGCCTTGCGCGTCGGCGGCGTTTGAGGCCGAGCCCGGTGTTGTGCGGTATGGCAGCCCATAGCGCCGCGCCAACTGTCCCGAGGCGATGTTGGCCTTGGTGTTCTCCGGCGTGCCGAAGGCCGGCGCACCCGACTTCATGTCGACATTGGAGGTGAAGGCGCCATACATGACCGGTGCGCCGGGACGCACGAGCTGAGTCAGGACGACACCGAACAGCGCCTCGGCATTCTGCTGCGCCAGCGCGCCGGCCAGCGTCACCGGGCTCATCGCCCCCATCAGCGTGAACGGCGTCACCGCCACCGACTGGCCGAACTCGGCCATCGTCATCAGCCCCTCAGCCATCATCTCGTCGAAGCGTCGCGGTGAGTTGACCGAGATGATGGTGGCGATGCCCGGGTCGTCAGCCATCTGGTCCAGCGTCAGCCCGCGCGCGATTGCCATCATCTCTATGCCGTCCAGCGCCCTGCCCCGGCCGATCGCCGAGACATGGAAACTCTTGTCGGTCAGGGTCAGATTGGTGAAATAAGTGTCGAGATGACGCGAATTCGCCGGCAGCTCGACCGGCGCGCAGACCTGGTTGCCGAGCATGTGGACACAGTTGAAATGCTGCGCCAGCCGCGTGAGATCCGCATAGTCGCGCAGATTGCCCGCCCGGCGGCCACGCTCCATGTCATGCACATTGGGCGGCCCCGCGACGAGTGTGAAATTGATGGTGTTGCCGCCGAGATGGATGGTGTTGGCAGGATTGCGCGGTGTCAGGCGGTAGTTGGACCGCGTCGTCCTCAGCGCCTCGTCGACCATGCCGCGATCGATGCGGACATTGGCCGAGGCGTGGTCGACCCTGGCGCCGGCTTTCTCGAAAAGCGCCAGCGCCCGCGGGCTCATCACCTCGATGCCGAAATTTTCCAGTATATGCATCGAGGCTTGGTGGATCGCCTCGATCTGGTCTGGAGACAGCAAGGCCATCGGCGGATAGGGATTGACGACGCGCCTGAGCGGCAGCTGTGGAATGGGCGCCGGCCCCCGGTTGCTGGTGCGCTCGGCGCCGCGTTTGCGTCTTGGTTCGTTCATGCCGGCATCAAAGCCTCGGCAAACCGGCCAAGCTGTCAGAAATACGCCGTTTGCGGGCGTGATTTTAGCCAAGGCGGCATTTCCGCAATAGGAATTGAGAAAAAGCGACAGAACAAGTCGGATTTTCAATATGGCATTTTCTGAAGCGCTGGCGCCGACGAGGCGTTAACGGACACAGCAAGATTCCCTTTATGATTTCGGCCTATTGATCTGCCCATGGGTAGGTCGAGTTTTAGTAAAATTGTAGCGATTGGCGTGCTGCTGGCGCTTTCGGCCTGCGCGACGGCGCCCAGCCGCATCAACAATGTGTGCGCCGTCTTCGACCAGAATGACGGGTGGTTCGACAATTGGCAGTCGGCGGCCGAGCGCACGCAGCAGAAATACGGCGTACCCGTGCCCGTGCTGATGGCGACGGTGCGCAAGGAATCCGGCTTCAAGAGCAACGCCCGGCCGCCACGCACCAAGCTTCTCGGCTTCATCCCGTGGAAGCACGTCTCGTCCGCCACCGGCTTCTCCCAGGCGCTGGACGGCACCTGGTCGCAATATCAGAACGAAACCGGCAACTGGGCGGCACGGCGGACGAAATTCGCCGACGCCGTCGATTTCGTCGGCTGGTACCATTCCAAGACCGCCGACACGTTCGGCGTCGCGCGCAACGACACCTACAATCTCTATCTCGCCTATTATCTCGGCTGGACCGCCTATGGCCGCGGCAACCGTGGCGACGCCGGCGTCCAGGGCTATGCCCGGGCCACGGAGAAAATGGCCCGGGATTACGCCGTTCAGTTGCAGCAATGCGGCAATTGACTTTGCCGGGGCATTTCACGGCCAAGTGAAATCAGCTGCCGCTACGGAAAAGCGAGATTGCCCTGGGGTCGCGATAGACCTCAGCGATTCATTCGCTCGGGATCAGATGGAGGATCGGCTTTCCTCCCCTTACCGCCGCCGTCGACAGCTTTCGGTCAAACGTCGCCAATTTGCCGCCACGCGCCTTGGCCAGCCCCAGCAGATAACTGTCTGTTACCTGTGCCGAGGTTAGGATCCTGGATGCATCAATGTCGCTGAAGTTGACGAGGCTGATGTCGTCCGTCCAGAACTGATGTCCTGCAAGGACATGCAACTTGCCCACAATCTGCGCAACGACAGCGGGCGAACCCGGAGAATTGGGGTATTTCGGGTTGCTCAAAATCCTGATGACACCATTTTCGGTAATGGGACATGTAGCCCATGACAAATGCCCTGTGGATTGGAACCACCGATGGGCATCTTCATGCGCGACATGAGCCGGATCGATCAAGGCAATCAAGACATTGACGTCGAACAGGAAGGTCACGGCAGTTCGTCGCGAAGCGCATTGACCATTTCGAGATCGACTATCGGGCCGTCGGACCGCGACGAAAGTAAGGGGATACCGTTGCGTTCGCCGCCAGCCTGCGGCCTGCGCAGCGAGTGGCGAGCCAGATCGGAAATGACCTCGCCAATGCTGCGATCCTGCTGCCGCGCCATGGCCTTGGCTGCAAGGAGGACATCGTCATCGATTGCAAGCGTCGTTCTCACAATACGTCTCCCTGCGGCGCATCAAACATCACGCATCAGATAAGGCAGTGGACGGAGATATTCAAGGGAACGTCGCCTGTCGTCCCTTGACACATATGAGATATGACGAAGCTGCGGAGCAATGCACCAGCAAGCGATATTGCCCCTGTGCTGGTCAGCTCGGGTTCTTGCCGCGCGGACGCTTCGGCGGCGTGCCGGCAAATCCTGGACCCTCGCCATGCGGCGCGTCGTCCGGAACGCCTTCGTGGGCGGCATGTTCCTTGTCGAACTTGATCACCGGCTCCATCGTCGCAAGCACATCGTCGGAGAGCCAGCATAGGCTCATATGGCCATCGCCCAGATGCTTGACCGGCGGTACCTTGGTCTCGCACAGATTGTCCGGCACCAGCTTCTTGTAGCCGCAGCGTGTCTGGAACGGGCAGCCGGATGGCGGGTTCATCGCCGACGGGATGTCGCCTTCGAGTACGATGTGCTTCTTGATCACACTTGTGTCGGCGATCGGGATCGCCGACAGCAGCGCCTCGGTATAGGGATGGTAAGGCGGCGCGAAGATCTGGTCGGTCGTGCCTTGCTCGACGATATAGCCCAGATACATGACGACGACGCGGTCGGCGATGTAGCGCACCACGGAAAGATCGTGGCTGATGAACAGCATCGTTGTCTTGTTCTTGCGCTGGATGTCCATCAGGAGTTCGGTCACCGCCGCCTGCACCGACACGTCGAGCGCCGACACCGGCTCGTCCGCCACCACCACCTTGGCATCGCCGGCAAAGGCACGCGCCACGCCGATGCGCTGCTTCTGGCCGCCCGAAAGCTGGCGCGGCTTGCGCGTCTCGAAGGCACGCGGCAGCTTCACTAGGTCGAGCAGTTCCAGCATGCGCTTGCGCCGGTCGGCGACCGTCTTGCCGACATTGAATTTTTCCAGCGTGCGGATGATCTGAGAACCGACCGAATGGCTGGGGTTCAGCGTATCGAACGGGTTCTGGAACACCATCTGGATCGACGACACGGTGTCGACGCTGCGGCTCTCGATGCCGGTCGACTGGATTTCCTTGTTGCCCAGCGTCACGCTGCCGGAACTCGCCGTCTCCAGCCCGAGCAGCACCTTGGCCAGCGTCGACTTTCCGCAGCCGGACTCGCCGACGATGGCGACGGTTTCGGATTCGCGCGCCATGAACGAGATCGTCTCGTTGGCCTTGACGACACGGCCCTCGCTCGAGCCGAACACCTCGCTGCCGCCGACCTTGTAGTACTTCCTGAGATCCTCGATCTTGAGCACCGGCGCGCCGGGCACGACGCGCTCGTTGACCTTCTTGGCGCCGGGCGGCAGGGCTTCCCAGTCGATCTCGTTGAAGCGCACGCAGCGCGAGAAATGGCCTTCGTGGCCCGCGACCTCGACCATCGGGATTTCGGCCGCGTTGCAGACGCCCTCGACGAAATGGTGGCAGCGCGGGCCGAAATTGCAGCCCTTCGGCCGCTCATGCGGCAGCGGCAATTGTCCCGGGATCGAGATCAGCGGCCGCGAATTCTTGTCCGCACCCGGCAGCGGGATCGAGCGGAACAGCCCTTGCGTATAGGGGTGGCGCATCCGGTCGAACACATCCTTGATCTTGCCGGTCTCCACCGCCTCGCCCGAATACATCACAGTGATGCGGTCGCAGGTTTCCAGGATCAGACCAAGATTGTGCGACACGAAGATCATCGAGGTGCCGAACTTCTCGCCCAGCCCCTTGACCAGATCGACGATGCCAGCTTCCACCGTCACGTCGAGCGCCGTGGTCGGCTCGTCGAGCAAAAGCAGCGCCGGCTTCGACAGCAGCGCCATGGCGATGACGATGCGCTGCTGCTGGCCGCCCGAGAGCTGGTGCGGATAGGAGCGCATCATGCGCTCGGGATCGGGAAGCTTGACCGAGCGCACCATTTCCAGAGCGCGCTTATAGGCCTCTTCCTTCGACACCTTGTCGTGGATCAGTGGCACTTCCATCAACTGCTGGCCGACCTTCATCGCCGGATTGAGGCTTGCCATCGGCTCCTGGTAGATCATGGCGATCTTGTTGCCGCGGATGGCGCGCAGTTCCTCATCGGAGAGCTCGCCCATGTCCTTGCCCTGGAACTTGATCTTGCCGCCGACGATCTTCCCGATGTTGGAAAGGTCGCGCATGATGCCGAGCGACACTGTCGACTTGCCGCAGCCGGATTCACCGACGATGCCCATCGCCTCGCCCGGCATGACCGTGCAGGAAAAATCCATGACGGCCGGTATCTCGCCCTTGCGGGTGAAAAAGGAGATCGACAGGTTCTCGATCTCGATGATCGGCCCGTTGGTCGGATTAGCCGGATTTCGAACTGCCTCGTTCATGGGTCGCTCCAATCCTAGTTTTTTAGCCAAGTGGGATCTGGGATCGATCCCACCGTCAATCCTTCATCGATTGCTCACGCAGGGAATCGGCGAGCAGGTTGAGCCCCAGCACGAAGCTCATCAGCGCGATCGTCGGCGGCAGCGCCGGGTGGATGAAGGAGCGCAGTAGCCGGCTGGCATCCTTGATCGCCGTGCCCCAGTCCGGGCTCTCGGGTGCAAGACCGAGGCCAAAATACCCCAGTGTGCCGAGCAGGATCGTGGTGTAGCCGATGCGCAGGCAGGCGTCGACGATCAGTGGTCCGCGCGCATTGGGCAGGATTTCCCACAGCATTATGTACCAGGGCGATTCACCGCGCGTCTGCGCCGCCGCCACATAGTCGCGCGTCTTGATGTCCATCACCAGGCCGCGCACGATGCGGAACACGCCGGGACTGGAGGCGAACACCACGGCCACGAAGATGTTGAGCTGGTTGGGATCGATATGGACGATCTTCAGCGGGTCCCGGTCGAAGACAAGGCCGAGATAGATCCAGCCGCCTATGATGAGCGTCAGCCCGAGCAGGATGTAGATCCGGTCCGGCCGGTTCTTGTAACGTGTCCAGAACAGCACGCTGAAGAAGATGATCGGAAACAGGAAGAAGACGCCGGCCAGCGCATAGGGGATCGGCGTGTCCATGATACCCGGCGTCACCAGCAGGTAGAACAGCAGGATCACCGGGAAAGCCAGCACGAGGTTGGCCAGGAACGACAGGATGGAATCGATCTTGCCGCCGTAATAGCCGGCCGGCAGGCCGAGCGTGATGCCGACCATCAGCGCGAACCCGGTCGCCGCGGGTGCGATGATCAGCACGATCTGGCTGCCATAGACCATGCGCGAGAACACGTCGCGCGCCAGCTTGTCGCCGCCGAACAGATAGACGAGACCTGACTGCGGTTCGATGGCGCCGGGCAAAGTGTCCTTCATGATCGGGATTTGGCCGAGCGGATCGAAAGGCGAGATGGTCGAGGCGAAGATCGCGGTGAACAGCCAGAACAGGCAGATGAAGACACCCGCGATGCCGACGCCGCTATCGAACAACTGGCCGTAAAGGGCCAGCTTCTTCTTATAGAGGAAGCTCGCACCCATGACGATGACGAGCGCGACCCAGACCGGCCAGAAGCGCCAGAGCACTTCGAGGATGATGGTGGAGGCGCCGATATATTGAGCTTGCATGCGCCTTCTCCCTACTGAACCCGGATGCGCGGATTGAGGAATGCGTAGCCGACATCGGAAATGAGCTGCGTGATCAGGACGATGAACACCGAGACCAGCGAACAGCCGAGCAAAAGGTCGATGTCGTTGTTGCCGGCGGCCTCGACCAGCGTGTAGCCGAAGCCCTGGTAGCGGAACATCACCTCGACGATGACGACGCCGGTGAGCAGCCAGGGAAACTGCAGCATGATGACGGTGAAGGGCGCGATCAGCGCGTTGCGTAGCGCATGCTTGACCACCACGTTGCCGAACGACAGGCCCTTGAGCCGGGCGGTGCGGATATATTGCTGCGTCATCACCTCGACCATGGAGGCGCGCGTCATGCGCGCGATGTAGCCGATGCCGTAGATCGCCAGCGTGATCACCGGCAGCGTGAAATTATAGAAGGTGATGCCCTGGCTCGCCGATGCCGCCGAACCGTTCAGCCAGCCGAGCCACGAGGCGAAGATGACGGTGAAGATGACGCCCGACACATATTCAGGCGTTGCCGTCGAGGCGATCGAGGCGACCGAAAGCACCCGATCGGTGCGCGAGCCCTCGCGCATGCCGGCGAGAATCCCGATCAGCAGCGAGACCGGCACCATCACGACCAGCACCCAGAACATCAGGATGCCGGTGGCCCCGAGCGCCGGAAACAGCTTGGCCGCGACCGTGGTCTTGAATTTGGTCGAACAGCCGAAATCGCCCTCGATCACGCCCGAGAATGTCGGCACGGCCGGGTCGTTGCAGAAGGAGAAACGCTGTGTCGTCTTGCCGGTCGCCGGGTCCGTGATCGGCTGCTTGGGCAGCACGCCCAGCCACTGGCCGTAGCGGACGAAGAAGTTCTGGCGATAACCGTGATTGACCAGCCAGCTTTCGAGTTGCTCGGCCGATGTGTGCATTTCGGTCTGGCTGATCGCCAGCTTCTTCAGATTGGGTTCGAGATTGACGAGGAAGAAGACGACCAGCGTCAGGCACAGCATCGTGAGCAGAATCGTACCGACGCGTCTGATTATGAATGAGAACATTGTGCCCCCCTGCCGGCCGGGTTGGGGTCAGATATGGTCAACCCTGTTTCGAAAACCTTGCAACGTCACGCCGCCGCTGCACGAATGCAACGGCGGCGATCCCGCGAATGCGAGGGGCGGTGCGCCCTTCGCATTCGTCAAGCTGTGGGTCACGCCTGATCGAGCCAGACCTTGCCGAAATCGTGCTCGTAGGTGGGGTGCATCGAGTGGTTCTTCACCTCGGGCTTGATGTTGATGTAGAGCTTGCGCCAGTAAGGCTGGATGATGATGCCGGATTCCTGCAGCATCGTCTCGATTTCCTTCATCACCACCTTGCGCTTCTCCGCATCGGCGATCCCGAGCGCCTCGTTGACCTTCTTGTCGAAGTCCGGATTGGCATAGGCCGTCTCGTTCCAGGCTTCGCCCGAGCGGTAGGCGATGGCGATGACCTGGATGCCAAGCGGACGCATGTTCCAGTTGGTTTCCGAGAAGGGGTACTTCGTCCAGTCGTTCCAGAAGGTCGAGCTCGGCAGCACGGTGCGCTTCACCTTGATGCCGGCCTCGCGCAGCTGGGCCGCGATCGCGTCCGTGGTGTTCTTGTGGTAGTCCTCGTCGTTGCTGATCAGCTCGTGCTCGAAATCGATCACGCCGGCTTCGGTCAGCATCTGCTTGGCCTTGGCCATGTCGCGCGGGATCTTGGGCAGCTCGACATATTCCGGATGGATCGGTGCGACATGGTGGTTTTCCGCCGGCGTGCCGGCATTGCCGTAGCCGAGCTGGAGCACCACCGAATTGTCGACGGCCAGGCACATCGCCTGACGCACCTTCTGGTCGCCGTACGGCTTGGCATTGACGTTGAAGCGCGAGACCACGGTCGCCGCGGTCACCACTTCCGAAGCCGGCGCGCCGACGTCCGAGATAATCTTGACGTAGTCGGCGGTCGTCTCATGGTTGGTCTGCACTTCGCCCGACTCGAACGCCGAAACCGTAGCAGCCGGATCCGTGCCATAGTCGATGAACTCGACGCCATCGAGGAAGGCCTCGCCCTGCCACCACTTGCCGGTCGTGCGGCGCTTGTAGACGAC
The DNA here is from genome assembly GCF_000502435.1 of Mesorhizobium sp. LNHC232B00. NCBI lineage: Bacteria > Pseudomonadati > Pseudomonadota > Alphaproteobacteria > Hyphomicrobiales > Phyllobacteriaceae > Mesorhizobium > Mesorhizobium sp. LNHC232B00. The sequence goes on from NZ_AYWP01000006.1 coordinate 191,313, forward strand.
CTTCTGGCCGACATCGTAGGAAACGAGTTCGAACGGGCCGGTGCCGATCGGGCAGTTCTTGAAGTTCGCGCCCTTTTCGTCGAAGGTCTTGTGCACGATGAGGCCGGGATAATCGCACAGGTTCGGGATGATGGCGATATCGGGCTTGGTCAGCTTGAGCTTGACCGTCATGTCGTCGACCTTGACGACCGAACCTTCGCGCAGCTTCTTGGTCGTGTCGTCGACGAGACTGCCAAGGCGTCCCGGCATCGAGTTGCCTTCCGCCGACTTGTCGGCCCAGCGGGTGAAGTTGTAGATCACGTCGTCGGCGGTGAACTTGTCGCCGTTGTTCCACTCGACACCAGGCCGCACATGCAGCGTGTATTCGGTGGCGTCGTCATTGATATCCCAGCTCGCCAGCAGATATGGCGCGAAGGTGTATTCCTTCGTGTATTTCACCAGCGGCTCGAGCGCCTGACGTTCCGCGTTGGAAATCTCAGACCAGTCGGCGGTGCGCGGATCCTTGGGATCCTTGACCGACATGGCGACTTTCAGCACGCCGCCCTTCTTGCCCTGCACGTCCTCGGCCCTTGCCGGGGTCGGAGCGGCAAGGCCGAGCAGGCCGTAAGCCATGGCCGTCGACGCGCCGAAGACGCTGGCAAGCGCCAGGAATTCGCGGCGATCCACCGTTCCTGCCTTGGCTTCTTTGGCCATGGCCAGGATGTGATCCGGAACGCTGTCGCCATTACTCTTATAGATTGTCATGACTAACTCCCATTGTTGGCTTTCCGCCGATTAACATTCCGCATCCAGGCCATGATGTCAAAGACGGCTTGGATTGGGAACATGTTAGCGAATGTGCAACTTTGAAAAGAGAGCGGTACGCGCGATAGCGACAGTCTTGACGCAAAATTGCTAGTGCGCCCAGATTCCGCCAAAATCTCTTCGGGCGATTAGACTGAGACATTTGCCTCGCTTCTGACAGCGCCAGTCCTGGCCACGGTGAAGGGCCAGACCGTCAGTATTCCTTCTCATAGAAGATGCCGCCCTTGGCTTCGCCGGCGTCCGTCGCCTCGCCGCGCAATTTGACGCCGCGACCGACATTGAGGTCGATGGTCGCCTTGCCCGAACCTGGCTTGTCGCCCTTCTGGATCGTCACATAGGTGCGGTCGTTCAGGTACTTGCCTGCGGAGACAGCGGTGCCGCCCTTGTCGTCGGTGGTGACGTCGAGATCGTCGACGCCAATGGCGCTGCGCAGGTTTTCAAGCAATGACGTCGAGCCGCCGACGCCGGCCAGTTGCCCCGCCGCTTCAGCCAGCTGCGCGATCTGCAGCGGCGACAGGTTCGACATCGAGCGACCGAAGATCAGTTGCGCCAGCACCTCGTCCTCGGGCAGCGCCGGCACCGAGGAGAAGGTGAATTTCGGATTGGTCGCCTCGCCCGACACCACGATGGTGACGGTTGCGCCGGTCGTGGTCGTTGTCGCGGTCAGGTTGAGATAGGGCACCAGCGAGCCGGAAAAGCCGACCGTGCCTTCGGTGAAGGTCAGTCGCTTGCCGAGGATCGAAAGCCGCCCGCGCTGCAGGGTGAAGGTGCCGATCGCTTGCGGCGACGAGGCCGGGCCGGTGAGCTTGAGCGAGCCGCCGAGTTCGGCATCGACGCCCCTGCCCTGGATGAAGATCTGGTTTGGCGCGCTGACGGTGACGTCCAGCGCGAGGCCGCTGCCGCCGCTCTTGCCGCTGGTCGTCGCCGGGCGCAGCGCCTTGTCCTGCGCCCGCACCGCACCGGGGGCGTTCTTGTGCTTGACATCGAGCGCTGCGAGCGAGCCCGGCAATTTATCCGGAACCGTGATGACGGTCTTGGCGAGGTTGACGGTGCCGGCGATCGCCGGAGCGGAAACGAGCGGCCCCTTGATCGTCAGGTCGCCGCCCAGATTGGCGGTCACCACGCGCCCGTCCGTGTAGCGGCCGTCGGTGAGTTTGATCGACAGGTCGGCCGGAAAGCCCTGCGCCGGATTGATGCCGACCGTGCCGCTGGCCGAAAGGCTGCCACGCGTCGACAGCGTTCCGGTCAGCCGGTTGATCCTGGCGAGGCCGCCGCCGATCGAGATGTCGGCCGCAATATCGTTGACGGCAAGGCCCGAGCGCGCATCGACCAGCCGCGCGCCGGAGGTGCTGACGCTGCCACTGATGACAGGCGATGTCGCCGGGCCGCGCACCTGGACTTTGACGTTGGCGGTTCCCGTCAGCGACAGGCCTTGCGCGGCAAGCTTCTGGCTGAGGATGCCGAACGGCACGCCGCCATTGAAATCGAGCGCCAGCGCCGGCGTGCCCGCCGTCGTCACCGTGCCGCCACCCTTGAGGCCAAGCCCGGCGCCGTCGCTGACATTGGCATTGAAGGTCAGCTTGTTGCCGGCAAAGGTGCCGGACGATGAAACGCTCACCGCACCAACACCCGCGCCGCGGGTCTGCGACGTCTGCACGCCGGCCGCGTCGATGTTGAAGGCGACAGCCGGGCTGGCTGGGGCACCGGTCACCTTGACCGTGCCCGAAATCGACCCGGCGGCATCGAGCCCGGGCGAGAAACTGTTGGCGAGCGACATCGGCACCCGCGCCAGCGCCGCGTTGATGTCGAGCGCCTGCCCAACCTTGCCGGTCACCGTTGCCGTGCCGCCGCCGAGGTTGAGCACCAGCCGGTCCAGCGTCGTCGTGCCATTGGCGATACTGACCGTCGAGGCCTGGGCGATGGCTGCCTTGATGCCCTGCACGGTCGCCTGGCCGGAAGCGAGTTCGATGGTCGTCGTGCCATTCGCCACTTTCACCCGGCCGGCGGCCTTGGCCGGAATGCCCTTCACCGTGGCGCCGCCGGAAAAGCCGGTCCAGTCGCCGTCGCGCTTCAAATCGACATCGATGCCGCTGATGACGGTGCCGCCCGAGGTGACGGTGTCAGCGCGAATCTTGCCTGAGATCACCGGAGCGGCGAGATAGTTGGCGATCAGCGCATCGATGGAAACGGCTTTCGCCTGGAGATCGCCGCGCGTGATCGAGGCGGTCGTCGCCTTGACGGCGACCTGGGGCGCTGCGCCGTTCTTCGAGAAGGCGATTGTGCCCCGCACATCGCCTTCCGCCTTTTCCAGCGCGAGCGCGGCGAGCGGGCCGATATCGGGCAGGTCGAGCGTGATAGTGCCTTCAGGGACGAACTTGTCGTCCAGCGCCAGGTCGCCGGAAATCTTGTTCTTGCCCAGCGACAGGAGCAGGCCGTTGATGGCGCTCTTGCCGTCCGCCGTCGCCAGCACCGCACTGCCTTGCAGGGCCTGACCCGCGACATTGCCGGTCAACTGCACGTTCGCCGCCGGATTGGCGGCATCCGCCTTGCCGGTGGCCGTGAGCCTCAGCCCGGTGATCTCGCGCGCCGCCACCGACAGCCTGTCGCTATCGACGGTCAGTGACAGGTCGGGTGCGGTGGCCGGCCCCTGGGCGCTCAGCCCGAAGGCGATGGCGCCCCTGGCATCCTTCGACAGCCGCGAGATGTCGCTCAGCGCGCCCTTGATGTCGGCCGCCACCTTGTTGTCGGCAAGGCTCGCCTGCCCGCCGGCGGTGAGCGCGCCAGAGGTCAGCTTCAACGCATCGATGTTTATGCTGCCGTTGGGGTCGCGTTTCAGCGTGGCGCTGATTTGCGCACGTTCGCCAAGCATGCCGCGCACCGCAGCGGGCAAGGCCGATGACGGGGCGTCCGCATTCAGCTTGAGGTCGATGGCGCCGTCACGCAGCGATACCTGGCCGGCGACCTGGCTGTTGAGCGCATCGCTCTTGAGCGAACCGCTGTCGATGGCGACGGCATCCGATGTCAGCCGGGCACTGAGGGCGGCCGTGATCTTGCCGGCGATCAGCGGTGCGATCATGGGATTGTCGAGCCCGACCTTGTCCACCGACACCGTGCCGGAAACCGGTCCGGCGCGGTTCTTGAGATCGAAAGCGTCCGAGTGCAGCGCCAGCACAAGACCGTCCACCTTCGTCGGGCTGGTGGCGATCGAAGGGACGATCGCGGACACGTCGAGGCGGGCTTTCGTGCTTTCCCCCGCCACTTTCGCTGACAAAGACCGGACCTCGATCCTGACCGGGCTTTCGGTGCTGCCGACCGTCAGCGGCAGGCTGGGGCCGGATGAAGTAAGATCAAGCGCAAAATCGCTGGCGCCGTTGGGATTGATGGTGCCGGAGGCCGTGCCGGAAATCTTGTCGCCGGAAAGCGTGGCATGATCGAGGGCGACGCCGCCGGCCACGGTGTAGGCGCCCGCTGCATCGACAGCGAGCGGTCCGAGCCCGGCCTGGCGGGTCTGGCTGGTCTCGACGCCGGTAAGCTGCGCGTCGAAGTGGACCTCTGGAGCAGCCGGCGTTCCGGTCACCTGCGCTGTACCGCCGAGCGTACCCACGGCATCGAGCCCGGGCGCAAAATCATTGGCAAGGGCGGCCGGCAGCGCGGAGAATTGCGCCGCGAGATCGAGCGTCTGGCCGGCGCTGCCCGACAGCGTCACCGAGCCGCCACCGATATCGAGCGCCAGTCTTTCGATGCTGGCCGTGCCATTGGCGATGGTCAGCGCCGAGGCCTGGGCGATGGCCGCCTTGATGCCACGCACCGTGGCCTCGCCCGAGGCGACCTCGACGGTCGTGGTACCCTCGGCGATCTTGACCCGTCCTGCCGCGGTCGCCGGGATGCCTGCTATCGTCGCGCCGCCAGTGAAATTGGTCCAGTCGCCGTCGCGCTTCAGGTCGACGCCGATGCCACTGATTTCGGTGGTGCCCGAAGTCACCGCGTCGGCCTTGATCGTACCCGAGATCGCCGGCGCCTTGAGATAGTTGGCGACCAGCGCGTTGACGGTGATCGCCTTGGCTGTCACCTCGCCGCGCGCGATCGACGTGCTCTTCGCGTCGATCGCGACGGACGGCACGTCGCCCGCCTTGGCGAAGTCGATGGTGCCGTTGATGTCGCCGGTCACCGCCTGGCCGGCGAGTGCCGCCAGTTGGTCGATTGCCGGCGCGGCGAGCGTCAGCGTGCCCAGGGGCATGAACTTGTCATCGAGCGCCAGGTCGCCCGAGACCTTGTTGTCGCCCAGCGAAACCAGGAAGCCGTTGATCGAACGCTTGCCCTCGCTCGTCACCAGTGACGCCTTGACGTCGAGAGGCTGGTCGTTGACGGCGCCCGTCAGCGAGATATCGGCGGAGGGGTTTGCGATGTCGGCCTTGCCGCTCGCCGTCAGCTTGATCGTCTTCACAGTGCGGCCGGAGGCGGTCAGGCTGTCGCTGTCGGCGGAGACGGTGAAATCGGGCGCTGTCAGGGCGCCGCTTGCCGACAGCGCGAAACCAACGCCGCCAGCGACCGGAACGCCGACCGTCGGCGACAGCACCGAAACGTCGCCCAGTTTGCCCTTGATATCAGCCTGGATGTCGGTGCCTTGCATGCTGGCGGTGCCGCTGGCGCTGAGCGAACCGGACGTGAGCGAGATCGAATTGGCGGCGAACGCCCCTTGCGGATCGCGCGTCGCGGCGGCCGAGAACTTCACGCGTCCACCGAGCACCGAGGCGATCTGGGGCGGGAAGGCTGTCGCCACCGCATCGGCATNGCCTGCTGCATGGCGAGGAAGAACCACATAAGGCTGTCGCCACCGCATCGGCATTCATCTTGAGCTGCATCGACAGATCGGCGAGCTCCACCGTGGCCGTCAGCGACGCGTTGACCGCATCGGAGCGCAATGTGCCCTGATCGATGGCAATGGCGTCCTTGCTGACCGACCCGGCCAGGTCGACATTGACCTTCCCGGTGATCAACGGCGCCAAGGTCGCGACGTCGGTTTTCAAGCCGCCCGCCTCCAGCTTGACCGTGACCGGCCCGGCGCGGTTCTGGATGTCGAAACCGTCGGAATGCACCTGCGCCGCCAGATCGTCCAGCCGCGTGCCGCCGACGACGATCGAAACGAAGGAGGCGCCGATGTCGACGATCGGCGCCTTGCCGTCGCCAAACGCCCTGGCGGTGGCATTCTTGATCGCCAGTGTAATCGGTTGCGCCTTGCTGCCGACGCTGACCACCACGGGCGGCCCCTTGGCGGCGAGTTCGACCGCGAGATCGCTGGCGCCGGCGGGATCGACGATGCCGGTCGCTGTGCCGTGCACGGCGTCGCTCTCGATATTGGCCCGGTCGACACTGAGACCGCCGGCCGAAGTGGCGGTGCCCGCCACGTCGAAGCTGGTCTTGCCGGCAAACAGCGGCTTCAGGTTTTCCGGCAGGAAGGAAGCGAAGTCACCGTCACCCTTGGCTTCGAGGTGGTGGCCCTTGTCGGTCAGCTGATGGCGGCCGGTGAGTTGGGTGACGATCTGATGATCGACGAGGAAGGTGCCGACACCGCTCCAGTTGGCCAGCGGCCCCGTGCCCGAAACGACGATATCGACCGGCGGCGCATCCGGCAGGTTGAGCAGGTTGGCGATGATGCCGCCGGCCGGCTCCGATGCCTTGAGGTCGAGGTCGAGCTTGTTGTCGGCCGGAGCGAAATGGACTTTGGCATCGACATTGCCTTGCTTGCCGTCATGGCGGGTGACGTTGAGCACCGTGTCGACCGCCAGCGGCGCGGCATCGGCCTTGACCGACCCCTTGGCCGCAAGCTCGGCGATGCCGCTGCCGGCCAGTTGCTCGCCGAGCGCGATTTCCGGCAGGTCGATCTGCTTGATGTCGATGGACACCGGCAGCGTCGTCGTGCCGCTCGGCGCCGGCTGTTGTTGCGTGCCGGCCACCGGCAGGCGCGCCAGTTCGATGCGCTCGGCCGCGATGCGCTCGGCGCTGAAGTTTTTCGACAAAAGCGCCGTCGGCGACCAGTCGACGGCCACCTTGCGCGCCACCAGCCAGGCGCCTTCGCGGTCCTCCAGCACGACATGGTCGACGCTGAGATTGCCCGACCAGATGCCGTCGATGCCGCTGACGGTGACCTTGCGCTCGTCGCTCGAGGCGAGCCGCGAGATGATGCCGGCGAGATTGTCGCGGCCGCGTTCGGTCTTGGTCAGCACGACAAGCGCACCGATTGCGCCCGCGACCACGATCAGCAGCGTGTAGAGGACAATGCGAAGGATGCGCCAGACCGTCTTCATGTCTAGAACGCCTGTCCGATGCCGGCATAGATGCCGAAACGCGGATCGCCGGGGTCACGGTTGAGCGGCACGGCCGCGTCGATGCGCAGCGGCCCGAACGGCGTCACATAGCGCAGGCCGACGCCGGCGCCGACCTTGACGTCGGAGAAGTTGGGAACCGACTTCTCCGACACCGTGCCGGCATCGACGAACGGCACGATGCCGATCGTGTCGGTGATGGCGATGCGCATCTCCACCGAGGTTTCGAAGAAGGACAGGCCGCCGATCGGCTGGCCGGTGAAATCCTTGGGGCCGATGCCCTGGTAGGCATAACCGCGCACCGAGCCGCCACCGCCGGAATAGAAGCGCCGGTCGGCAGGGACGTTCTGCAGGCTGGTGCCGACGATCGAGCCGATCGCGACGCGTTCGGCCAGAACGAATTTCGAAGCCGTATCCAGCGACTGATAGGCCGATCCCTCGCCCTTGAGCTTGAGGAAGGCGGCACCGCTCAGAATATCGTAGCTCGGCTCGGCATAGGCCAGCACCCGGAAGCCCCTGGTCGGGTTCAACCGATTGTCCCTGTTGTCGTAGACATATTGCAGCGGGATGCTGGCGATCAGGTATTTGTGCTTGCCGAAGGCATCGTGGATGCGTGAGTAGTCGAGCGCGAACTCGGCCGACACCGTCTGCTTCTTGGTCAGCTCGTAGGACAGGCCGGTGCTGCCCTTGATCGAGAAATGGTCGTAGGCGTCGGGATGTTCGAGCACCGTCTTGATGCCGCCGAAGAATTTCGACGCCGGGCCGATCACGCCGGGTTTCTCGAACATGATGCCGGCATTGTAATTCAGCTCGGACAGATCGTTGCTGCCGATGCCGCTGATGGCGCCGTCGATGCGCAGCTTCTCGGCGTGACCAAACAGGTTGCGATGCCCCCAATAACCTTCCAGGCCCAGCCCCTCGGTGTTGGAGAAGGTGCCGCCGAGGCCGAAATAACGCGGTTTGCGCTCGCTGACCTGGACGCCGATCGGAATGTTGCCGTCGGCATCGAGCTTGTCGGCTTCCTTGAACGTCACGCTGTTGAAGACCTCGAGCGCCAGCAGCCTGTCGCGCGCGTCGCTGATCTCCTGCGGCGAGTACTGCTTGCCGCGCTTCAGCCCGGTCATGTATTCGGTGAAGTCGCGGTCGACCTTCTCGGTGCCTTCAACCGTGGTCGCGCCATAGCCGGCGACCGGTCCGGCGGCGACCGTCAGCGTCACGTCGAGCGTCGATGTGGCATGGTCGGCGACGATCTGCCGGTCCGTCACCGTGGCCAGTGGCCTGCCCTGCTCCTTCAGCGTCCGCACGATCAGCGCCTCGGCCTTCAGCACCGCACCGGACCCGGCGTCGCCGCCCGCGATCAGGCCGTAGTCGGCGCTCATCAGACCCGCCGCGTCGCCTTCAAGCCTGATCGTGCCAAGGGTGAATTTGGGGCCGGCGGCGATGTTGACGACCACCGGAATGGGCTGCGGGCCCTTGAATTCGGCGTCCGGCGGCAATTCGTCGAGCGGCTTGCCGTCGATGGTGATGGTGACCACGCCTTCGTAGCGGGCATCGGCATAAAGCGCGGCGACAAGCTGTTCGCGGTCGCTGCGCGCCTTGGCCATCAGCCCGAGCGAGCCCGAGACCGGCCGATCCTCGTCGCTTTTCAGCGCCGAGGCGTTTTCGAGCTTCTTGACGAGATCCTTGTCGGCATCGGGGGCGGAGATGGTCACGGCGTAGCGCAGCGGATCGACGATATCGGCGTCCTCGTCGTTGGAGGAACCCCACAGTTTGATGCCGAAAAGCTCGAACGCAGCCGCGGATCTGGATTCGGCGACCAGCGCGGTCGAGCACATCACGGCGAAAAGCAGGGCGCGCGGAAGCACGCGCCCTGGCGCGATCCTTCCTGACATCTGCCTTTCATGCGCCGGCATTAAAACACCCTAGTTCACAAAACTAAAATTGGAATGAAGTTCTGAAGCGCTCGTAAAGGGGCCACAATCCAATTGTCTGAAATAGGACGGGCTTGGAATTCACACCTTCTGCGTTTCCGCAAGAATGCGTGATCCCCTGTCCTATGGAGATTACTGTCCCGCATACCGGTCCTTGGCCGGAAAATAAACCGTTGGCAGGCGGAACCTGCCGCGTTCGCGCGTTGACAAGCCTGGCTGAAGCTTGAACATGCCCGGACGTCTGCAATTGTCTGGAGGGGTGTTATGGCAATGCGCGCGGCTCGTGGTCTGTCGATTCTTCTGCTTCTCTTCTTTGCATGGGGCAATGCCCTCGTCTGGAACGACCCCGCGCAAGCGGCCGAAGCGCGCAGAATCGCAACGACCGACAATTCCGACTATTTCGGTTTCGATCTCAGGTCCGACCAGAATGTCACGCTCGACCAATGCAAGACGACGTGCCTTGGCGATCCGGCCTGCCGCGCCTTCACCTACAACACCAAGGCCAAATGGTGCTTTCTCAAATCCGACTACAACCAGATGAAGCCGTTCAGCGGCGCGGTCGCCGGCAAGGTCGTCAACATCGACGGCGACCCCGATATCGGCGCGCCGCCGGAACTCGCCTTCTTCCCCAACTGGATGGCCGACCAGGCCCAGCAATACCGCAACAAGCTGCTTGGCCCGGCCTATGACAAGCCGACCGAGGGCATGGCGGCACTGACGAAGGCCGCCGAACAGGCCGTGCAGACCGGCGACCATCGCTCGGCCATGCAGAAATACGAGGCCGCCGTCTCGGTGATGCCCGACGATGGCCAGCTCTGGCTCAACCTGGCGCGCGAAACCTTGGCCGTGCAGCCCACGGCCAGCACCGCGGAAGTCTCCACCTTGCCCATGAACGGCACTTCGGCTGCTTTCAACGCCTATAAGCTCGTGCGCACCACCAAGACGCGCGCCGACGTGCTGGCGCTGCTCGGCAACGGCCTCGACAAGCGCGATCTCTACCGCCCCGCCCTGCAGGCCTATGAAGCCAGTCTTGCGCTGATCGCATCGCCGGCGGTCCAGGCGGAGTATGCCGACCTCAAGGCTCGCAAGGGTTTCCGCGTCGTCGACCACAGTGTCGATGCCGACACCAGCGCGCCGCGCATCTGCGCTCAGTTTTCCGAGGATCTGGTCAAGACCGGCGTCGACTACGCGCAGTTCGTCACCGTCGACAACGCCCCGCCAAAGGGCGTCGAGGCCAAGGACAAGCAGATCTGCGTCGAGGGCCTCGAACACGGCCAGCACTACGATGTCACCTTCCGCGCCGGCCTGCCGGCGGCGATAGGCGAAGTGACCGCCGCCCCCGTGGTGCTGTCGATCTATGTGCAGGACCGCGCTCCGTCCGCCCGCTTCACTGGCGACAGCTTCGTGCTGCCGGCCGGCGCGCGCCGCGGTATCCCGGTGGTCACCGTCAACATGAACGCCGCCGAGATGAAGCTCTACCGTATCGGCGACCGGTCGCTGGCGCAGCTTCTGTCGGGCTACCAGTTCCTGCACCAGCTCGACGGCTACGACATCTCCAACATTTCCGAGCAGATGGGCGCGCCGGTCTGGCAAGGCCAGCTCGACATCGCCAACGACCTCAACAAGGAGGTCACCACTTCCTTCCCGGTCGACGAGGCGCTGCCGCAGCGCAAGCCCGGCGTCTATGTGCTGACCGCCCAGGCCGTCAACGACAAGAGCGACGACTATGGTTCGATGGCCACGCAGTGGTTCGTCGTCTCCGACATCGGCCTGTCGACCTATACCGGCCAGGACGGGCTCAATGTCTTTGCCCGTTCGCTGGGCAGCGCCAAGCCCATAGCAGGCGCCGAACTGACGCTGGTTGCGCGCAACAACGAGGTTCTTGGCACCGCGACATCCGATGCCGACGGCCATGCCGTCTTCAACCCCGGCCTGACCCGCGGCGACGGCGGCATGGTGCCGGCCGTGCTGATGGCCAAACAGGGCGACAATGACTTCGTCTTCCTAGACATGTCCAAGGCCGGTTTCGACCTGTCGGATCGCGGCGTCACCGGACGCGCCGCGCCCGGCGCGCTCGACGTCTATGCCTGGACCGAACGCGGCATCTACCGCGCCGGCGAGGACGTCCATGTCGCCGCCCTTGCCCGCGACGGCGCCGCCAAGGCGGTCGAGAACCTGCCGCTGACCTTCATCTTCTCGCGTCCCGACGGGGTCGAGGACCGCCGCATCGTCAGCGACGGCGCCTCGGCCGGCGGCCATGCCGTCGACCTGCCGCTCGAGCCCAACGCCATGCGCGGCACCTGGTCGGTGTCGATCTACACCGATCCCAAGCAGCCGGCCGTTGCCAGCCAGATGTTCCTGGTCGAGGATTTCGTGCCGGACCGCATCGAATTCGACATGAAGGCTGACAAGCAGGAGATCGCGCAGGGCGAAACCGCCAACATCGACATCGACGGCCGCTTCCTCTATGGCGCGCCGGCGGCGGGGCTGGCGCTGGAAGGCGAACTGACGCTGTCGACGTCCCGCGACTGGGACCGCTTCCCCAACTTTGCCTTCGGCCTCGCCGACGAACAGTCGGCCGAACCCACCGTCACGGCGCTCACCGGTCTGCCGGTGGTTGGCGATGACGGCAAGGCGACCTTCCCGGTCTCCGTCGACCAGTTGCCCTCGACCACCAAGCTGGTCGACGGCAAGGTGACGGTGCGCATGCGCGAAACCGGCGGCCGCGCCATCGAGCGCTCGCTCAACATCGGCATCCGCCCGCAAGGCCATATGATCGGCATCCGGCCGGACTTCGCCGATGGTGAAGTGCCGCAGGGCGGCGCGGCGAAGTTCAGCCTGATCGCCGTCGATCCGGACGGCAAGCGCGAGGCGCTGAAAGGCGCGCAGTGGACGCTGGTCAAGGTCGAACGCAATTACCAGTGGTACCGCTCCAACAATTCTTGGAACTACGAGCCGGTCACCTTCACCAAGTCGATCGCCAACGGCCAGGTCGACCTCGGCGCCGATGGCGACGCCACGGTCTCCGTGCCCGTCGATTGGGGCCAATACAGGCTCGAAGTCGAGACCTCGGATCCCGAGGGACCGGCGACCAGCTACGAATTCGACGCCGGCTGGTATGTCGCCTCGACCACCACCGAAACCCCCGACGGCCTGGAAATCGCCCTCGACAAGGACAATTATGCCGCCGGCGAAGTGGCCAAGCTGAAAATCTCGCCGCATTTTGCCGGCGAACTCCTGATCAACATCGGCTCGGACAAGCTGTTGAAGACCATCACGGCGACCGTGCCGGCCGGCGGCAGCACCGTCGACATCCCGGTCGGCGATGACTGGGGCGCCGGCGCCTATGTCACGGCAACCTTGTTCCGGCCGGGCGACGCGCAGGAAACGCGCATGCCGGCCCGCGCCATCGGCGTGAAATGGCTGAAGGTCGATCCGGGCTCGAAGAAGCTCGCCATCACCTTGACGCCGCCGGACAAGACCATGCCGCGCCAGCAGCTGTCGATTCCGGTTTCCGTGGCCGGCGTGCAGCCAGGCAGCAATGCCTATGTCATGATTGCCGCCGTCGATGTCGGCATCCTCAACCTGACCAACTACAAGGCGCCGGATCCGGAGAACTGGTTCTTCGGCCAGCGCATGCTGGGCATGGAAATCCGTGACATCTACGGTCGCCTGATCGACGGCTCGCTGGGCACCACCGGCAAGCTCAGGACCGGCGGTGACGGCGCCAACATGCAAGCGCAAGGCAGCCCGCCCACCGAAAAGCTGGTTGCCTTCTTCTCCGGCCCGGTCGAGCTCGACGCCGACGGCAAGGCACGGATCGACTTCGACATCCCGCAGTTCAACGGCACCGTGCGCGTCATGGCCGTCGCCTGGACCAAGGATGCGGTCGGTCATGCCCAGTCGGATGTGATCGTGCGCGATCCCATAGTTGTCACCGCCGGCCTGCCGCGCTTCCTGGCGCCTGGCGATGACGCCGTCATGCGGCTCGACGTGGCCGACACCGACGGCCCGGCCGGTGACTATGCGCTGTCGATCGACACGACGGGCGACTTGTCGACCGGCGACAAGCCCCTGCCCCAGAAGCTGACGCTCGCCCAGGGCAAGCGCCAGACGCTGACCGTGCCGCTGATCGCAAAGACGGCAGGCAACGCCTCGCTTACCATCAAGCTTGCCCATGCCGACGGCACCAAGGTCGAGCAGACGCTCTATGTGCCGGTGCGCCCGGCGCAATTGCCTGTCACCACACGCCTCGTGGTCGACCTCAAGGGCAATGGCGGCGCGCTGCGCGTCGACAAGGAACTGTTGGCGGCAAGCCTGCTGGACGGCGCTTCCGTCAGCGTTGGCGTTTCTCAAGCCGCGGCCTTCGACGTGCCCTCGCTCTTGATGACGCTCGACCGCTACCCCTATGGCTGCGCCGAGCAGACCACCAGCCGGGCCATGCCGCTTCTCTATGTCAATGACATGGCATCGGGCATCGGCATGCAAAGCGACCCCGATCTGCATGGCCGCATCCAGGATGCCATCTACAAGGTCCTGAGCTACCAGTCCTCGAGCGGCAGCTTCGGCCTTTGGGGTCCTGGCTCCGGTGATCTGTGGCTCGACGCCTATGTCAGCGAGTTCCTGACCAGGGCGCGCGAGCAGAAATACGACGTGCCGGCGCTGGCCATGAACCAGGCGCTGAGCAATCTGCAGAACTCGCTCGGCTACGACCAGAGCGTACAGGACCGTGGCAGCGAGATCGCCTACGCGCTCTACGTTCTGGCCCGCAACAAGAAGGCCTCGATCGGCGACCTGCGCTACTACGCCGATACCCAGCTCGAAGCCTTCTCCAGCCCGATGGCCGTTGCCCAGCTGGCGGCGAGCCTGGCGCTTTACGGCGACACCCAGCGCTCGGAAGCGACGTTCAAGACTGCGCTGCAGCTCGCCAAGTCGGCGACCGAGTACGACTACTACCGCTCCGACTACGGCTCGCCATTGCGTGACGGCGCGGCGATGCTGGCGCTGGCAGCGGAATCGAAACCGGTGTCGACGATCGTGCCCGAGCTGATCAGGCTGGTGACCAGGGAACGCGCCGAAGCCCGCTGGACCAGCACCCAGGACGACTCCTGGATGCTGCTGGCGGCCCGCGCGCTGAAGGAGGGCAATGACTCGATCACGCTGACCGTCAATGGCGCGCCGCATTCGGGCGGCTACTCCAACCAGGTCAACGGCTCCGAGCTGGCCGACAGCCCGCTCGAAATCGCCAACACCGGCGCGACCCCGCTGCAGGCCGTCGTCACCACCGTGGCGTCGCCGATCGAGCCTCTGCCGGCCGGCGGCGACGGCTTCACCGTCAGCCGCACCTACTACAAACTCGATGGCACCGAAGCCAATGTCACCGAAGCCACCCAGAACGAACGCTATGTCGTCGTGCTCAAGGTCACCGAGCAGAACAGCTGGCCGTCGCGCCTGCTGGTCACGGACCTTCTGCCGGCCGGCTTCGAGATCGACAATCCCGGCCTGGTCTCCAGCGCGCAATTGTCGAACTTCTCCTGGCTGGCCCAGACCGACGCCGCCCACCTCGAATTCCGCGACGACCGTTTCGTCGCGGCGTTCAATCCGGCCGACGGCGACCACGACCACAATCTGACGCTCGCCTATGTCGTGCGCGCCGTGACGCCGGGCACCTACGCCCACCCGGCCGCAACGGTGGAGGACATGTACCGGCCGCAATATTCCGCCCGTACCGCCACCGGCATGATGGAGATCAAGGCACCGTAAGGCGCCGATGGTGGCGATCATGAAAATCGCGAGTGCGCTCATGACAGCTTCCTTCTCCCCGTCTCTATACGGGGAGGTGAGCCGTGGTCCGCGCAGCGGACGAAAAGCCAATTGCTTGGCTTTTCGAACGGCGAACGCCCGAAGGGCCGTCGTGCCGGCAAGCGGATGAGGGACACCGCCATGCTCTCAAGAAAATTCGTCCGCCGCACCGCCATAACCGCAGCTTCCTGCGCCGGCGTCCTCGCTCTCGCCACAGCCACATTTTGGGAACTCGACCGCGCCTTCCCGCCCCCGCTCCCGGCGGAACTCACGGTCTCCACGGAAGTGCAGGACCGCGACGGCCAGCTGTTGCGCGCCTTCGCCACGCCGGACGGCTACTGGCGGCTCGAAACCCGGCTCGACCAGGTCGACAAGCAGTTCGTCGATATGCTGGTCACCTATGAGGACAAGCGTTTCTGGGACCATGAAGGCGTCGACGTGCTGGCGCTGGCGCGCGCCGCCGGCCAGTTCGCCACCAGCGGCCACATCGTCTCCGGCGGCTCGACGCTGTCGATGCAGCTTGCCCGGCTGATCGAGCCGCGCGAAAGCCGCAGCCTTGGCTCCAAGATCAAGCAGATGCTGCGCGCCATCCAGATCGAGCGGCGGCTGTCCAAGCGCGAGATCCTCGAACGCTATCTGACGCTGGCACCCTATGGCGGCAACCTCGAAGGGGTGCGCGCCGCCTCGCTCGCCTATTTCGGCAAGGAACCGAAGCGGCTGAGCGTTTCCGAGGCCTCCCTGCTCGTCGCCTTGCCCCAATTGCCGGAAAAGCGCCGCCCCGACCGCAACCTCGGGATTGCCCACGCCGCCCGCGACCGCGTGCTGACCCGCATGGTCTCGTCGGGGCTGCTCGGTGAACGCGAGGCCGCGCGCGCCGCTTTGGACGATGTGTCGGGTCTGCGCCGCACCTTGCCGGCGCTCGCCGCGCACGCCGCCTATGCGCTGCTGCCCAAGGCCGTTCCCGGCCAGCTGCTGAAACTGACGATCCGCAAAAGCGTCCAGCAAGGCTTGGAACAGGTGGCCAGGGATGCCGCCATCCGGCTCGGCCCGCGTCTCTCCGTCGCCATGGTGCTGGCCGACGCGCGCACCGGCGACATTCTGGGCGAAGTCGGCTCGGCCAATTTCTTCGACGCCAGCCGCTCCGGCTGGATCGACATGACCAAGGTCGTGCGCTCGCCCGGTTCGACGCTGAAGCCATTTATCTATGGCCTTGCTTTCGAGCAAGGGCTGGTGGCGCAGGAAACGCTGATCGAGGACAGCCCGGTCGATTTCGGCGGCTACCGGCCGAAGAACTTCGACATGGGCTACCAGGGCGATGTCAGCATCCGCCAGGCGCTGCAACTGTCGCTCAACGTGCCGGCGATCCGGGTGCTCGATGCTGTCGGGCCGGCGCGGCTGACGGCGCGCTTCCGCCAGGCCGGCGTGAACCCCATCCTGCCGGTCAACCAGGCGCCGGGCCTGGCCATCGGTCTCGGCGGCGTTGGCGTCACGCTCCGCGATCTGGTCCAGCTCTATACGGGGCTCGCCAATGGCGGCAAGACGCACACATTGCGTGACGGCACCGAGCCGGCCAATGCCGAAAGCGCGACCACCACCATCCTCAACGACCAGGCGAACTGGCAGATCATCGACATATTGTCCGGCGTCAAGCCGCCCGAGGGCGCCTTGCAGCGCGGCATCGCCTACAAGACCGGCACCTCCTACGGCTACCGCGACGCCTGGTCGGTGGGCTTCGACGGCCGCTATGTGCTGGGCGTCTGGGTCGGCCGGCCCGATGCCGGCGCGGTACCGGGCCTCTCCGGCTACGTCTCGGCGGCTCCCATCCTGTTCGAAGGCTTTGTCCGCTCGGGCCTTGCCACGGTGCCGTTGCCGGGCAAGCCGCCGGGCGTTTTCAGCCCCAAGCGCGAGGATCTGCCGGTGACGCTCGCCCGCTTCGGAGCCGGCGCGGACGGCCTGGTGCAGGCGTCACCGACCGAACCAGCGCCGACCATCATCTTCCCGCCGAATGGTGCGCGCGTCGATCTCGGCACCAACTCGGCCGATGCCTCGCCGCTGGTGCTGAAACTGCAGGGCGGCCGCGCGCCGTTCCGCTGGCTGGCCAATGGCAAACCGCTGGTGGGCATCGACCGCCGCCGCACCGCGACATGGCAGCCGGACGGCGCTGGTTATTCGACGCTGACCGTGATCGACGCGGCGGGGCGGGCGGCGAGTGTGAAGGTATTCGTTGAATAGACCGAGCCAAACGATTCATAGAATTGGTCTTCTGAGAACTCAGCGAATAGCGAGATACACCTTCTGATGTTAGTCGCGAGGCGCCCCCCTCTGTCCTGCCGGACATCTCCCCCTCAAGGAGGGAGATTGGATGTCCTTGCCGCTTTCGCCAATTATCGATGGTTGAGCAAGACGCCAAAGCTGCCAATCTCCCCACTTGAGGGGGAGATGTCCGGCAGGACAGAGGGGGGCGCCTCGCCCAAGCCTCGAGCCTCAATGCTGGCAGCAATCCTCGTCGCGACAATCCCTCTCCCCGCACACGCCGGCCCCCTCCCCGCTGGTTTCGTCCGGCTCGCCGATGTCGATCCCACCATCGGCCAGGACATCCGCTACGCCGGCCACGAGAACTTCCTTCACCGCAAGGCGAGCGGCTATGAAGCGCCCGTCTGCATCCTGACCGAACAGGCAGCAAACGCACTCTCCGGCGTCCAGAAGGCAATTGCCGCCGATGGCCTGACGCTGGTCGTCTTCGACTGCTACCGCCCGGCGCAGGCCGTCACAGACATGGGCAAATGGACCAGAGAGGGCGGACCACCCGATCCGCAATGGTATCCGAAGCTCAAGCGTAGCGACCTCATCGCCAAGGGCTATGTCGGTGAACTGTCCAGCCATTCGCGTGGCTCGACGCTCGACGTCGCCATCGCGCGAGCCGACGGTCCGTCCGCGTCGAAACCGGCCTGCGGCGCCATCGATGCGGTTACACTCGATTTCGGCACCGGCTTCGATTGTTTCGATCCGTTGAGCGAGACGGCGCACCGCCCGCTCGGCCGCGAAGCGGCGGCAAACCGCAAATTGCTTGTCGATGCCATGCGCGCCGGCGGCTTCAAGAACTATGCCCGCGAATGGTGGCACTTTACGTTGGCGAATGAACCATTCCCGATCCAGCGCTTCGATTTTCCGGTCAGCGCCAGGTAACTTGCCGGATCGTCCAAAGCGCTCTTGCCTAGCCACCATGCATCTCTAGATAGCCGGATGGCGGGGATCAGAGGGCCTTGAGCGTCGAGAGGAAGAAATTTCTCCGCAGCCCGAAATCTCATCTAATATTTTCTCCAGGAGGACGAAAAAGGCAACATTCAATGCATCTAATTTCTATAAATTCGGTAGATTTGGCGCGGGTTCAACGGAGGCAGAAATGACCAAACCTCATTTCAAGAAGCTGCTCGGCGTACTGGTCGCCGCATCTGTCCAGTTCGGCACGCTCGGTTTCGCGTTTGCCGACACCACCATTCTCAACGTGTCCTACGATCCGACACGCGAGCTCTACAAGGCCTATGACGAGGCCTTCGTCGCGCACTGGAAGGCCGAGACCGGCGAGACGGTCACCATCCAGCAGTCGCATGGCGGATCGGGCGCCCAGGCGCGCGCCGTGATCGACGGCCTCGAGGCCGATGTGGTGACGCTGGCGCTCGAGGGCGACATCAACGCCATCGCCTCGAAGTCGAAGAAGATCAATCCCGACTGGCGCAAGAAATTCGAAAACAATTCGGCGCCCTACACCTCGACCATCATCTTCCTGGTCCGCAAGGGCAATCCCAAGGGCATCCACGACTGGAACGACCTCGTCAAGGACGGCACCCAGGTGATCACGCCCAACCCCAAGACCTCCGGCGGCGCCCGCTGGAACTATCTGGCGGCCTGGGCTTACGCCAACGCCAACGATGGCGGCGACGAAGCCAAGACCAAGGAATTCGTCGGCAAGATCTATGCCAATGCTCCCGTGCTCGACACCGGCGCGCGCGGCTCGACCGTGACCTTCGCGCAAAAGGGCATNTCGGCGCCGACAATTTCGAGATCGTCTATCCGCCGACATCGATCCTGGCCGAGCCGCCGGTGGCGATCGTCGATGCCAATGTCGATGCCAAGGGCACGCGCAAGGTCGCCGAAGCCTATCTCGGCTGGCTCTATTCCAAGGAAGGCCAGACCATCATCGCCAAGAACCACTATCGCCCGGCCAAGCCCGAACTGGTGGCGCCGGCGGATCTGCCGAAGACCCCCGCTATCAAGCTGATCTCCATCGACGATCCGCTTTTCGGCGGCTGGAAGAAGGCACAGCCTTATCATTTCGGCGACGGTGGTATATTCGACCAGATCTACAAGCCGGCCCAGTGAGGTTCGGTAGTGCCGAAGAAGCCCGCGAATGGGCTTCTTCGACGAAGTCTGGCTGAGTAAGAAGGGACGATCCAGAACTCCATGACCACAACACCCGCGCAGGCGGGGTGGCGGTTCAGGCAGCCGAGCGTCATTCCGGGTTTCGGATTGACGCTCGGCTTGTCGCTTGCCTACCTCACCCTCATCATCCTCATCCCGCTGTCCGGGCTGATCTGGCGCTCGGCCGCGCTTGGCTGGACCGATTTCTGGGCGATCGCCACCGACCGCCGCACCATCAATGCGCTGGAGATCAGCTTCGGCACCGCCTTTGTCGCGGCGATCGTCAATGTCGTCTTCGGCACGCTGGTCGCCTGGGTGCTGGTGCGCTACCGCTTTCCCGGCCGCCGCATCGTCGATGCCATGGTCGACCTGCCCTTCGCGTTGCCGACGGCGGTCGCCGGCATCGCGCTGACCACGCTCTATGCGCCGAACGGCTGGATTGGCAAACTCCTGATGCCGCTCGGCATCAAGGTCGCCTACACGCCGCTCGGCATCGTCATCGCCCTGGTCTTCATCGGCCTGCCCTTCGTCGTGCGCACCGTGCAGCCGATCATGGAAGAGATCGACAAGGAGGTCGAGGANGCCGCCGCCACGCTTGGCGCCAGCCGCTTCCAGATCATCACCCGCGTGCTGTTCCCGGGCCTGGCGCCGGCCATCATCACCGGCTTTTCGCTGGCCTTTGCCCGCGGCGTCGGCGAATACGGCTCGGTCATCTTCATCGCCGGCAATTTGCCTTACAAATCCGAGATCGCGCCGCTTTTGATCGTCATCCGGCTCGAGGAATACAACTATCCGGCGGCGACCGCGATCGCGGCGATCATGCTGGCCCTGTCGTTCGTCATGCTTCTGGTCGTCAATTTGGTGCAGACATGGAGCCGCAAGCGCTATGGCTGATCCCGAAATCAAATCCTGGGAACCCTACCATGAGAGCCGTNATCATCACCGGCTTTTCGCTGGCCTTTGCCCGCGGCGTCGGCGAATACGGCTCGGTCATCTTCATCGCCGGCAATCTGCCCTACAAATCCGAGATCGCGCCGCTTTTGATCGTCATCCGGCTCGAGGAATACAACTATCCGGCGGCGACCGCGATCGCGGCGATCATGCTGGCTCTGTCGTTCGTCATGCTTCTGGTCGTCAATCTGGTGCAGACATGGAGCCGCAAGCGCTATGGCTGATCCCGAAATCAAATCCTGGGAACCCTACCATGAGAGCCGTTCGGCGGCGGTGACCGAAAGCCGTCCGGCGCAGGCCGTGCTGATGGCGATCGCCTTTGCCTTCCTCGGCGTCTTCCTGCTCTTGCCGCTGATCATCGTCTTCCATGAGGCGCTGGCGAAAGGCGTCGGTGCCTATACGCAGGCCCTGGGCGAAGCGGATGCGCGCTCGGCCATCCACCTGACATTGCTCGTCGCCGCGATCTCGGTGCCGCTCAATGTCGTCTTCGGCATCTCCGCCGCCTGGGCGATCGCCAAGTTCGAATTCAAGGGCAAGGCCTTCCTGACCACGCTGATCGACCTGCCCTTCTCGGTCTCGCCGGTGATCTCGGGCCTGGTCTATGTGCTTTTGTTCGGCGCGCAAGGGTTGCTCGGCGAATGGCTGAAGGGACATGGCATCCAGATCCTGTTCGCCGTGCCGGGCATTGTGCTGGCCACCGTCTTCGTCACCTTCCCGTTCGTCGCCCGCGAGTTGATCCCGCTGATGCAGGAACAGGGCAATGGCGATGAGGAGGCAGCACTTTCGCTCGGCGCCAATGGCTGGCAGACCTTCTGGTTCGTCACCTTGCCGAACGTCAAATGGGGGCTGCTCTACGGCGTGCTGTTGTGCAATGCGCGCGCCATGGGCGAATTCGGCGCGGTCTCGGTGGTGTCGGGCCATATACGCGGCCTGACCAACACCATGCCGCTGCATGTCGAAATCCTCTACAACGAGTACAACGCTGTCGGCGCCTTCGCCGTCGCCTCGTTGCTGGCCGGGCTGGCGCTGGTCACGCTGGTCTTGAAAACACTGCTCGAGATGCGCTACGGCGCCGAACTCGCCGCGACGCGCGGGCATTAGAAGGTTCTTTAAATGGAAGTTCGCGTTGCCAATGTGCGCAAGGAATTCGAGCGGTTTCCCGCGCTCCACGACGTGTCGCTCGACATCNCGCTGGTCACGCTGGTCTTGAAAACACTGCTCGAGATGCGCTACGGCGCCGAACTCGCCGCGACGCGCGGGCATTGACAATGCATGTCGCCCAAAAGTGGAATCCGGTTTTGGGGCAACGACATGCATGAACCAAAAGATATGTCGCCCAAAAGTGGAATCCGGTTTTGGGGCAACGACATGCATGAACCAAAAGATATGTCGCCCAAAAGTGGGAACCGGTTTTCGGCTGAAGACATGCATCCATTACAAAGGGGCTGTTGATGGAAGTTCGCGTTGCCAATGTGCGCAAGGAATTCGAGCGGTTTCCCGCGCTCCACGACGTGTCGCTCGACATCAAGTCGGGCGAGTTGATCGCGTTGCTGGGGCCGTCCGGCTCCGGCAAGACGACGCTGCTCAGGCTGATCGCCGGGCTGGAGCGGCCGACGCGGGGAAAGATCTTCTTCGGCGACGAGGANCCATCGCGGCCGCCGGCGCGGGAAATCCGCCGCCGCGCCTCCGAGCTTCTCGATCTCGTCCAGCTTTCGGGCCTGGAAAAGCGCTATCCGGCGCAACTCTCCGGCGGCCAGCGCCAGCGTGTGGCGCTGGCCCGCGCCATGGCGATCGAGCCCAAGGTGCTGCTGCTCGACGAGCCGTTCGGCGCGCTCGATGCGCAGGTGCGGCGTGAACTGCGCCGCTGGCTGCGCGAGATCCATGATGCGACCGGCCACACCACCGTCTTCGTCACCCACGACCAGGAAGAGGCGCTGGAGCTNCCATCGCGGCCGCCGGCGCGGGAAATCCGCCGCCGCGCCTCCGAGCTTCTCGATCTCGTCCAGCTTTCGGGCCTGGAAAAGCGCTATCCGGCGCAACTTTCCGGCGGCCAGCGCCAGCGCGTGGCGCTGGCACGCGCCATGGCCATCGAACCCAAGGTGCTGCTGCTCGACGAGCCGTTCGGCGCGCTTGATGCGCAGGTGCGGCGTGAACTGCGCCGCTGGCTGCGCGAAATCCATGATGCGACCGGCCACACCACCGTCTTCGTCACCCACGACCAGGAAGAGGCGCTGGAGCTTGCCGACCGCGTCGTGGTGATGAGCCAGGGCCGCATCGAGCAGGTCGGCACCGCCGACGACATCTACGACACGCCGAACTCGCCCTTCGTCTACGGCTTCATCGGCGAATCGAGCTCGCTCCCCGTCAAGGTCGAGAACGGCGAGATCTGGCTCGCCGACCGCCCGATCGGGCTTGCCGCGCCCGGTGAGCCCTCTGGCGATGCGACGTTGTATTTCCGCCCGCACGATGTCGACCTGCTGGATGGCTGCAGCGGCTGCATCGCCGGCACGGTGACCGCCAGCCGCCGCGTCGCCGGCACACGGCGCGTCGAGCTCGAAATCGGCGGCGAACGCCAGCGGGTCGAGATCGAGCTGCCGGTCGACCACCCGGCGGCGCAGAAAAGCCGGGTGGCTTTCCGGCCGGGGCGTTGGAAGCTGTTCCCGGCGTCGACCGCGATCCAGAATCGCACGTTCGCATTTGCGAGCGGCAAGAAACGGGCTTTGGAAAAGCCCGAGCGGCTAAAGCCCACTACGCGCGCCGCCTGAACTGGGCCGATCACAGCGTCGGCTTCAGGATCGACGCTTCTTCGTGTCTGGAGCCGGCGCCAGCATCGTGAAAGCGCGCCCGATCTCGTGATCGCCCTCAGCCACGATGGTCGCCGAGATTAGTACATGTTCTTTTTGCAGCAGGACCGAATGGGTCATTCTCCCGGCGGCCATCATTGTCGTCGAGTACCCGACAACGGACCAGCCTGAGGCAAGAAGACGACTGAGCTTGTCATCCGGTTGCAGTTCTCCAACAGCCATAAGGTTCCTCCCACGAGACCGAGAATCTGGAGGTGTGCAGACGCTGCCACCCCTCGTTCCCGGTTCGAGGCCAATCCGACGTTATAATCGGGTCACCATTATGGTTGTTCAACCGACGGCACGGGCATCAGGGGGTGGAGAAGCCGTTTGGAAGCTTCTCCCGTTCCCACCAGCGGGCTTACTCGGGCTTATAGATCTGGTCGAATATACCACCGTCGCCGAAATGATAAGGCTGTGCCTTCTTCCAGCCGCCGAAAAGCGGATCGTCGATGGAGATCAGCTTGATATCGGGGGTCTTCGGCAGATCCGCCGGCGCCACCAGTTCGGGCTTGGCCGGNGAAAAGCGGATCGTCGATGGAGATCAGCTTGATATCGGGGGTCTTCGGCAGATCCGCCGGCGCCACCAGTTCGGGCTTGGCCGGACGATAATGGTTCTTGGCGATGATGGTCTGGCCTTCCTTGGAATAGAGCCAGCCGAGATAGGCTTCGGCGACCTTGCGCGTGCCCTTGGCATCGACATTGGCGTCGACGATCGCCACCGGCGGCTCGGCCAGGATCGATGTCGGCGGATAGACGATCTCGAAATTGTCGGCGCCGAACTCATCGAGCGCCAGATAGGCGTCGTTTTCCCAGCCGATCAGCACGTCGCCGATGCCCTTTTGCGCGAAGGTCACGGTCGAGCCGCGCGCGCCGGTGTCGAGCACGGGAGCATTGGCATAGAGCTTGCCGACGAATGCCTTGGTCTTGGCTTCGTCGCCGCCATCGTTGGCGTTGGCGTAAGCCCAGGCCGCCAGATAGTTCCAGCGGGCNGAATGGTGGTGTCGGCAAACGCGAAACCGAGCGTGCCGAACTGGACAGATGCGGCGACCAGTACGCCGAGCAGTTTCTTGAAATGAGGTTTGGTCATTTCTGCCTCCGTTGATGACGGATTTAACTCTACCAAATTTATAGAAAAAAGGTGCATTCATCCGAAAGGACAGACATGCCGCATCAGCTAATCCAAAAGGCGGGCCTTGGGACGAAGACCGCGGCAAAAGGCCGTCACGCCGGTGCGGGCTTTTGTTGGGAAGAACTTGGCCACCACAATCGTTTTGCAAGGTGGATGGGCAACGGGGCTAGAAAAATGTCTCACAATGACGCGAACCTATGTGCTCGGGCGCAAGCACGAGGCATCACGATCTATCAGCGTTCAAAGACTGTATGGATCGCGGCGGGAAGCCATCGGGGGCAAGATTTTGAAGTGAAGGGACGTTCTCCAGCAATTGCGCTCGCATTCTGGGTGGAAGCCGCCCGATACAGAGGCTCGGGCATATAGGCCGCTCCGTGCTTTGGAGGCGCATTGCGTTGGAAAAGGGTGTCCGGTCGACACCCTTCAAACCATTTTGCGCAGGTCGCTATCCCAAAACAGCCGCGCATTCTTGCCGGTATGCCTCGGTGGATCGGGTTTTGCACCGGAGTTCAAGAACCGATCCGTACCCACTTCCCGTTGGCCGATTGCGACTGTCTGGCAAAATAACGGTACGAAGTGTTTGACCAATCGCGGATGACACTGCCACGGTTATCCAGGATCAAGTCGCCCTTGTCGGTTCGAACCGTGAGAACCGTGTGACCCTCGCCGCCAAGCGAAGCGACCGTCAGAAGCAAGGCGGAAGCGGGCCATCCACGCTTCAAAAGCTCGCTCTTTTTCAGGATCGCAATATCCTCGCAATCACCCTGTTTGGTCGGTAGACGCCAGTCGTCGGCACTGCCTGCCGTGGCGAGGTCACTGCGCTCCTCGATCCGGCGATTGACGGAGGTGTTCACCGCTTCGAGTTCGGCTCTGCGTGCCGGTGTCAGCGTCACCAGCTTGACCTGCCCGCTGGTGCTGCAGAGTCGTGGCTGGTTGGCGCAGAACACACGAGCGGCCGGCGGAGGGAATGCATACCCCTTTGTGACCATCATCGCATGGGAGCCGGCTGTCGCGCTGCAACCAGTTGCCACCATGGCTACGGCAACAAGCGTAGCGAAACGCATCACGTACCATCTCCTTTTGGCTGTCAAGCTGCCAACAAGCCTCGCAGAAAATGGTAAATCAATCCTTAAAAAGGTATTCTCGGCAAACATACATAACAATATGTTACCGGATTGTAGAAATTAATTGATAGCGTCTTGGTTTGGGACCATGCGCACCTTTGCGTTGGAGGAAGAAATGCTGCGATCCATGACTTTGATGGGAAAGGTTTATTCGACCTTACTCGTCTCATCTGCTGTTCTGGCTGCGAGTATGACGAGTTCTACGGCAGCACAGGATAGTATACGGCCGCAGATGACGGCAGCCCAATGCCAACCTCTTACCGACGCGAACTATGCGATGTGTTGTATCGCGATCAATCGCGGAAGCATCCTTTCGTCAGATCAACTCGATCAATGCCCACCCATCACCACCTCGCTCATCGCAACCACGCTTTCACGCATTGGCGACAGCAACGGGCCTGGCAGCGGAGGCGGTTCCAGTGGCGGTGATACGGGCGGCAAGGGTGGCGACGACGGCGGCAAGGGCGGCGATGACGGCGGCAAGGGCGGAGACAACGGTGGCAAGAGCGGCGATGACGGTGGCAAAAGCGGCGACGACGGTGGCAAAAGCGGCGACGACGGTGGCAAAAGCGGCGACAATGGCGGCAAGGGTGGCGATTCCGGGCGCGGCTCCGGCCATTAGCAGAGGCTCCGCAACTCGGTGTCGGATGTTGCTGGAGCGCATGTGATATCCGGCTTCGCGCCTGACTGATCCGCTCCAAATTCAGGAAGGCGCGTCGCGCTCCAGCGGGTCCAAGCGACGCGCCTTGACACCGAGCGTTGCCGCTTGGCCGGACAACGGGTCAAGGCTAATGCAACACAATCGCAAAGAATTTTCTGTCAGGCGACTGCAGCCTATCAACACCATGGAGGCAAACTCTCCGAACCTGGACAGGTTGTCTGACCATGCAGCGCCAGCGGCCGAACTTCTGGCGGTTTTGGGCAATGAGAGAAGACTTGTGATTCTGGGCCATCTGACGGAAGGCGAGATTTCGGTTGGCGAATTGGCTGTGCTGGTCGGACTTAGCAAAAGCGCTCTTTCTCAGCATCTGAGTAAGCTGCGCAAACACCAACTGGTTTCCACCAGGCGTCACCGACAGACCGTCTACTATTCCTGTGGTTTTGGGATCAGTCAAAAAATTACCCAGATATTCGATGTAGCCGTGAACCTGGCTGCAGTCTCGCAGGCCGAGAAGCCTCGCAAGTCCCCCGCCGCATAAGCCCGCGCCCTTCGATCCAGACGTCCGGATCCATGACATCCTGCAGATCCTGGCAGCTCGCGCAGGCAGCAGATAGGGGCAGGTTCTGCTTCGCCGCCAGTCATCAAACGCCGCGTGGCCTTCCCGGCATGGCGTCTGGCGCGTCATTGCCGGCTGTCAAGCGTGGAAACGATGCTTAAGCCCACGATCTATTAGTTGATCGTGGTAGAGCTTTTGCAGCGGCACTGTTAGAGTTCCTGACAGGGACAGGGGCGATATCGGCGCGGGCGCACCTGCCAAGACGATTCTCACAGCAACGCGACGAAGGTTCAGGAGCGGGTGGTCGCCTGTGCTGCAGCAGGACCAGAAGGAATCGGGACTCAAACATGGCTGAACGGAATTACACCCGTCAGCTGGCGACGATCGTCTCCATCGATGCCGTTGGATTTTCACGGTTGATGGGTCTTGACGATGAATCGGCTGTCGCTGCCTTCGAGGAACGACGCGACATCATCGCCGAGAGCTGCAGCACCTTCGGCGGCCGCACCTTCGGCGATGCCGGCGACAGCGTCATGGCCGAATTCGGCAATCCGATCGAGGCGCTGCGCGCGGCGTTCGATTTTCAGGATCGAATTGTCACGCTCAATTCATCGCTGGACGAACCCATGCGCATGCCGTTTCGCGCCGGCATCAACACGGGTGATGTCATCGTCCGTGAAGGCCGGCTTTATGGCGACGACGTCAACATCGCAGCCAGGATCCAGGAATTCGCGCCCCACGATGGTCTCGCCGTGTCGGAAACCACCTGGCACCACGTGAAGGACAAGACAGCGGCTGAATTCACCGACCTCGGCGAACTCATGCTGAAGAATATCGCGCTGCCGGTGCGCGTTTTGATTGCGAGGCGCGGCGGCAACCTCTC
The DNA here is from genome assembly GCF_000502435.1 of Mesorhizobium sp. LNHC232B00. Lineage (NCBI taxonomy): Bacteria > Pseudomonadati > Pseudomonadota > Alphaproteobacteria > Hyphomicrobiales > Phyllobacteriaceae > Mesorhizobium > Mesorhizobium sp. LNHC232B00. The sequence continues at coordinate 218,742 of NZ_AYWP01000006.1, forward strand.
ACCGCCACCGGCGCTGATGGCGGCAATCCCTTCCGTCAATGGTCGGCAGAACGTGTCGCCCAAAGGTCCACCAGCGATCGCCGTGCTGCCGTTCCAGGGCGATGGAGGCGAGCGCGACGTCGGCTATATGGCCGACGGCATAGCCGAAGACATCATTTACGGGCTTTCCCACAGAAGATGGCTCTCGGTGATTGCCAAGAACTCAAGCTTCCAGTTTCGCGACGACACCCTGGGAACGCGCGTTATCGGCAATGCCCTTGGTGCACGCTACATCGTCAGCGGCACGCTGATGCGCAACGATGAGCGGATTCGTCTGACAACATCGCTTGCCGACGTGTCAAACGGCCGATTGGTATGGTCGCAACGCTTCGATCGCGCGCTGGCCGACATCTTCAGTCTCCGCGACGAGATCGGCGCGGAGATCGTCTCGATCCTCGACAAGGAGGTCGACCGGGCCGAACAGGCGCGGACCTTCCAGGTGCCGTGGGAAAGTCTGGAAACGTGGCAATTGGTGCGGCGTGGGCGCTGGCATATGAATCGGCGCACACGCGGCGACACTGAAATCGCGCTGGAGTTTTTCGAAAAGGCTTACCGGGAAGATCCGAATTCGAGTGCGGTGCTGAACGAACTGGCATGGTGGTATTTCTGGCGAGCGTGGCTGCGGTTCGGCGACAGTGACGATCTGGACAAGGTCAAGCAATATTCACGCAAAGCCTTGCTCATGGACAGTCTGGATGCCCGCCCGCACGCTCATCTCGGCGTCATGGACATCATGAGAGGGCGGCCCGCATCGGCGGTCGATCATCTCGAGGAAGCGCTTCACATCAATCCAAGCTTCGCCTTTGCGCACTCGGCGATGGGCAGCGCGCGCCTGCTGCTGGGCGATGCCGCCGGTGCAATACCGTTCTTCGTCGAGACGGAGCGGTTGAGCCCGTTTGACCTCTACCGGTTCCACAATCTGGGGGAATTGGCCGCAGCTTACAGTTTCCTAGAGGATTGGCCATCGGCGATCTCTACCGCGGACCGATCGCTCGATCTGTCGCCCGGCTATTTCTATTCCCGGTTTCTGAAGATCGGCGCCCTGGCGAAGAGCGGGCGCAAGCAAGAGGCCATGCGGGAGCATGCTATACTTATGACACGACATCCGGATTTTTCGGAGCAGAGGGTGCGCTGGATACCGTTCGTGGACAAAGCGGCAAACGAATTTCTCATCGCCAATTTCAAATCCGCCGTGAGCGACGATTAATTGAGGTGCCGAATGCCGACAACTGTGAAAGTATTCACATACGCGAGAAGGCTGCAAACCTAGCCATGGGTTAGCCGGCATCGCAATGACGTGGACAGCCGGGGGGCTTGAACGCGCATGATCCGTTTAAAGTATTTCGACGCCGTCCGGGCCGGACAAGAAAACCAGCGCCCACTAACCGAAATGCCGCCATTCGATCTGGAGCGACTCCGCTCCAAGGGCATCATGTCGCGCATCATCGGCGTTCTCTTCAATGATCCGCGCTGGATGCTGGCGCTGCTGCGCAGGTTCTGGCCCAATCTCGCCATCGGCAACTTCCTGCTCGTAACCAGGAATGCGGACGTCCGTGAGATACTGGAGCGCGGCGACGAATTCGAGACGCCTTACGGGCCGGAAATGGCCGAACTGGCACGCGGATCGAACTTCATTCTCGGCATGCAGGACGGCGCCGATTACCGGCGCATGAAATCGTCAGTGCTGGGCGCTTTCCCACCGGGAGAAGTCGAGGCCCTGGTCAGGCCGATCGCCGCGAGGCATTCACAAGAAATAATGATGCGCGCAAGCCCCGGCTTCGATGCGATAGCGGATCTGATAAAGATCGTTCCGGTGCGCATCTGCCGCGATTACTTCGGCCTCGAGATCGACGATGAATCCGAGTTTGCCGATTGGGCCATAGCGTTGAGTGCGCTGTTTTTTTCGGACCCGACGGCAAGCCCCACCACGCGTCAGCTCGCGGTGGTGGCTGGCGATCGGCTGATCAGGGTGATCGACCGCTCCATTGATGCGATCCGCGAGAGGAAGGGGACCAAGGATCGGCTGCCGCTGGCAAGGCTTGTCGATCTCATGGATCAGGATCGCCTCTCGCTTCCCGACATTCATTCGATCATGCTTGGCATGATCGCCGGCTTTGTCCCGACCAATGTGCTCGCCGGCGGCAACTGCCTCGACGTGATCCTGTCCCGCGCCGATGCGCGGCAGGCCATCGATGCAGCCTTGGCCAAGAACGACACAGGCAGCCTGGACAGAGCCATTTTGGAAGCCATGCGCTTCAAGCCCATCTGGATTGGTCCCTGGCGTTACACCGCGCGCGACGCAACCATCGCCATGGGCACGCGCCGCGAGCGCCTGGTGAAGGCCGGAACGGTGGTCATGCCGGCAACGCTGTCGGCGATGTTCGATCCCGAGGCCGTGCAAAGCCCCAATCACTTTGACACGTCGCGCCCGCATCGCGATTACCTGGTCTTCGGTTACGGCATTCATCAATGCATCGGCGCCGAAATCGCCAGGATCCAGATTGGCGAAAGCGTTCGCGCCCTGTTCCAGAAGAACAATGTCCGCCGCGCGCGCGGCAAGGCCGGCAGGATGACACATATCGGCGCCTATCCGGACAGCCTGAAGGTCGATTTCGAGCCGCCCGCTCTTTGCCGCACGGTCACCCATTCGATGGCGACGGTGGTGTGCCCGATCACCCTGCCTGCGTCGCTGGACGCCATCCGCGAAGAGGTCGCCGGGTTCGGCAACCCTGCCAGCGACGAGATTCGTGCCGCGCTCAATGCCACCGGCATCATCCATTTCGCCAGCCTGGCTGTTGTTCCAACCGGCGAGGCGGGCAATGCCCCCGCCGATGGGAAAGGAGCGCTTGTCCTGGAGGTATCCGGCGACGGCAGCACCGAGGATGTCATCAATGCTGTTGCGCATGCCATCGGGGACAGGCTGCGGCCAATCCTGAAGGACGTCTGTGACCTGCCTGACGGCCTCGCCTTGGACGCATTCCTGCGCAAGCACAATGTCGAGATTTCACCATCTTTCGGCAGCAACGCCGGACTGGTTTTTTCCGGTACACCGGGCCATTCGGTGCAGCGCATCCTGGCGGAAGCCGAACTTGCCGATGCAGTTCGCCTGCTGGTCGAACAGCCGTGCGCCACCAAGGGCGGAGCGGCGGCCGCGCTTGAGGAAGCCCGTCGGCATGTTCGGTCCCTGGGAAAATTCGACTGGGCATTCGAGCCTGCCGAAAGCTTGCTCGAACGGCCCCCCGGGAAATGGTGGCAAGCCATAACAACCACGCTGCTGGCGCCGGCCGTGCTGGCCGCAGTCGCCGTGCTGGTGCTCGCCTTCTGGTGGATGACCTATGTGCTGGTGTTCGGCGATCCGCCCGGTCTCACACTAGGCACCATTGCCATAGCCGGCACTGCGCTTCTATTGGCCGTGCTCGGAATCCTGGCGCTGGCGGCGGTGATCCTCGGTCTGTGCTTTCTCGCCTTGCGTCGCCTCGAAGACATTGATCTGCCGCACAGCACGCCGGTCGATCTCGGCGATCTCGACAAGATTCTGGCCCGCGAAGACCAGCCTGGGCAAGCCCAGAACCATCTCACGGCGATTTCGAGCATGAAGGTCGGCATATTGCGGAGGCTGGCGCTCAGGCTGTCGTTCTACCTGATCTCGATCTCGGCGCAGAAGGTCTTCAGGCCGGGGTTCCTTGCCACCATCAACACCATCCATTTTGCCCGATGGGTGCTGTTGCCCGGCACCAACAGGCTGATGTTCTTCTCCAACTATGGCGGCAGCTGGGAAAGCTATCTCGAGGATTTCATCGCCAAGGCCGCCGCCGGCCTGACGGGCGTATGGAGCAACACCGAGGGTTATCCTCGCACACGCTGGCTTTTCCTCGATGGCGCCCGCGACGGCGACCGTTTCAAGCGCTGGGCGCGCCGCCAGCAGGTGCCCACCCTGTTCTGGTATTCGGCCTATCCTGCTCTCAACACATTGCGCATTCGCGCCAATTCCAGGATCAGGCACGGCATCGCCACCGTGACCGGCAGTGGGGCGCGTGACTGGCTGAGCCTGTTCGGCTCCCTGCCGCGCCCGCAGGCCAGGAAGGCGGACGTCGGACCAGCAGCGCCCGACCCGTTGCCCGTCGAACAATTGGAGACCGGTGAGATCCAGTCGTTGTTCTTCGGTCCGTTCGGATCGTTGGGGCATGCCCATATGCTGGCGATGGCCATACCGGAAAACCTTTCCAGGGGCAGGCGCAGGGCCTGGCTGGAATTCGTTGTCGAGCAGACCAGCTTCGGCGACGGCGTGCCGGCGGGGCGGGCGATGACCGTTGCGTTCGGTCCCGATGGCCTTCGTCGTCTCGGACTGGACGGCAGCGTCGATGACAATCCGCTCGACACATTTCCCGTCGCCTTTCGCCACGGCATGGGCAATCCCGAGCGCAGCCGCATCCTCGACGATCTCGGCGAAAGCGTGCCTCAGAAGTGGCAATGGGGTTCGCCGCAAAAGCCGGTTGACGCGGTGGTCGTCTGCTATGCGGAAAGCCCGGAGCGATTGAAGGTCGAGGTCGGCACCGCAAAGGCAAAGCTGACGGCGGCGGGGATGGACCTCGTCTCGGAGCTGCCGCTCGCGACCAAGCGCGACGGCAAGCGCGCCGTCGAGCACTTTGGCTTCGTCGACGGCGTCTCACAGCCGATCGTCAGGGGAACCGCCCGCGCCAACGTTGGGGCGGCACCCATGCATCTTGTCGCGCCCGGCGAGTTTCTGTTCGGCTATCGCGACGAGCACGGTTTCTATCCGGCATCGCCCTCTGTCGAGGCGTCGCTCGACCGGACCGGTATCCTCTCGGCGGTGCGCCGCAACCGGCAGATACCAGGCCTGCCGCCGCCGCGCCGCGACTTCGGCCGCAACGGAACCTTCCTCGTCATGCGCCAGTTCGAGCAGCACGTCGATACTTTCAACGCGTATTGCAAGGCGGCGGCGGTACAGGCGGCCAGCGAAACCGACGACCCCGCCATTACCCCGCGTTGGGTTGCCGCCAAGATGCTTGGCCGCTGGCCCGATGGCAGCTCGCTGGTGCGCAATCCCGACGGCCGGCCGGGGCGCGGTGCCGATAATGACTTTGCTTTTGGCACCGAGGATCCCCAAGGGCACCGCTGCCCGCTGGGTGCTCATGTCCGGCGGTCGAATCCTCGCGATTCGCTGGGTGAGGACCGTGAAACGCAGATCAGGATCGGCAAGCGCCATCGGATCATCCGGGTCGGTCGCAGCTACGAAAAACAGGGCAAGAAGGGGGGCAAGGTCGAAAAAGGACTGCTCTTCATGTGCCTCAATGCGGATATCGAGCGGCAGTACGAATTCATCCAGCAGACCTGGGTATCATCGACCTCATTCCAGGGGCTCGTGGCCGAAAAGGATCCGACGATCGGCTCGCGCGACGGCAATGGCAGGTTCACCATACCATCCTGGGAAAAGGTGACGGTGCTGAAAGGTATCCCGCAATTCGTGACCACCCGGGGGGGCGGCTATTTCTTCATGCCGAGCAGGTCGGCATTGCGGTTTCTGATTTCGCGGCTCTGATCTCCCGGCACTTCGATTGTGGGCGCCGTCAGTAGTCGTCTTGCGACTCGGCGATACGACGAAGCGCGCCAGCGTCGGATATGCGCAGGCCGCCGCGCCTGATGGCGATGACCCGCCGGTTGCGCCAATCGTTGAGTGTCTTGTTGATCGACTCTCTGGTGACGCCAAGGAATTCACCCAGTTCGGATTGCGAGATCGATATCCAGCCCGCGCCGTCGGCCATGACACCCTCCAGAAAGACCAGTCGTTTTGCCAGCCTCGCCTCGATACCGAAAAAAGCCTGGTCACCGAGCTCGCCGCTGACCCAGCGCAACCTTGCACACAACAGTTCGATCATGGCACGCGCCAGGGATGGGTTTTTCTCAATTCGATCAAACAGATGTATCCGGCTGAGCGAAACCAGCTCGCATGCTGTGAGGCATATCGCCGTGGCCGTGCGCGGGCGCCCATCGAGCGCGCCGATCTCTCCGACCAAGCTGCGCGACAGCTCGATATTCGCGACCAGCTTCTGGCCATCCGGCGAATAGATCGAGATCTCCACTGTGCCGCTCATCACACCGAAGATACGGTCGGCAGCGTCTTCCTGGAGGAACAGATGCTGGCCGGCGGCATAGCGTTCGAGCTTGCAGCCGCTGAAAAGGAGGTCGAATTGGCTCGGATCGATGCGCGCCAGGTGCGGCAGATCCTGTCTGGCGTTCGCACTGGCGGCTGGCATGAAGGCTTCCCGGTGTTGTCGTGACCGGATTGATTGTATGACAACCGGGTGATCGATCAAAGCAAATGTCATTTCGAATCGTGCCCCTTCTGACAGCAGAAAGGGGACCGGAAAGCCCGATCCCCTCTCGCCCCAGCGCCCTTCCTGAATCGCGGCCGAACAGCTCAACCAGTGGCTGTACGAGAAACCCAGCCCGCGAATGATCTCTTTCTCGACTCTTTGACTGACACGAAGGATGCGGCAGTCACGATCTCCAAACATCGGCACCTGCAACCGCGTGTTTTGCCGCTCGACGGATTGATCTCCCGACCAGCACTATTTGTAGAGGGCCGTCTGCACGCACGGTTGGAGGTACACCTATAAACGTGCAGACGGCAGTGCGCCCGGCATATCCGTGCCGACCGCCTTGTTCAGACCGCCAAGATCGGCGCGTGCGATCCGCACGACGATCTCGGCACGGCCGTGGGCCAGTGCCTTGCATTGGGCAAAGCTCCAATTTGGTGTCGACGGCAGCGTCGAAGATGGTCGTGACAAGGACGTAGGTATCCGTCGGTGCCATCGGCGGAGGTAAAAGCCGCGGCGAGAAACGAGCCGCACGCAAACGAGACCCGCATCTGTTCGCCCCAGGTTGGAAACAAATTCTAAATTGGCGGAAGGCCGATCGAAGGTGGCCAGTTCCGCTGGGTCACACTTCTGTCTGGAAATCTCCTGGCGGTCTGTGAAGGTGGTCACAGAAGCTCGAAAGCACTTGATCGAAACCGTTGAGGTGTTTCGAGATCCATCGAGGATCGGCTGGATCGAAGTCGAATTCACCGGGCGGCCAACGGCACTGCTGGGCGCGGTGTCAGCTTCGGACGTCACCGGTCTTCGAATTCACCCCCTCAAGCAAAGTGAGCAGGCCTTTCAAAATTTCGATTGGCGGTGGCGGACAACCTGGAATGTGCAGATCGACGGGCAAGGCCTCCGATACGCCGCGCATCACGGCGTAGCTGCCCGCAAAACAGCCGCCATTGCCTGCGCAATCTCCAAGTGCGACCACCCATTTTGGGTTGGGTGTTGCGTCGTAGGTCCGCTTCAATGCCTCTCGCATGTTTTTTGTGACCGGTCCGGTGACGAGCAGTACATCGGCATGGCGCGGCGAGGCGACGAACCGGATTCCAAAACGCTCGATGTCATAGAAGGCGTTGTTCAGCGCGTGCATCTCAAGTTCGCAGCCGTTGCAGGAACCGGCATCGACCGCCCGGATCGACAGGCTTCGCCCCAATCGTTTGCGAGCGGCCCCATCGAGCGCGCGTGCGAGTTCGTCGACCGCCGCGCCGCTTGCCCACGGCGGACGCTCGGTAAGAGGGCGGCGTATCAGGCTTTCAAAAAGAAGCTTGCGCATGGCAGCGTGCCTTCAGAGATCATGGCCCGAATAAGAGCAGTTGAACGATTTGTTGCACAGCGGAAAGTCGGCAACGATGTTTCCTTCGATAGCGGCTTCAAGCAGCGGCCATTGAAACCAAGAGGGATCGCGCAGGTGACAACGCTCGATCAGGCCGCTTTTGCCGATGCGCAGCCAGGCCAGAATGTCGCCCCGGAAACCTTCGACCAGCGCCATGCCTTCATGCGGCCCGCCTGTCTGTGGGACCTCGACGCGGGTCGGTCCATCCGGCAGTTGTCGCAGGATCTGCTCGACCAGGGACAAGCCCTGTTCGACCTCGCGGATGCGAATCCAGACACGGGCGTTCACGTCGCCTTCCTGGAGGAGAGGCACATCGAAGTTAAGCGTGTCATAGGGGGGGTAGGCGAGACTTCGCCGCGCATCGAAATCCCGGCCGGAGGCCCGGCCGACATACCCTCCGGCCCGATATTGTCGAGCAAGTTCCACCTTCAGCCGGCCGGTTGCGACTGTCCGATCCTGCAGCGACGCGGTGTTGTCGTAGAGCTCGACCAGTGCGGGAAACCGCTGCCTGATCTCTGCGATCAGGGACCAAAGCGCTGTTGCTCCGTCATCGCTCAGGTTGGCTGCCACGCCTCCCGGCACGATGCGGTCGCGCATCAGACGATGGCCGAAGGCAGCATCGCTTGCCCGCAATACGCGCTCACGCAGCACCCCACAGTGGGCATGCATGAGCGCGAAGGCGGCATCATTGCAGATAGCGCCGATGTCGCCCAGATGGTTGGCCAGGCGCTCCAGCTCGGCCATGAGCGCTCGCAGCCAGATCGCGCGTGGGGGAACCTCGACACCCAACGCCGCTTCGACCGCGCGCGCGAAAGCGAGGGAGTATGCCACGGTGCTGTCGCCGGAGGTTCTGCCCGCTAGGTTGGCTGCACGGTCGATATCGGAGCCCGCCATCAAGCCTTCTATGCCTTTGTGTGCGTATCCGAGGCGCTCCTCCAGCCGGACGACCGTTTCGCCACTCGCTGTAAATCGAAAATGCCCCGGCTCGATGATCCCGGCATGCACGGGTCCGACCGGTATCTGATGCAGGCTCTCTCCCTCGGCCGACAGGAAAGGGTAGGGGGAGGCTGTCGCAGCCGGCGTCCGGACGCGGGTACTCAACGGATGGCTGAGACCCCAATAGCCATGATCAAGCCACGGTCTCGTATCAGGCGCGCCTTGCGGCAGAAGGCCGAACAGGTCAGCGGCCGCGCGTTCGAGCCGCAAGGCGGGCGGATGCAGCCGGCCGACCGATGGGTAGCGGCGATTCGGGCACTCCAGGCTGACAACGCCGATGTCCCCGGCATTTTCGTCATGAAGTGCCATGTGGACGGCGCCTGGCTCACCCCATAGGCCGAGCAGGCTCCAGTGGCCCTCGGCCAATTGCTCGATGGCAAAGTCCCATTTTTTCGAAGTCACCACAGCGCGCGACCATGGGAAATGATTTTCGACACGTTGGCCAGCAAGGATAAGGTCGATCAGCGCGGGCATGCTCTTTCTCTCCTCCGCTCACCCCAGGATAGCTGCGACATGCTGGAACCAGGTGACCAGCGGTGGCGGCAGGTAGATGCCGGCGGCAAACACCAACGCCAAATGGGAATACATCGGAATGTAGGACGCCTCGGCGGGTGCTGTGCTGCCGCGCGGTTCGCCGAAAGCGACGCCGGTTAGTCGAAGCAGCAGGGCTCCGAAAGCGAGCAGAATCCCGAACACCAACGGCATCGCCAGCAGCGGGTGTCTTGCAAATGTCGAACTCACGACCAGGAATTCGCTCATGAAGATGCCGAGCGGAGGCAGGCCGGCAATGGCAACGACACCGATGACGAGCGCCCAGCCAAGCGCCGGATGTGTCTCCGTCAGCCCCCGGATCTCGGCGATGTTCTGTGTCCCCTTGACTTGGGCAATGTGGCCGACCGTGAAAAAGATCGCCGACTTGGTCAGGCTATGCATGACCATATGCAGCAGTCCGGCAAAATTGGCGAGCGGGCCACCCATGCCGAAGGCGAACACGATGATGCCCATGTGCTCGATCGAGGAGTACGCGAACAGGCGTTTTATGTCGCGGCGGCGATAGAGCATGAAGGCCGCGAAAACAAGCGACGTCAGCCCCATCGTGATCATCAGCGGCCCAGGCGCGATCGCTTCAGGGCTTGCCGCGAGCAACAGCTTGAAGCGCAGCACGGCATAGAGGGCGACGTTTAACAGCAAGCCCGACAGCACCGCGGAAATCGGCGTTGGACCCTCGGCATGCGCGTCTGGCAGCCAGGCATGCAAGGGCGCAAGGCCGACCTTGGTCCCGTAGCCGAGCAGCAGGAAGACGAAGGCGACATTGAGCAGAGCCGGATCGAAGCGCGCGGCGTGAGCGATGAGCACCGTCCAGACCATGGCATTCGTGCCCTCGCCAACAACCGGCTGTGCGGCCATGTAGACGAGGATGGTGCCAAACAGCGCGAGCGCGATGCCGACGCTGCCCAGAATGAAATATTTCCAGGCGGCCTCCAGCGCTTCGTGCGTGCGATAGATGCCGACCATGAGCACGGTGGTCAGCGTGGCAAGCTCCACCGCTACCCACATCAAGCCGATGTTGTTCGACACGAACGCCAGGTTCATGCCGAACATCATGATCTGGTACATCGCGTGGTAGAATCGCAGATTGGCCGCGGTCAGTCGCCCGGTATCCAACTCATGCGCAATATAGGAGGCGCTGAAGACGCTGGTCGTGAAACCGACGAATGTGTTGAGCACGATGAAAACGACATTGAGATCGTCGACGAGCAGGTATTGACCTGGCTGCAGCCGATCCGTGACCAACAGCGACATTGCAGCGAGCAAGGTCAGCAAGCTCGCGGCGACATTGAGGCCTGCCGATATCCGGTAGTTCGGCAGCACCGCCAGAAGCGCGGCCGAGATGACCGGTATCAGCAAAATGGCGGCCACCGCATCGAGGGAAAACACGGTCAACGGTGCTCTCCCCGGTAATCGTCGAGGGCACCGACATCCACCGAGTCGAACCTCTCGCGGATGCGGAACAGGAAGACCCCGATGACGATGAAGGCGATAAGGATCGAGAAGGCAACGCTGATCTCGACGACCAGCGGCATGCCCTTTGCCCCCGTGGCGGCAAGGACCAGACCGTTCTCGAGCGACATGAACCCGACAACCTGGCTGACGGCATTCCGGCGGGTGACCATCACCAGCAGCCCCAGCAAAATGATGGACAGCGCGAAGGCCAGATCCTCACGGGCGAGGGGGTCGGCTTCGGGTGTTACCCGCAACATCAGGACCATGGACAGGGCCACCAGACCTATTCCGGCAAGCATGGTCGGACCGATCCCGACGGCTGTCTCGATATCGCGATGGATGCCGAGCCGCTGAATGATGCGATGAAGCCCGACGGGAATGACGATCGCCTTGAAGATAAGCGCGATTGCCGCCGTGACGTAGAGATGATGGGCGTCCTGGATGTAGGCCTGCCAAGCCACGGACATGGCGAGCACGATTGCATGAAGCGCAAAAACATTGATCAGCGCAAAGAGACGGTCCTGGTACAGCATCATGAAGCTGACCAGGACGAGGCCGCCGGCGAGCAGATGAGCGATATCGAAGGTGAGACCGGTCATCACAGGCTCCGGGAGACAAACCGGAGGAGCGTGGCGAGCAAGGCAAGCATCAACGCCGCGCCCAGGAAATCCGGAACACGGAAGACGCGCATCTTGGCGATGGCTGTCTCGAACACGGCGAGCAGCACCCCGCAGACGGTAAGTTTGCCGATATAGGTGACGACACCCGCGGCAAGGGATTGCAGTCCTGCACCGGTGGTCGCCGCTCCCCAAGGCAGGAAGACGCAGGAAATCAGCGACACATAGAGCAGGAGCTTGAGGAACGCGGCAAACTCGATCATCGCCAGATGGCGACCGGAATATTCCAAGACCATCGCCTCATGGACCATGGTGAGTTCCAGGTGGGTCGCTGGATTGTCCACCGGAATGCGCGCGTTTTCGGCGACCGCCACCATCACGAGAGCAATGAGCGACATGCCGAGCGATACCCGCAGCCCAACCTGCGGCGAGCCCATGAAGGCGGCGACCGTGGACAACTGCGTCGCTCCGGCAACGAGCGCCAGGCTGAACACGATCAGCAGCATGGCGGGCTCGCCCAGCGAAGCGATCATGACCTCGCGGCTCGAACCTATGCCGCCAAAGCTCGTGCCGACGTCCATCCCCGCCAGCGCCAGGAAGAACCGAGCGCTTCCAAGCAGCGCGACGATGGCTATCAGATCGGTGGTCCAACTGAAGGTGAGGCCGGTAGCGAATGTCGGGATAAGCGCGGCGGCGACCCAGGTGGAGGCAAAGATCAAATAGGGTGTCACGCGAAACAGCCAGGACGCGTTGTCCGCCAGAACGACTTCCTTGCGCATCAGCCGCAGCAGATCGCGGTAGGGTTGGACCAGGGAAGGACCCTGGCGGCGCAAGAGTCGTGCCTTCACCTTGCGCACGAAGCCAGTCAGGAGCGGCGCCAGCAATAGCACCAGCGCCATCTGCGCGCCTTGAACGGCCAACTCAAGGATCATGGCCATAGTGCGAGCACCAGCAGCAGGACAATGAGAAAGAGGAAAACGAGGGTCAGGTAGCGCCGGATCGTCAGGAACTGCAGATGGTTGAGGCGGTCGGTCGCAAAATCGACGGCCCTGGCGATCGGCTGATAGAGCGTCTCCCAGATCACATCATGCATTTCGACATGCAAACGCGCCGGCCCGGTTTCGCCAGGCGCCACCATTTCGACCCTTTCCCTTGCACGGAATACGAACGTGCCGAACACGCGACGGATAGGCTGCGCGAAGCTGACGGCCGTGTACTGCGAGGCGGGGATGACATCCGGGAAGCCACAACCCCAGGCTGGACCCCGACGCAGTGCATGCGACGCGAAGCGGTGGATTACATATGCCGCCGCGGATGCGGAAAAGGCGATGAACAGGAACACCAGCAGGCCGTTGTAGGAACTGCGGCTCGCTGCAATCGGCACGATCGACAGCCAAGGTTGCGCCATCTGCACAGGCATCCGGCTGCCAATCAGCGGTAGTGTCACCGAGGATAGGCCGTCTATGACAAGACCCGGCAGAATGCCGGCAAGCAGACAAAGTGCGGCGAGAATGAACATTGCCGCCAGCGAGTAGCGGTCGACCTCGTGCGCCAGTTCCACCGCGGCCGAGCGTGGCCGGCCGAGGAATGTGATCCCGAACGCCTTTACGAAGCAGGCTGAGGCCAGTGCCGCTGACAGCGCCAGCAGACCGCCAACGGCGGGCACCATGACCTTCAAGCCCCATTGCGGCAGATCGGGGCTTTGTAATATCGCCTGAAAGGCCAGCCATTCCGAGACGAACCCGTTGAAGGGTGGAAGGGCCGAGATCGCCACGCAGCCGACCAGAAAGGCGAAACTTGTGAGGGGCATGCGAGAGATGAGGCCGCCCAGCTTCTCCATGTCCCGCTCGCCAGTTGCCGTCAGCACCGCGCCCGCACCGAAAAACAGCAGGCTCTTGAAAAAGGAATGGTTGAGGACGTGGAACAGCGCAGCGGTGAGCGCCAGTGCGGCAGCCGATGGCATGGCGTTCGCTTTGAAGGCCAGAGCGAGGCCAAGGCTCACGAAGATGACGCCGACGTTTTCGATGGTGCTGTAGGCAAGAAGCCGCTTCAGGTCCTTTTCCATCAGCGCGTAGAGGATGCCGAGAACCGCCGTCAGGCCGCCGAAGAAAAGGACGACGACGCCCGACCACCATGGCGGCTCACCGAGAAGATCGAAAATAACGCGAATGAAGCCATAGACGGCGACCTTGGTCATGACGCCGCTCATGAGAGCCGAGACGTGGCTTGGCGCGGCCGGGTGAGCGAGCGGCAGCCAAACGTGGAGCGGAACAAGTCCAGCCTTGGAGCCGGCGCCCAACAGCATGAGAGCCAGGACGAAAGCAGTGACGAGCGGGGTGGATGAGGCGGTACGCATCGCCTCGAACGTGTAGTTTCCGCCTGGGCCAGCCAACAGGCCGAACGCAAGCAGCAGCGCGAGCGTGCCGAAGCTCGCCATCACGAGATAGATGTAGCCCGCCCGCGCATTGTCCTGGTCGCGATGATGCGCCATGACGAGCGCCCAGGAAGCGAGCGACATGAATTCCCAGGAAAGCAGGAAAGTGAAGGCATCGTCCGCGAGCACGACAAGATTCATTCCGGCGAGGAAGGCCGGGAAGAACGGCAGCACCCGATGTGGCACAGACTCATGCCTGCCGTAGCCGAGGCCGTAAAGACTGGCCATGGCGCCGCCGAAGTTGACGATGACGAGGAAGAAAGTCGAGAGCGCATCCAGACGGAAATGCGCGCCGATCCATGGCAATCCAAGCGGCAAAACGGCGGTCGACGGGGTGACGGGATCATCGGCGATGCGGCTCGCGAGAACCAGGAGCACGGCCGCCGATATGCCTAGCGTCAAGCTATAGATCAGGCGTGTTGCCGGTCCCGCCCTGCGGCTTTCCGAAACCGCAAGCACCGCGGTCCCCAGGAGCGCGGCGACGCTCCACAGAAGGACCGCGGCCTCCGGAATCACGCCACGCTCCTCACAGGGAATTTGGCATCCGCATCTGCCCGGCCAAGAACCTTGGCAGGATCAAAGTCTGCCTTCAGCCGCACGCCGCGCCCGCCGATCTGGCTTGAGGCGCCATCGGCGATCAATTCGACGCCGGCGAGGTCAAGTGCTCCGATCAACTTCATGAGGGAATCGACGTTGCCCCGGATAATCGACTCACTGGCCTCCATGCGTTGAATTGTCGGCACGGAAAGGCCAGACAATTCGGCAAGCCTGCGCTGGTCGATACCAAGGAGCGCCCTTGCGGCACGCAACTGTGGAGCAGTTATCACGGTCGCACCCCCTTTGTCAGCTTTGAGGTATTATCTCTGGGCGTTGGAGCATATATTAAAATGGGGAGCATTCAAATAATGATGCGTGACGCATCTGCGAGGCGAGCTGCAATGGTGGAGGTATCGCTCCCCTCACGAGGGGCGGCACAACGCTTAGCGGCGAGGCATCCCTTGGCCTAGTCTTGTCGTGGTCCTGAGGCAGGACTGCCGAGCTACTGCAGGAGCCGCCTCATGCGAACGGAGACATCCTCCAGGACTGGCATGGTGGCCAGAACGAGGAGGATGGCTGCGAGAAACAGCGTTGCGGCAAAGCCGACGTGCTTGAAACCCACTGCGCCGATGACGCCGCCGATAAAGAACAATGCTACAAGCGACGCGAGCAGTCTCAGCTTTTTTCGATCCGCCTTCACGAACAGTCCGTCGGAGTCATTCCCCGAGATGTTCCAATAAAGCAGCTTGCCGATTTCGATGCCCATGTCGGTCACCAGGCCAGTGACATGCGTCGTCCGGATTCTGGCTTCCGACAGCTTGGTGATGATGGCGTTCTGCAACCCCATGATGAAGGTAAGCAGCATCACGGTCATAGGCACGAACAGCGCTTCGTGACGTGCAAGATGGCTGCCGAGCAGACCGAAACAGATCAGCAGGATCGCTTCCAGGACAAGCGGAAACGCGTATTCGCTCTGCAGACCCTGCCGCCTTCCCCAGTTGACCAAGACCGCCGAGCAGGCGGCCCCGGCAACAAACGACAAGAAGGCTCCCAATCCGGAAAGCACCAGTTCGACATTGCCGAGTGCCAGATGATCAGCCATCGAGGACACGATGCCTGACATGTGGGACGTATATTGCTGAACCGCCAGAAAGCCGCCGGCATTGGCGGCACCTGCGATGAAGGTCAGAAAGCGAGCGAGGTGCCGGTCGGTTCTTTCGCTCCGCTCCTTTCCGGTCAACCGGCGCAGATACACGATCATGAGCGAACCTTGCCTCCCGCGCGGAATCGAGGCTTCAGTGTCTGAGTGTGAGAAATGATAATCCGGATCGTATCATTGATGTTCAAAACATCAATACAAACCGAAAAATATTAACCCACCCTTGGCATGGCAAACTGGCGCGATTATCGTGCATGCATGATTCAACGCTACAAACCTTGCCGGGAGCCGGGCGGCACCTGGACCGTCGACGATGCCCTTACCGGGCGGCCCGCCGAGATGGGCAGCCGTACCATTGTTGGAATGAACCAGCACGATGCCGAGGAACTCGCCGATCTCCTCAACGGGCTGAATGCACAACGGCAGGAAGCGAAATCATGAAAGTCAAGGACAGCAATGGCACCCCTTTGAGTGACGGAGATTCCGTCACGCTCATCAAGGATCTCAAAGTCAAGGGCACGTCCGTCACTTTGAAACGCGGAACATTGATCAAGAACATCCACCTCACGGGCAACGAAGATGAGGTCGAGTGTCGGGCCGAAAAGGTCAAAAATCTGGTGCTGCGAACGGAATTTCTAAAGAAGGCGTAGGAGACCGCTCCGATGGGATGTTGCCTGGAGTGCAATCCAGAGCACCGAAACCGCAATCAGACACCCTTCTCGGAAGAACATCACTGGTGTTGTGGCGCGGCTCTTGTTTGGTCGCCAACGGCAAACACGGCGCTCGCTTCGCTGACGATGGACACGTGATCCCTGGCAGCCTGGCCTGCCGCATTGCCATCGCCGCGCATGATCGCGGTGACGATGGCGTCGTGCTCCTGCCAGGACTTGGCGAGGCGCCCCGGCAGCATGAACTGGGCACGGCGGAACGGCGCCAGCCGGCTCCGCGTCATCACCGTCATTTCGCAGATATGGGCGTTGTGGGCGCCGCGATAGAGCCGGCTGTGGAACTCGGTGTTGAAATACTCGTAGTCCTCCTCGGCGCCTAGCCGTACCATCCGCGCCGAAGCCTGGTGCTCGACCTCGAGCGCCCGGCGCTCGCTGCTGGTCATGCGCTCGGCCGAGAAGCGCGCGCAGATCGCTTCCAGTTCGGCCATGCTCTCGAACATCGAGGCCAGATGCTCCTGCGTCACCACGGCGACGATGGCGCCGCGGTTGGGGCGCCTTTCGACCAGGCCCATGGCGCTGAGCTGCCCGAGCGCCTCCCGAACCGGAGTGCGTGACACGTCGAAGCGGGCGGCGAGCGAGGTTTCATCGAGCTTTTCGCCCGGGCGCAGAAAGCCGGTGACGATCCGGTCGCCGATCGCCCTCACCATCTGATCCACGGTCGTGCCCGACCTGATCAAGCTGCGCTTCCCCGACAAATCTCCTCCGTCCCGTCTTCTCGTGGCGTCGGTCGAAGCGGCGTCTTCGACTCAATATACCTCTCTATGCCTTTATTTTAATCTGCCTGTCAAATTGGCTGTTTTCAAGGCAAAAAGTGCATGCAATTGCCTGCTGCATGAGCAGTAGCTTTTGGAGCTGTGGTTGATTTTGTTCAATAAATTTCGCCAAACAAACTGGCACAGTGATTGCATGCACTTTCTTGATGGCATGTTAACCGGCCCGGAAGAAGGGTCCTACAGGGGAGCATTCAATATGACCGCGAGATTCACGCTTAACCGCCGCGAGCTGCTCAAGACCTCCGCCGCTGGAGCCGCGCTCGGCCTGGCTTCGGCATCCTTTCCGATCAGCAGGGCCTTCGCCGCCGCCGCCACCGTCGGCTTCATCTATGTGGGGCCGAAGGACGACTACGGCTACAACCAGGCGCATGCCGAGGGTGCGGCGGCGCTGAAGGGCATCGAGGGCATCACCGTCGTCGAGGAGGAGAACGTCCCCGAGACGGTCGACGTCCAGAAAACCATGGAGTCGATGATCAATCTCGACGGCGCCTCGCTGATTTTCCCGACCTCCTTCGGCTATTTCGACCCCCACATGCTGGCCATGTGCGCGAAATTCCCTGACGTGCAGTTCCGCCACTGCGGCGGCATGTGGAACAAGGACAAGCATCCGATGAATGCCGGGTCCTATTTCGGCTATATCGGCATGGGCCAGTATCTCAACGGCGTCGTCGCCGGCCACACCTCAAAGTCGAAGAAGCTTGGGTTCGTCGCGGCCAAGCCGATCCCGCAGGTGCTTCTCAACATCAACTCCTTCCTGCTCGGCGCGCGCTCGGTCGACCCGACGATCACCTGCCAGGTGATCTTCACCGGCGAGTGGTCGCTGGCGGTCAAGGAGGCTGAGGCCACCAACGCACTGGTCGACCAGGGCATTGACGTCATCACCTGCCATGTCGACAGCCCCAAGGTCGTGGTCGAGACGGCCGCCGGCCGCGGTGCCTTCGTCTGCGGCTACCACGCGAACCAGAGCCCGCTGGCACCCGAGAAATACCTCACCGGCGCCGAATGGAACTGGGCCAAGGTCTACAAGATGTTCGTCGACGACCTCATCGCCGGCAAGCCGCTGCCCAATTTCACCCGCGGCGGACTGGCCGACGGGTTCGTCAAGATGAGCCCGCTCGGTCCCGCCGTCTCCGAGCCGGCGCGCAAGCAGTTCGACGCCACGCTGGCCGAAATGATGAAGGGCGGCTTCTCCGTCATCAAGGGTCCGCTGAAGAGCAACAAGGGCGCCGTCGTCGCCACCGAAGGCCAGGCCTTCGCCGAGACCGCCATCGAGCTCGAAAGCATGGACTATCTCGTCGATGGCGTCGTCGGCTCGACCGCCTGAACCGCACGGAGACGGCAACATGACAGACACGGTGGCAGGCGCGCCGGCGACGTTCGGGGCCAGGGGTTATCCGGCGGCGCTCGAATGGATCGCCAGGCGGGTGGAAGCCTTCGTCATTCCGCTCGCGGCACTGGTCGTCGGCATGGTGCTGTTCAGCCTGTTCATCCTGGCTGTCGGCAAGTCGCCGGTCCAGCTCTATGAAACGATGTGGCGCGGCGGCTTCGGCTCGTGGTTCTCTGTCCAGAACTCCCTGTCGCGCGCCGCACCGCTATTGCTGGCGGCGCTCTGCGTGGCGCTGCCGGCCCGGCTCGGGCTGGTCGTCATCGGCGGCGAGGGCGCCATCGTGCTCGGCGGCGTCGCCGCCGCGGCAGCCGGCACCGCGCTCAGCGGCGCTCCCTCCCTCATTGTCATCCTCGTCATGGGCGTGGCGGGCATGGCCGCCGGCGGCATCTGGATAGGTGCCGTCGGCGCGCTCCGCCATTACCGCGCCGTCAACGAGACCATTTCCAGCCTGCTGATGGCCTATATCGCGATTGCCCTGATGAACCAGCTGGTTGAAGGGCCGCTGCGCGACCCAGCCTCGCTCAACAAGCCCTCGACCCAGCCGCTGGCGGACATCTACCGCATCGGCAACATGCCCGGCATGGAGGTGCATTGGGGCCTTGCCGTCGGCGTCGTCGCCTGCGTGCTGTCCTGGGTGCTGATCGAAAAGACCCGCTGGGGCTTTGCCGCACGCATCGCCGGCGGCAATGTGCGGGCGGCCCAGGTGCAGGGGCTTGCCGTCGGCTCGCTGATCGTCGGCTTCACCGGCCTGGCCGGCGCCTTCGCAGGTCTCGCCGGCATGCTGGAGGTCGCGGCGGTACAGGGCAGCGCCAACGCCTCGCTCGCCGCCGGCTATGGCTATACCGGCATTCTCGTGGCCTTCCTTGCGCGCCATAATCCGCTGGCCATCATACCGGTCGCTTTCCTGCTCGGCGGCATCGATGCGTCCGGCGGACTGATCCAGCGCCGCATGGACCTTCCCGACGCCACCGTTCTGGTGCTGCAAGGCATGCTGTTCATCGTCATCCTGTTCAGCGAGACCCTCTACGGCCGCTTCAAGGCCTTCAACCCCGATCTCTGGCAAAGGAGCAGCTGATGGACGACTCCGGGATCGGCCTCTGGGGCGTTCCGCTCGCCATACTCGGCGGCGCCATCCGCGTTTCTACCCCCTTCATCTTCGTCTCGCTCGGCGAAGCCATCACCGAACGCTCCGGCCGCATCAACCTTGGCCTCGAAGGCACGCTGGTGTTCGGCGCCATGAGCGCCTACGCGGTAGCGGTGAAGACAGGCTCGCCCTGGCTCGGCCTCGTCGCCGCCGCCTTCGCCGGCCTCTGCTTCGGCCTGTTCCACGGCTGGATCTGCAAATTCCCGAAGGTCAACGACATCGCCATCGGCATCGCCCTGATGCTGTTCGGTTCGGGTCTGGCCTTCTTCTTCGGCAAGCCCTTCATCCAGCCTTCGGCGCCCGACCTGCCGGCCATTCCCTTGGGCGCCTGGTCCGACATTCCGCAGGTGCAGGCGGCGCTTGACGTCAACGTGCTGTTCCTGACCGGCGCCGCACTGGCGGTGTTCCTGTGGTGGGCCTTCCGCAACACCCGCGCCGGCCTGATCCTGCGCGTCGTCGGCGACAGTTCCGACGCCGCGCGCGCCATGGGCCTCAATCCGAATACGGTGCGGCTCGCCGCCACCGGCGTCGGCGGCGCGCTGGCAGGGATCGGCGGCGCCTATCTGTCGCTCTACTATCCCGGCAGCTGGACCGAAGGCATCTCCTCGGGGCAAGGGCTGATGGCGGTGGCGCTGGTCATCTTCGCGCGCTGGAACCCGCTCGGCTGCTTTGCCGCAGCGCTTCTGTTCGGTGGCGCCGGCGCGCTCGGGCCGGCGCTGCAGTCGGTCGGCGTCACGCAAGGCTACTATCTCTTCTACGCCGCCCCGTACATCCTCACCCTCGTCATCATGATCGCCACCTCATCGCCGAGCCGGTCGCTCGCCGGCGCGCCGGGCGAACTGTCGATCACCAAATGAGACCGGAGGTTTTGCCATGAACGCCAGAACCGGGCAGCGCTACATCGAGGCCGATCCCTATCCATGGCCCTACAATGGCGATCTCAGGCCCGACAACACCGCGCTGATCATCATCGACATGCAGACCGATTTCTGCGGGCCGGGCGGCTATGTCGACCACATGGGTTACGACCTGTCGCTGGTCCGCGCCCCGATCGAGCCGATCAAGTCGGTGCTGTCGGCGATGCGCGAGAAGGGCTACACCATCATCCACACTCGCGAGGGCCACCGGCCCGACCTCGCCGACCTGCCGGCCAACAAGCGCTGGCGCTCGCGCCGCATCAATGCCGGCATCGGCGATCCCGGTCCCTGCGGGCGCATCCTGGTGCGCGGCGAGCCGGGCTGGGACATCATCCCCGACCTCTACCCGGCCGAGGGCGAGCCGATCATCGACAAGCCGGGCAAGGGCTCGTTCTGCGCCACCGACCTGGAACTCATCCTCAACCAGCGCGGCATCGACAACATCGTACTCACCGGCATCACCACCGATGTCTGCGTCCACACCACCATGCGCGAGGCCAACGACCGCGGCTTCGAATGCGTCATGCTGGAGGATTGCTGCGGCGCCACCGACTACGGCAATCATCTGGCGGCCATCAAGATGATCAAGATGCAGGGCGGCGTCTTCGGCGCGGTGTCGAGCGCAGCCTCGCTCGTCGCACAGCTACCGTGAGGAAATTGCCATGAGCGGGACCAGGAAAGCGGTTGGCGTCGAGACCATCGGCATGACAATGCGCTTCGGCGCCTTCACCGCACTCGACAATGTTTCGGTCAAGGTTCCCGCCGGCTCCTTCCACGCGCTGCTCGGCGAGAACGGCGCCGGCAAGTCGACGCTGGTCAAATGCATGATGGGTTTCTACCACCCGACATCAGGCGACATGCTGGTCGATGGCCGCGAGGCAGCGATCGCCGGCCCCAGGGATGCCTCCGCGCTCGGCCTCGGCATGGTCTATCAACATTTTACGCTGGTGCCGTCGCTGACCGGCGCCGAGAACCTGGTCATTTCGCGCGAAAAAGTGCCTGGGGTCATCGACTGGCGCAAGGAGCGCGCCGGCCTTGCCCGGTTCATGGAGCGGATGCCGTTCAAACTGCCGCTCGATGTGAAGGTGGCCGAGCTTGCCGCCGGCGAGAAGCAGAAGCTGGAGATCGTCAAGCAGCTCTATCTCGGCCGCTCCTTCCTGGTGCTGGACGAGCCGACTTCCGTACTCACGCCCGCCGAGGCGCAGGAAGTGCTGGGTCTGGTGCGCGCCATGACCAAGGCGGGCGACCTCACCGTGCTGATGATCTCGCACAAGTTCCATGAGGTGACGGCCTTCGCCGACGACGTCAGCGTGCTGCGCAAGGGCAGGCTGACTGGCACCGGCCGCGTCGCCGACCTCGACCACAGGCAGATGGCGGCGATGATGATCGGCGACCAGCCGATCGCCGCTCTCGACAGCCGTGCTGAGACGAAGCCGAACGCCGAGATCGTGCTGAAAGTCAGGGCATTGAAGGCGCCGGACCGCACCGGACTGAAGTCGATCCGCATCGAGGATCTCGGCGTGCGCTCGGGCGAGATCGTCGGCATCGCCGGCATTTCCGGCAACGGCCAGAAGGAATTCCTCGAAGTGCTGGCCGGGCAGCGCCCGCGCGATACCGGCGAAGTCCTGGTGCGCGGCACCGCCTATGCGGCGACGCGCGCCGAGGCGCGCGCGCTCAATGTCCGCCTCATCCCGGAGGAGCCGCTGAAGAACGCCTGCGCGCCGAAGATGACCGTGGCCGAGAACATCTCCTTCCGCACCTTCGATATCGACGGCAACGGCAAGCCGGTGAGCTGGATCAGTGCCGGTGCCATCAGGACATTCAGCGCCCGCCTGGTCGAGCAGTTCAAGGTCAAGACCGCATCGCTGTCCTCGCCGATCGCCTCGCTGTCGGGCGGCAATGTGCAGCGCGCCGTGCTCGCTCGTGAGCTCACCGGCGAGGTCGATCTGCTAATCGTCTCCAACCCGTGCTTCGGTCTCGACTTCTCGGCCGTGGCCGAGATCCGCGCCCGCATCATGAAGGCGCGCAATGCCGGTGCCGCCGTGCTTTTGATGTCGGAGGATCTCGACGAACTGCTCGAACTCTCCGATCGCATCCTCGTCATGTCCGACGGCGCGCTGGTTTACGAGACATCGATCGCGCAGGCGAGCGTGCAGACGATCGGCGAGCACATGGCGGGACATCATTGATGGCTGAAATCGCAGCGCAGCCATTCCCATTTGCCTTCAAGCCGCGCACCATGGCGCTGGTCGTCATCGACATGCAGCGCGATTTTGCCGAGCCCGGTGGCTTCGGCGCCAGCCTCGGCAACGACGTCAGCCGGGTCGTGGCGATCGTTCCGACGGTGAAGCGGCTGATCGAGGGCTTTCGCGCCGCCGGCCTGCCGGTGATCCACACCATGGAGTGCCACAGGCCCGATCTTTCAGACCTGCCGCCGGCCAAGCGCAACCGCGGCAATCCATCGATCCGCATCGGCGATGCCGGCCCGATGGGCCGCGTGCTGATCGCCGGCGAGCCGGGTACGGCGATCCTCGACGCGCTTGCGCCGCTGCCCGGCGAGATCGTGATCGAAAAGCCGGGCAAGGGCGCGTTCTATGCGACCAGCTTCGGTGACGACCTCAAGCGGCTCGGCGCCCAGCACCTCGTCTTTGCCGGGGTGACGACCGAAGTCTGCGTGCAGACGACGATGCGCGAAGCCAACGACCGCGGCTATGAGTGCCTGCTCGCCGAGGACGCGACGGAAAGCTACTTTCCCGAATTCAAGGCGGCGGCACTAGCCATGATCCGGGCGCAGGGCGCCATCGTCGGCTGGACGGCAACGACCGACCAGGTGCTCGAGGGAATTGCCAATGCCTAATCTTGCCTTTGCCGGCCTGCTCGACGGCGGCTGGCGCGATCTCGCGTTCGAACATTTCCGCGACGGCATCAGCGTGCACTGGCTGCTGAAGGGCGGGCCGGTCGAGCCGTCGGTCGCGATCCTGAAATATCGGTCCGGCGCCAGCGTGCCGCGACACCGGCATGCCGGGCTGGAAACCATCGTCGTGCTGGAAGGCACCCAGAGCGACGAGAACGGCGACTATCCCGCCGGCAGCGTCATCCTCAACCCGGTCGGCACCGAGCATTCGGTGTGGACGAAGGACGGTTGCGTCGTGCTGATCCAGTGGGACCTGCCGGTGATCATTCTGGGGGAGACGAAATGAGCGATATCCAGTTCGACATAGCGAGCCTGCACGCAGCCTATCGGGGAGGCCTCGCCGTTGGTGATGTGATCGCGACGATCTACACCCGCATCGAAGCGGCCGACGACCCAGGCATTTTCATCCATCTCGCCGCCAAGGCGGATCTCCTTGTCGAGGCCACGGCACTCGGTCCGTTCGACCCGGCGACAAAGCCGCTCTGGGGCATTCCCTTCGCCGTCAAGGACAACATCGACGTCGCGGGCCTGCCCACGACGGCCGCCTGCGCCGAATACACCTATTGGCCCGAGAAAGACGCCACCGTCGTGGCGCGGCTGAAAGCGGCCGGTGCGCTGGTCGTCGGCAAGACCAATCTCGACCAGTTCGCCACCGGCCTCGTCGGCGTGCGCACGCCATGGCCGATCCCGCGCAACGCCATCGACGAGACGCTTGTGCCAGGCGGCTCCTCCTCGGGGTCGGCGGTCGCGACGGCGCGCGGCATCGTCTCCTTCGCGCTTGGCACCGACACCGCCGGCTCCGGCCGCATTCCGGCCGGCCTCAACAACATCGTCGGGCTGAAGCCGACGGTCGGCGCGCTGTCGGCCGCCGGCGTCGTGCCGGCTTGCCGCACGCTCGATTGCATCTCGGTGTTCGCGCTGACCGTCGATGATGCGTATAGGGTGTTCTTCGTTGCCGCCGCGCGGGACGCTGCCGATCCTTATTCGCGTGACATCGCCGTCCAGCCGCTCGCCACGCTCCAGCCGGTGCTGACCGTCGGCGTGCCTGCAAAAGCGGACCTCGAATTCTTCGGCGATACGGCCATGCAAGCTGGATTCGAAGCTTCGCTTGCCATGTTGTCGCGGCTTGGCTGCCGGCTGGTAGAAATCCCCTTCGGCGATTTCTACGCCACCGCCAACCTGCTCTATGAGGGCGCCTGGGTGGCCGAGCGCTATGCGGCGATCCGCGATTTCATGGAGGCCAATGAAGCCGCCTTGCATCCGGTGACGCGCAAGATCATCGGCGGCGCCAGGAACCTGTCGGCGGCGGACGCCTTCCGCGGCCTCTACGCGTTGCAGGGCTATAAGGCGAAGCTCGCCCCGGTCATCGCCTCGGTCGACCTGTTCTGCGTGCCGACCGCCCCAACGCACTATACCACTGCTACCGTGCTGGCCGATCCCGTCGAGACCAACAGCCGCCTCGGCACCTATACCAATTTCGTCAACCTGCTCGATATGTGCGGCATCGCCGTGCCGACGGGCAAGCGCGGCGACGGCCTGCCGATGAGCGTCACCTTGCTGGCGCCGGCCGGCTGCGATGCGCTGACGGCGATGCTCGCCCGCGACCTGCATGCGGCGAGCGGCCTTCCGCTCGGCGCCACAGACTGGCCACAGCCCGGCCTGCAGCCAGCCGCCCAGCCGCGTGGCGACGGCCTGATCGACCTAGTGGTGGTCGGCGCGCATCTGTCGGGCATGCCGCTCAACGGCCAGCTCAACCAGCTTGGCGCGCAGTTCGGGCGCGCGACCAGGACCGCCGCCGCCTACAAGCTCTATGCTCTGGCCGGCCAGTTGGTGCCGAAGCCCGGGCTGATCCGCGTTGCCGATGGCGGCATGCGGATCGACGTCGAGGTCTGGCGACTTGATGCGGCTGCATTCGGCCGCTTCGTCGCCGCCATCCCGCCGCCGCTCGGCATCGGCACGATCGAGCTCGATGATGGAACGTTGGCGAAGGGATTTCTCGCCGAAACAGCAGGCCTGTCGGCGGCCACCGACATCTCGGCCTATGGCGGCTGGCGCCGCTTTGTCGCACGCGGCAAAGACATGGCCGATCAAAGTGAAAAGCGACAGGACTGGCCCGCTGGCGTCCCGATCTGACCGTCGTGCAGACTTGCCTTGCCGGACTTGCCTATTGGCACGCCGGTGGAGGTGTCCTCTCGACCAGCAGGCCCACAAACGCTTCGCTATCTCATGAACCCCTGTGGCCAGGTTGCGCGGGCGTTGAGGGTTTAATGAGTTTTGGTAGCGGGAGACCGCTACATCGCAACACCCACTATTGAGGAGGCGCTCTTTTGCTATCGTCGGCGTCCTACGCCGTCACCTTGTCTTGGCCGTTCTGGCCTCGGGATCGCAATAGATGCCGTAGAGCGTTTGCAGGATTCGCTCGACTTTAGACGAAGCCAGCCGGTAGTAGACCTGCTGGGCATCACGCCTTGTGTCCACAAGTTTGAGCGCTCGCAATTTTGAAAGCTGCTGCGAGAGCGCTGACTGGTTCATATCGACCAGATCGGCCAGTTCGTTGACGCTAGTCTCGCCATCGAGCAGATGGCACAGGATCATCAGGCGCTTCTCGTTGGCCATGGCCGCGAGCAACTCGGACGCTTCCCGCGCCATCTTGCCCAATTCGATAATTTCTATATTGCGCATATGAACACATTATCATATTAAGAGTTACAAATAATAATAGTTTGGCGCTGGCGCCTGTCAAGCCAGCGGATCGATGCGAACGGCAATCCGGTCCAAGCAGCCTTATTGATCCGCATCAAGTCGCAGCCGACCGCAATGGCGCAGACCGCGATGGCGCAGACTGGGCAACGCTGCCCGTGAGCCTTGGAGACCGAAAACGTCGGCATCGCTGCAAGCGACGCCGCAAAGGAGGAAGAGCATGGCGCATATTGTCGTCCTGGGTGCCGGACTGGGAGGCACCATCATGGCCTACGAGCTTCGCGATGAACTGGCAAAGGAACACAAGGTTTCGGTCGTTAACAACGGCAGCCACTATTCTTTCGTGCCGTCCAATCCCTGGGTTGCCGTCGGCTGGCGCGATAAGGAGGCGGTCGAAGTCGACCTCGCTCCGGTCCTGGCACGCCGCGGCATCGGGTTTCATCCGCAAGGGGCGCGGCGCATTCACCCGGCCGAACGGTCCATCGAACTCAATGACGGGGGCAGGGTCCCCTACGACTATCTTGTGATCGCCACGGGCCCCGAACTCGCCTTCGACGAGATCGAAGGCCTCGGGCCGGAGCACAACACGCAATCGGTCTGCCACATCGATCACGCCCTCAAGGCCAAGGCGGCCTTCGACGCGCTCGTCGCCAGGCCGGGTCCAGTCGTCATCGGCGCGGTCCAGGGCGCGTCCTGTTTCGGGCCGGCCTACGAATTCACCTTCATCCTCGACAAGGCGCTGCGCGACGCCAAGGTGCGCGATCGCGTTCCCATGACCTTCGTCACCTCGGAACCCTATATCGGCCATCTCGGCCTCGACGGCGTCGGCGACACCAAAGCCCTGCTCGAGAGCGAGATGCGCCAGCATCACATCAAGTGGATATGCAACGCCAAGGTGGACAAGGTCGATCTGGACAAGATGTTCGTCCAGGAGATCGCCGACGACGGTTTGGTCAGGCAGGCGCATGAATTGCCGTATGTCTATGCGATGCTGCTGCCGGCATTCCGCGGCGTGGCGGCGGTGCGCGGCATCGAGGGCCTCACCAACCCGCGTGGCTTCATCCTTGTCGACAAGCACCAGCGCAACCCTGCCTTCCCCGAGATATTCGCGGTCGGCGTCTGTGTCGCTATCTCGCCGGTCGGCAAGACGCCGGTTCCGGTTGGTGTGCCGAAGACCGGCTTCATGATCGAATCCATGGTGACGGCGACGGCCCGCAACATTGGCCGGCTGGTGAAGGGGGAAGAGCCCGACGCCCAGGGCACGTGGAATGCAGTCTGCCTAGCCGATTTCGGCGATTCCGGCGTCGCCTTCGTGGCGCAGCCGCAAATCCCGCCCCGCAACGTCAACTGGTCGTCCTCCGGCAAATGGGTGCACACCGCCAAGGTCGGCTTCGAGAAGTATTTCCTGCACAAGATAAGAGCCGGAAAGTCCGAACCCTTCTATGAGCGCCTCGCGCTGCAGGTGCTGGGTATCGACAAGCTCAAGCAGATCAAGATCGAGGCGTCCGCGGATGCGCCGGCTGCCTGACCGGGACGAGCCGGCACCGCCGGCCTTTCCCCGGATGGCGACTGGCGGGCACATGAACGGTCCGCAGCCGCCAGCGGCAAATTCGATGGCGACGCCTCTTGCAGCCAACGATAACATTCATATATTTAGATATGATCATATACAAATGGAGATGATGATGTCACTCGATCGTTCCGTTCTTGCGTTTGCCGGCATCATGGTGCTGCTGTCGGTCGCGCTGACTGCCTGGGTTTCGCCGCTGTTTGTCTGGCTGACAGTCTTCGTTGGGCTCAACATGCTGCAGTCGGTGTTCACCGGGTTCTGCCCCGCGGCCATCGTCTTCAAGAAACTCGGCGTCAAGCCGGGATGCGCGTTCTAGGACCATCGGAATGCGCATGCTTCTTTTGTTCGCCGCGTTGCTGGCGGCCTCTCCGGCGCTGGCCGGCACGCTCACGCTCGCACCGACAACGGTGACCGAATGGAAGGCGGTCTATGGCGGTGTCGAAGCGCGCGACACTGTTCCGGCACGGGCACGCGTCGGCGGCCTCGTCGTCGACCTGGCCATCACCGAGGGTGAGCCGGTCAAGGCCGGCCAGAAGATCGCCACCGTCCAGGACGACAAGATCGCCTTTCAGGTTGCGGCGCTGGACGCGCAGCTTCGCGCCCTGCAGGCACAACTGGAAACGGCGCAGTCCGAACTGACCCGCGGCCAGACTCTGGTCGACAAGGGCGTGATGACCGCGCAACGTCTCGATCAGCTCCGCACCGAGGTCGACGTCGCGCGCAACCAGCTTGCCGCGACCGAGGCCCAGCGTTCGGTGATCATCCAGCAGGCTGCCGAAGGCGATGTCTTTGCCCCCGGCGACGGTCGCGTGCTGACCGTGCCGGTCACACGCGGTGCAGTGATCATGGCCGGTGAAGTGGTGGCGACCATCGGCGGCGGCGGCGTGTTCCTGCGGCTGGCCGTTCCGGAGCGGTATGCGGCGACACTGAGGCAGGGCGCCGCAATCCGCATCAATGCCAGCGGCAAGGAGTCAGCCGGCCGCCTCGCCAAGATCTATCCGCAGATCGAAAATGGCCGCGTCATCGCCGACGTCGAGGTCGACAATCTCGATACAGATTTCATCGGCGCCCGGGTGCTGGTCGAACTGCCGGTCGCCGAGCGTTCCGCGCTGCTGGTCCCGACTTCGGCGGTAGCGACCCGCTCCGGGATCGATTTCGTCCGCGTCACTGCGGCCGGCGTGGAGACCGAGCGGGCGGTAGTGCCTGGTGAACGGATGACGCGAGCCGACGGCGATTATGTCGAGATCCTGACCGGTCTTGCGCCTGGCGATGTCGTGATCACGCCATGAAAGGTCCTGCTAGCTTCGGTTTCGCGGGTGGGCTGACCCGAGCTTTCATCGGGTCGCCGCTCACGCCGCTGTTCCTGGTTGCTGCGTTTGCCTTCGGGCTGGTGGCGTTGCTCACGTTGCCGCGCGAGGAGGAACCGCAGATTTCGGTGCCGATGGTCGATATCTTCGTGCGCGCCGACGGCCTGAAGGCCGACGATGCCGTCAAGCTGGTCACCGAACCGCTGGAGACGATCGTCAAGGGTATAGACGGTGTCGAGCACGTCTATTCGCAAACCCGCGACGACCAGGTGATGGTCACCGCGCGCTTTGTCGTCGGTACGTCGTCGGACGCAGCGGTGCTGCGCGTCCACGACAAGGTCCGCGCAAATATGGAGCGCATTCCCATCGGCGTGCCCGAGCCGCTCATCATCGGACGCGGCATCGACGATGTCGCCATCGTCACGCTGACGTTGTCGCCAAAGCCTGAGGCGGCCGGACGTCTGACGGCGAACGATCTCACCCGCATCGCGCGCGAACTGCGCACCGAGATCGCCAAGATCGACAATGTCGGCCTGACCTATCTGGTCGGCGACACCGGCGAGATCATACGCGTCGACCCCAGCCCGGAAAAGCTCGCCCTCTACGGTGTGACCTTGCAGCAGCTTGCGGCAAAGGTCTCAGGCGCAAACAAGGCCTTTCCGGCGGGACGGGTGCGCGATGCGGGCGAACAGATCGACATCGTCGCCGGCGAGACGCTGGGCTCGCCGGACCAGATCGGCAATCTGCTGCTGACCTCGCGCGACAACCGCCCGGTCTATGTCCGCGACGTTGCCGACGTCGCCTTCGCGACCGACACCGGCGACGTGGTTGTTTCGACACTCACAAAGTCCGCAACGGGCGTGACGCGGGTGCCGTCGGTAACCGTCGCCATTGCAAAACGCGCAGGCTCCAACGCGGTGTCGGTCGCCGAGGCGATCCTGCGCCGGGTCGAGATGCTGAAGGGCAGCCTGATCCCCGCCGACCTGTCGGTCGAGGTTACGCGCGACTATGGCGAGACGGCGAACGAAAAAGCCAACGAGCTCCTCTATCATCTCGGCCTGGCGACGATTTCGATCATCGTGCTGGTCTGGATCGCCATCGGCCTCCGCGAGGCCATGGTGGTGGCGATCGTCATCCCAGTCACCATCCTGCTCACGCTGTTTGCCTCGCGCGTCATGGGCTATACGCTGAACCGCGTCTCGCTGTTCGCGCTGATCTTTTCCATCGGCATCCTAGTCGACGACGCGATCGTGGTGATCGAGAATATCTCCCGGCACTGGGCGATGGGCGACGGTCGCGACCGCCGGCAAGCGGCGATCGAGGCGGTGGCGGAAGTCGGCAATCCGACCATCGTCGCCACCTTGACCGTGGTTGCCGCGCTGCTGCCGATGCTGTTCGTCTCGGGAATGATGGGCCCGTATATGAGCCCGATCCCGGCTAATGCATCGGCGGCAATGATCTTCTCGTTCTTCGTCGCGGTGATGGTGACGCCGTGGCTGATGCTGAAGATCGTCGGACGGGCGCCGGTGCATGCCGATGTAGGCCACGCCGGCGGCGGCATGCTGGGCCGCGTCTACACTGCCGTTGCCAGGCCCATACTGTCGTCAAAGACGGCCAGTTGGACATTTCTGCTTGCCGTCGGCGTGCTGACGCTTGGCGCGCTCGCGCTTTTCTACACCGAGCATGTCACGGTCAAGCTACTGCCCTTCGACAACAAGTCCGAACTCTCGGTGACCATCGATCTGCCGGAAGGGTCCTCTGTCGAGGCGACCGATCAGGTAGCGCAGGCGGTCGCCGGCAAGGTTCTCGAACTCGGCGAAGTCAGGTCGGCCCAGACGCATGCCGGAACCCCGGCGCCATTCAACTTCAACGGTCTTGTCAGGCACTCCTTTCTGCGCAGCGCGCCGCAGCAGGGCGATGTCGCGATCAACCTCTCGCCGAAGTCGGAACGCAGCCGTTCCAGCCACGACATCGCGCTGGACATTCGCCGCCGCATCGCCTCGATCGCCGTTCCCGCGGGCACCAGCCTGAAGGTCGTCGAGCCGCCGCCGGGACCACCCGTCATGGCGACATTGCTGGCCGAGGTCTACGGGCCAGGCGGCGAGACGCGCCGTAAGGTTGCGGCCAAGGTCGAGGCGGCCTTTCGTTCAGTGCCGTTCATCGTCGATGTCGACAATTCCTGGGGACAGCCGGCGCGCCGGCTGCGCACCACGGTTTCTACCGACAATGCCGAGTTCTTCCATGTCGAGGAGAGCGACGTGTTCGATACGATCGCCATCCTCAACGGCGGCAAGACCGTCGGCTATTCGAATCGCGCCGGCGGCCGCCAGCCGATCCCGATCCGCATCGAGCGGAAGAAGGGCGAGAGGACGCTCGACGAGCGCTTCCTGACCACGCCCATTCCGGCGAATGTACTGCCTGGCGACCGCGGCGTCGTCGAGTTGGGCGACGTCGTGCGCGTGGCGCCGGAACGCGCCTCTTTCCCGGTGTTCCGGCACAATGGCCGCGCCGTCGAAATGGTGACAGCCGAACTTGCCGGCAGCTTCGAAGCGCCGCTGTACGGCATGCTCGCGGTCAGCAAGGCCATCGACGCTCAGGACTGGACCGGCCTGCAGAAACCCGCAATCTCGCTGCACGGCCAGCCGGAGGATGAGAGCCGGCCGACGCTTCTGTGGGACGGCGAATGGGAAGTCACCTGGGTGACCTTCCGCGACATGGGCGCAGCCTTCGGCGTCGCGCTGCTTGGCATCTACATCCTGGTCGTCGCCCAGTTCGGCTCGTTCAAGGTACCGCTGGTGATCCTGACGCCGATCCCCCTGACCTTCATCGGCATCCTCGGCGGACACTGGCTGTTCGGTGCGCCGTTTACCGCTACCTCGATGATAGGCTTCATCGCGCTGGCCGGCATCATCGTGCGCAATTCGATCCTGCTGGTCGACTTCATCCGGCACGCGGCATCGCCGGGCAGGCCCTTGGGCGAGATCCTGATCGAGGCCGGCGCGATCAGGTTCAAGCCGATCCTGCTGACGGCACTTGCCGCCATGATCGGCGCGGCCGTGATCCTGGCCGATCCGATCTTCCAGGGGCTCGCCATCTCGCTGCTGTTCGGCCTGGCCTCCTCGACGCTGCTGACGGTGCTGGTCATCCCCGCGATCTACCAGGTGCTGCGCACGTGAACCCGCGCGGTATTTCTCCCGTACGATGTGCCCGAAATGCGCCAAAGGCTATGGCACCAATTACGTCCTCGGTGTCGTGCCGGTAGCCCAAGGTTTCTGGGGGAATAGAGCGCTGGCTTCGAACCAGGTGCCGCGTTCCCCTCTGACAATTTCAAGGGCGTTATCGAGCTTGCCGATTGCGGCAGACTTGCCTGTCGCTTCAATGAATTCGATTGCAGCGCTGACCTTTGGCCCCATGGAGCCGGCCGGAAAAGTCCTCCCCGATAGCTCCTTGGGGCTCACGCGCCGGAGCGCACGAGCGGCGGCTGTCCCATAGTCAGCATAGACGGCGTCGACATCCGTCAGCATCAGCAGCATGTCTGCCTTCAACTCGCGAGCGAGAAGCGAGCTTGCCAGATCCTTGTCGATAACCGCTTCCACACCGCAAAGACTGCCGTCGTCACGGGCTATTACTGGAACCCCGCCGCCGCCGGTGCAGATGACGATCACGCCGCGCTCGACCAGGAACGAGATCACCGATGCTTCCAGGATCACCAGCGGCTTGGGCGAAGGCACGACGCGGCGCCATTTGTCGCCATCGGGCGCTATCTGCCAGCCTCGCTCATTGGCAAGCCTATGTGCGGTTGCCTCATCGTAGACCGGACCGATCGGCTTCGTCGGATGAACGAAAGCCGGATCGTGCGGGTCCACTGTCAGCTGTGTCAGCAGGGTCGCGAACAGCCTTCGCTTGAGGAGGTTGCCGAGTTCCTGCTCGATCACATATCCGATCATGCCGGCGCTCTCGGCCCCGAGCACGTCGAGTGGAAACGCCCCGTCGCCCGGATTGGCAGCCGCCTGGAGCGCGAGCAGGCCCACTTGCGGGCCGTTGCCGTGCGTAACCACAACCGAGTGTCCTTCGCCGATGAGTTCCGCGAGCACGGATGCGGCGCGTTTGATGTTGGCGCGCTGATTCTCCGCCGTCATCGGTTCTCCACGACGCAGCAGGGCGTTTCCGCCGAGCGCAACGACGATCAGCATCTCAATTGCCGATCGTGGCGACGAGCAGCGCCTTGATCGTGTGCATCCGGTTTTCGGCTTGGTCAAAGACGATCGACGCAGCCGATTCGAACACCTCGTCGGTGACCTCCATGCAATCGATGCCATATTCCTTCGCGATGAATGCGCCGATCTCGGTATCGGTGTCGTGGAATGCCGGAAGGCAATGCATGAATTTGACATGGGGATTGCCGGCGGCAGCCATCACCTCGCTGGTGACGCGGTAGGGCACCAAAAGCCGGATGCGCTCGGCCCAGGCCGATTTGTCCTCGCCCATCGACATCCACACGTCGGTGTAGATGAAATCTGCCCCCTGGACGCAGGCCGTCACATTCTCGTCGAGCCGGAAACGGCCACCGCTGCGTTGAGCCAGGTTCCGGACATGGGCGCAGAATTCCTCGTCCGGCCAAAGTTCCTTCGGCGAAGCGATGCGCATGTCGATACCGACCTTGGCTGCGCCTAGTGCCAGCGACAACGCGACATTGTCCCGGCCTTCACCGACGAAGGTGACTGTCATGTCCGAAAGATGCTTGTGCGTGTATTCGCGCATGGTCATGAGATCGGCGAGGATCTGCGTCGGATGCGCTTCGTCGGTGAGGCCGTTGTAGACGGGCACGCCGGCATGCGCGGCAAGCAATTCAGCCTGGTGCTGGCCAAAGCCGCGATATTCGATCGCGTCATACATGCGGCCGAGCACACGCGCTGTATCCTTCATGGATTCCTTGTGGCCAATATGGCTGCCGCTGGGGCCAAAGTAAGTGACGTGCGCGCCCTGGTCGTAGGCCGCGACTTCGAAACCCGTGCGCGTGCGCGTCGAATCCTTCTCGAAGATCAGGGCTATGTTTTTCCTGATCAGACGCGGTATCTCGTGACCGGCGAGCTTGGCCGCCTTGAGATCGGCGGCCAGCTTGAGAAGAAAGCGGATTTCCTCGGCGCTGAGATCGTCCAGCGTCAGGACGGAGCGGCCGTGAAGATTGGTCGACATGGAGAATTCCTTTCAGGTCAAATCGCGTCGCGAGCGATCGGACAGGTCATGCAATGGCCGCCGCCGCGGCCGCGGCTGAGTTCAGCCCCCTCGACGGTGATCACTTCGACGCCTGCGTGGCGCAAAAGTGTGTTGGTGTAGACGTTGCGGTCGTAGCCGATAACCACGCCGGGCTCGACGGCAACGACATTGTTGCCATCGTCCCATTGTTCGCGCTCGGCCTCGTAGCGGTCGCCACCGGTGGCGATGATGCGCAGCGTTTTCAGTCCAAGGGCTTCGGCAACAACAGTCGTGAATGGTTTTGCCTCATCGGTGATGTCGACCGCCGCCTCGCCATCGCCAGGACGCAGCGAGAAGGTGCGCAACCGGTCGACCACCGGCGGATACAAGGTCACAAGATCGCGATCGCAGAAGGTGAAGACGGTGTCGAGATGCATGAAACTGCGGTCGCGCGGCATCAAGGCGGCAATCACGCGTGTCGCCTCGCCGGCTGCAAACAGCTTGCGGGCCAGATCGCCAACGGCTTGCGGCGTGGTGCGCTCCCCCATGCCGACGAGAACAGTCCCGCTACCAATAGGCATAACGTCGCCGCCTTCAAGGCTGGTGCCGGTCCCCAGGTCCGGCGACACGAAAGGAATACCGCTGTCGCGAAAGCGAGGATGGAAGCGGTAGACAGCCTCGACATTGGCCGCTTCGGGGCGCCGCGCCACCCAATACATGGAATTGACGGAGACCGAGCCGTAGATCCAGCAGGAACTGTCGCGGGTGAACAGCTGGTTCGGCAATGGCGGCAGCACAAAATCCTGGGGGGCGAGCGTCATTCCCGTCAGGCCCTTGGGCTCGAAAGGAAGCTCCGCCCGGGCAATGCCCCCGACAAGGTAGGACGCAAGCAACTCTGACGGCATTTCATCGAGCCATCCGCGCAGTTCGTCGACCATGTCGAGCCCGACGACGCCGGGATGGACCCGACGATCGAGAAGCCATTCACGGGCCTCGACTAGGCCGACCGTCTCGGCCAGTAGTCTCCCGAACGAATGCACCAGCACGCCCCGCTCCCGCAACGCATCGACGAAAACATCATGCTCCTGACGTGCCTTCTTGACCCAAAGCACATCGTCGAAGAGCAGCGCCTTACAGTTCTCCGGTGTCAGCCTTTGCAGGCTGAGGTCGGGGCGGTGGACGAGCACCTCGCGGAGTCGACCGACTTCAGAAAAAGCGCCAAGCTTGGTCGTGGTGATAGGTGCGTTCATAGTGGGCTAATGCTCCCGTTCCAGATGAGGTAGGCTGCGGCGACACCGGCGGCGACCAGGGCGACGGCGAGCCCTGCTTCGACAGGATGGAACACGCGTTGATTGGTCTCGCGACGGGCCCAGACGTAGAAAAGAATGCCAGGGGCATAGAGGATCGCGCACATGAACAGATACGCCGGACCGGCTGCATAGACGAGCCACAGCCCGTAGGCAGTCGCCAGCAGCCCGGCGAAAAGAGGACCGGTGCGTTGCTCGCCAACCGCGTAACTTTCTCCGGTCAGCGCCAGCTTGGCCGCGTAGGCTCCCGAAAAGATGTAAGGAACCAGGATTGCGGCCGATGCGATGTAGAACAGCGCCTGGTAGGTGCTTTGCGCGAAAAGCGTGATCACCAGGAATGCCTGGACGAGCAGGTTGGTGATCAACAGCGAAGTCGACGGCACGCCGCGTTCGTTCTCTGTGCCGAAGAACTTCGGCATCGTGCCGTCCTTGGCGGCGGCATGCGGAATTTCGGCGGCAAGCAGCGTCCAGCTCAGGAAGGCGCCGACCACCGACACGACAAGCGCGATGTTGATGAGGATGGCGCCCCAAGGCCCGACAACCGCCTCCAGGACGCCAGCCATGGAAGGGTTCTTCAGCGCTGCGAGCTCAGGCTGGCTGAGGATGCCGAGCGACAATAGGGAAACCAGTGCATAGAGGGCGAGGCAGGTGAAGAAGCCGAGGACGGTCGCCGTAGCGATATCCTTGCGACGCTCTGCACGGGCGGAGAACACGCTGGCGCCTTCGATGCCGATGAACACCCACAGCGTCACCAGCATCGTGCTCTTCACTTGCGCGGTGATCGAGCCGAGACTGGCGTTGCCCAGACCGGTGAAGTCGAGGGACCAGACCTGCAGTTTGAAGGCGACGGCGACAACCCCGACGAACAGGACGATGGGAGCGATCTTTGCTACGGTGACGATCAGGTTTATGACTGCGGCCTGACGGATGCCGGCAAGAATCAAGCTGTGAATCAGCCACAGCAGGATCGATGCGCCGAGCACGGCCTGCCAAGTGTTTCCGTCACCGAAGGCTGGGAAGAAGTACGACAGGGCGCTGAATACGATCACTGCATAGGAGACATTGCCGACCCAGGCGCTGATCCAATAGCCCCAGGCGCTGTTGAAACCGATGAAAGGACCGAAGCCGGCCTTGGCGTAGGCGTAGGGTCCAGCGTCGAGTTCGGGTTTGCGGGTGGCAAGCGATTGATAGACGAAGACGAGCGCCAGCATGCCGGCCGCAGTGATCGCCCAGCCAATGAGGATGGCCAAGGGACCAGCACCTGCCGCCATGTTCTGCGGCAGGCTGAACACTCCGGAGCCGACCATCGAGCCGATCACCAGTGCGGTCAGGGAACCCAATCGAAGTTTTGACGGCAACGCGGTCGCGGCTTTCCGAACAGGAATGTTGATGTCCGCCGTAGTCATGATGCTCTCCCAAATTGAGGCGATGGGAGGCAATAGACAGGAGTTCCGCACTGCCAACTTTGATGCGGGTCAAACAAGAGGTGATTTTCAAAGCTGTGCGTTGAGGTCACGCATCGCACTCAACCAGCGATCGTTTGATCGTCATCAACGTCGACACGAACTCGGCACTCCATTGTCGGTTCGTTCAACCGGGCGAGCGTGGCCCGCTCACAAGAAGAGATGCAACCATGAACAACACTATTTTGAGGCAGGACATCATCGATGAACTGGAGTTCCAGCCAAGCATCGACGCGGCCAACATTGGCGTCGCCGTCGACAACGGCGTGGTCACGCTGACCGGCCATGTGTCGACCTATGCGCAAAAGGCGACCGCGGAAAAGGCGGTACGCCGCGTCAAGGGTGTGAAGGGTATCGCGCAGGAAATCGAAGTCCGGCCTGCCGGCAGCAATCTGACTGCCGACGACGAAATTGCCAAGCGCGCTCTGCACTCGATCAGCTGGAATACGGTCGTGCCGGATGGCGCGGTACAGGTGCGGGTCCAGAATGGCTGGGTGACGCTCACCGGCAAGGTGGAGTGGCAGTCCCAGAGATCGGCAGCGTTTGCCGCCATCCGATATCTGGCAGGCGTGCTCGGGGTTCACAACAGCATCGAGGTGCTGCCGCACGCAACGGCATCGGA
Source organism: Mesorhizobium sp. LNHC232B00 (assembly GCF_000502435.1). Classification (NCBI taxonomy): domain Bacteria; kingdom Pseudomonadati; phylum Pseudomonadota; class Alphaproteobacteria; order Hyphomicrobiales; family Phyllobacteriaceae; genus Mesorhizobium; species Mesorhizobium sp. LNHC232B00. The sequence continues at coordinate 256,275 of NZ_AYWP01000006.1, forward strand.
TGTGAAAAAACGCAACGAGGACGCGTTGAAACGCAGCGCCGAAGTCGAGTCGAGAGCGATAGAAGTCAACGTATCCGACGGCAAGGTCACGTTGAAGGGTAGGGTCAACAGCTGGGCCGAACGTCGCACAACCGAGCGCGCCGCATGGGCTGTGCCCGGAGTGCGCATGGTCGAAGACCACATTACAATCGCCTGATGCATCGGAACTTCAAAAGGGAAGCCGATCATGATCCGCTTCCCTTGTCCCTCGCGCCACTCAGGAGCGTGTCATGAGCGCGATGGGGCTCGAAAAGGTCGGACGCCTAATCGACAGGCTCGATTTCGCACCTGGGTCGGGTGAGATCAGGCTCAGGCGATATCGGTCGGCTCCGCCTTGCGCTTTTGCCCTGTAACCATGGCTCTAACCAGGTTTTCGCGATGGCGAAAGCTTGCCAGCACGACGCCGCCGATGTGGAGGAAAACAAGCAGCAACAAGCCGTGCGCGGCGAGGCTGTGTGCCGCTTCGACCCACGACACGCCGAAAAAGGCGTCCGTGGTCATCAGCCATCCGGTAAGGGCGGTTAAAGCCATGGCTGCGATCAGCACGATCACCATCGCCCCACCTGCCGGATTGTGGCCGATATAGCGGGCCTCGCGACCACTCAGTATCGCCAACAGGTATTGCACCACCGTTGCTGGGTCGCGCAGAAATTGCGTGAAGCGCGCATAGGGCGTTCCGATGACACCCCACAAAAGCCGCATCGATACGAGGGCGGCCGCGACATAGCCCGCCCAATGGTGGATGTCCTCCGAAGAATGAGAAGTGAGCCAAGCCGTTACGAAGCTTAGCACCAGCGCCCAGTGGAAGCTGCGCACGACCCGGTCCCAGACGCGCACCATCTCCGGAGATGGATGCGCGTCCGCGGCCGAAATGATCTGATCAGTTTTCACCGGCTTCGGCATTGTCGAGCTTTTCAAGGGTCTCGGCATTGTAGGCCAGGTTCACCTTCTTGCCGGCCTTGTCCACCGCGTAGACTTCATAGCAGCCCTTCTCCACCTTGATCTGGCGGACGGTGAGACCTTCGCCGGTCAATTGCGTCTCGAGCGTTGCCTTGGGCTTGAACTGTGATTTCGGGGCGGTGCTGCAGCTGCCGCCGGCGGCGAGGGCTGGCCCCGCAACGACGCCAGCGAGAGCGGCGATAATGAGTGTGCGATACATGATGGCTCCATTCGGGAGGTTGGGCGCAGATGCCGCGCCTGCTGGGATTTCGATCGGTTCTGTCAGACGGCGATTTCACCGTCATTGGTGCGAAATAACCAATTCAAGCTGACAACTGGCTGACAGTTGTATCGGCGCCGCCGAATGACCTTGCGGAAGCCAGTTTGATCTGGCGCAAGGACGGCGTGTGGCTATACGGGCAGGATCGCCGTCGGGACGGGAAGCGTTTTTGCTGCTGTTCTGGAGGAGATCGCTATGAAAGCCATACTGAGGAGTGCAGCGCTCGGACTCGCTGCCGCAATGCTCATGGCCGGCAATGCCGGCGCCGTCCAGGCAGCCGCGCTTGTTCAAGTCTCCCTGTGGGACAAGGGCGCCAGCACGGAGATGCCGACGGGTCTTGCCTATGCGGCGCCGGGGCTCGATCTCGCCAAGGCGACCATGGGCGTCAAGGCCTTGCCCGGTGCGGTGAAGGCCGGGGAGGTCACATTCAACGTGAGGAATGACTCCAAGGACACCGTTCACGAAATGATCGTGATGTACCTTGCCGATCCCAGCAAGCCGCTTCCTTACGTTGAGGCCGAGAACCGGGTCGACGAAGACAAAGCCGGCGACAAGGGCGAGGTTTCGGAGCTCGATCCTGGCAAATCAGGCACTTTGACCGTCGAACTGAAGGCTGGAAAATACCTGCTCATCTGCAACGTGCCAGGTCACTATGGCGCCGGCATGTGGGCCGAATTCACCGTCGATCCGTAACCCTGCGGGATCCAAGTCGCGTAGGTCTTATCGTTGATGCCAGCGACCATGCCGAACTTGAGTGACCGTCTTAAGCCTCGCGATCATCGAGAATGCGAAACGGGCTTGGAGCGCAGACAGATCATCAGGCGATGTCCCGTCAGCTCAGTTTTGCGTTTTCACCCTTGATCATGCTCCGACCAGATTTTTCGCGAAGCGAGTGCTTACCGTGCGAACCTATCCGACAAATAGCGCACGGAAACGATGACGCAACGGAACGACCGTGAGGCGGTTTAGCCACGTCTGATGAAGGTGCGGCCTCATCCTTGGTCGCCTGCCTCCGCTGTCAGCGCGTTGTCAGCTTGGCTGTTCTAGCCGGGTGCCGCGACCATCAATGATTTGCCAAACACGCGCTTGTGCCGCAAGCGATCAGGAGCCTTTCGAACATGCAACCTTTCAAGACCGGACTGGTCTTCGTTCTTCTAGCCGTGTCGGCACCCGCCTCCGCCAACACGATCGTAAACGTCAAGCTGTGGGACAAGGGAGGCGTCGCGAACCCCGACGCAAAGATGGGAATGGGCATGCCGGCAAACATGAGCATGGCGACGATGAGAATCAAGCTGGATCAAACCGTCGTGCCCGCGGGCAAGGTGACCTTCGAGGTTCAAAACAGCTCCAAGGACGCAGTCCACGAGATGATTGTGGTGCCGGTGACCGATGTCAAAAAGACTGCGCTGCCCTATGTGGCAAATGAAAATCGCGTCAATGAGGATGCGGCGGGCCATCTCGGCGAGGTCTCTGAACTTGATCCGGGCAAAACCGGATCGCTGACGCTCGACCTCAAGCCCGGAAACTATGCTGTCTTTTGCAACATTCCCGGCCATTTCATGAACGGAATGTGGGCGACAATCCTGGTCAAATAGGCCGTGGTTTGATGAGGCACCCGCCGCGCCAAAGGCGCGGCGGCTTTTTTGATTTCGTATACGTCGTTGTCCCGATCAGAATCGAACTCGAGCGACCCGCCTGGAGGCAGCCATCAGGGCCGCTCGACCCTTGCCACCTGGTAGGTGTGCATGGCGCCGTTGCGCGCAATCGACACATATTCACCGGTGACGAACCGTTCCTCGCCGAGATGAAAACCTATTTCGTCGTCGCGATCGCCTTCGGCATAGTCGAAATACCATTGCCCGCCGGGCTTGCGCCTCAATCTTCCGACCAGATCTTCCTCACCGGTACGAAACCGGCGAACACGGCAAGAGCCCTTGTGCGATTTCCACTCTTCCGCATCGAGCCGGCCTTCGCCGGTCAATGGAGCGAGCATGTCATAGCCTTCTTCGCGGTCGCCTGCCGGATGATCCTTCTCGCGGGCGAGCAGCAACCGGACATTGCGGAAATTCGGGGTGAGGTCTTTCAGACTGGTCATGGCAAACTCCTTCACGGAGTTTCGTGGAGCGGTTTTAGGGCGCGGCCCTTGATCCGCGTCAAACAAGGCTGCGAGAGCAGCACTTCTATCCAGAACCGAGTAACAAGAAGGTGCAGATGCCCAGGGTCGCGGCGACCAGGGTTGCGGCAGCGAGTGGCAACCAGAATCTGACCGGACCGGCAAATACTGCGAACGACAGGCGGCCGAGCGCGTTTGCGGCCAGCGCTACCAGCACGGCCTGGCTCACCGTCCCGATTGGGACCGAATGCTTGATCAGTCGCAAGGCACTGAGCACCGAGACGTCAACATCGAAAGTGCCTGCCAGCGCCGAGGTACCCAGCAAGCCGCGGCCGCCGAATTGAGCTGCCAACGCAGCGCTTGCGGTCGCGACAACCGCAAACAGCAGGGCGAACAGCAGGAGCGGACCCAACTCGAATGGGTTGCGCGCGATAGCGCTGCCTTCACTATTTCCGCTGTCGTGCGCGAGCAGTAATGCTCCGCAGATAGCGAAGGCGAACGCCGCGGCAATCGCCGGAATGCCGGCCGAAGAGAATACGCTTGGCTCGATGATCAGGACCACGGCACAAACGCGGAGCACCGAAACCATGGCAGCAAGCGAAGCGGCTCCGGCAAGCGGCAGGGGGTTGCTTGCCGACATCGCGTTGCGGGCAAGCGCCATGGTTACGGCGGTGGAAGAAACGATCGCACCGGAGAGCGAACTGACCAGCAGACCACGCGTGGTTCCCAATAGGCGAACGGCGACATAGCCGGCGAATGATATCGAGGCCATCAGCACCGTCAGGAACCAGACCTCCCAGGGATTGAAACCGCCCCACGGGTCCATCGTCCGGTTTGGCAGCAAGGGCAAGACGATGGCCGTCATCACTGCCAATATGAGCGCGGAACGAAGTTCCACCCAGGTCAGTCGCTTCAAAAGACCGTGCAGGATCTCGCGGCTGGCCAGGATTGCCGCCAATGCCGCGCCACCGGCGGCAGCGGCCCGATAATCGCCAACGACGGAAAGTGACCCAAGGGCAAAGACGCCTAGGCCCGCGATCACGCTCGTCACGCTGAAATCTTCGTCATGGGCAGCCTCGCGCGCCTTATACCAGGCGAAGATTGCCGCAAAGGCGATGAAGCCGCCGACCAGCACCGATACCGAGCCTAGTGCACTCGCCAGCGCCGCGAGCACGCCACCAAGCAGGCCGGAAATGCCGAATGTCCGGATGCCAGCTGTGCGACTGCGATCGGGCGCATCCCGCTCCTGCCAACCACGCTCCAAGCCGACAAGAAGCCCAATTGCGAGCGCCAGTCCAAGCCGGGCGATGAGCGGATCCATTGGCGCGACGACTTCAGGCGGTGACCGTTGGCAGACGGTCACGTACCCATCTGACAATCTGGCCTGCCGTCATTGCGCCGGATGTGCGCGCGACTTCGCGCCCGCCATGGAACAGGATCATGGTCGGGATGCCACGGATGCCGAGCCTGGCCGCGACAGCCTGCTCATTGTCGGAATTGAGTTTGATCAGGCGAACATGGGGCTCCAGTTCACTTGCCGCCGCTTCATAGGCCGGTGCCATCATCTTGCAGGGGCCGCACCAGGGTGCCCAGATGTCGACGACAACGGGCAGGCTGCTGCGCGCGATCTGATGATCGAAACCAGCGGCGTCGACATCTTCGGGATGCCCCGAAAACAGCCTGGTCCCGCACCTTCCGCATTTTGCCTCACTGGCATTGCGAGCGGGTGGCAGGCGGTTGACCCCACCGCATTTGCTGCAAACCACCAGATTTTGCTGTGCCATGGCCATTCACCGATTTTGTTCTCGATCACTATGCGCGCCGCAGATGCCCATCGCCAAGGGTGCGCAATGCATTCAGGATAACCGCCACGTCGATCCCTTCCTGAAGCAGCGCTCCGGCAACCGGCGTGATCTGCCCCATGGCCGCTGCAATCATTGCCAGCCCGGACAACGCCAGCCCGGCGATGATGCTCTGCAAGGCGATCGATCGCGTTCGCCGTGCAATCTGGACTGCATCGGCGACGGGCTGCAGCCTGTCGGTCAGCACGATGACGTCCGCCGCCTCGGAGGAGGCGGTGGCACCCCGTGCGCCCATGGCGACACCGACCGTTGCCGCCGCAAGCGCAGGGGCATCGTTGATGCCGTCGCCGACCATCATTGTGGGCGCCTGCGCTTTCTCGGCCTCGACTGCGGCGACCTTTTCGGCAGGGGTCGCGTCGGCGACGACGACATCGAGGGCGAGCAAGCGTGAAATCCGCTCGGCCGCCACGCCGTCGTCGCCCGTGAGCATAATCATGCGCTTGATGCCCGCCTTGCGTAGCTTGCCGATTGTGTCGCGCGCATCAACGCGCAGGGCATCCCCGAACGTGAAAATCCCGGCAAGCTCTCCACCGACGGCGACAAAAACCCTAAGCACGGGATTGTCCCGGTATTTTTCTTCGCCGCTTTTCGCCCAGCCGGGCAGCGGCTGGTCGGCGAGCACGAGAGCCCGCGATCCTGCGGCAATAGACATGTTTTCGACCCGGCCCTTCAGGCCCGCGCCGCGATGCTCGCTGACATCATGGGGATGCGAAAGCATCAGCTGTCTGCCGCGCGCCGCCCGGACGACGGAGTCGGCGAGCACATGGTGCGAGGCCTGCTCCAGGGATGCGAGCAGCTGCAGCAGATGGTTGGCGTCACGGCCGGGTGCAGCTTCTATTTCGATGAGCTCGGCGCCGCCGATGGTCAAGGTCCCCGTTTTGTCGAAGATCGCGGTTCGGACTTGCGCAAGCGCCTCCAGCGCCGTGCCGCCTTTCATCAGGATGCCAGCACGCGCGGCGCGCGAGACGCCACCGATGAAGGCAACGGGCGCGGCGAGGATGAGCGGGCAGGGCGTTGCGACAACCAACACCGCAAGCGCTCTGATTGGGTCGCCGGAAACATACCAGGCGACACCGGAAACCAGCAATGTGAACGGCAGAAGGAACAGGGCGAAGCGGTCGGCCATGCGAATGAACGGGGATTTAGCGGTCTGCGCTGCAGCGACCATGCGCACGATCGCCGCATAAGTGCTTTGTTCCGCGAGGGCAGAAGCCCGCATGTTGAAGGTCTCGCCGGCATTGACGGTGCCGCTGTGCAGCATATCGCCTGCGCTGCGCCGTTCCGGCAGGGGTTCTCCGCTCACCGCCGACTCGTCGAGAGAGGCCGAAGCATCGAGCAGAATGCCGTCAACAGGAAGCAGTTCGCCGGCACGAACCAACAGCACATCACCGACAGCTACGTCTTCGACAGAGATGGTCTCTGTCCCTCGGGTTGACGTCCGATGGGCGACACGCGGCGATCGGTCGGTCAATGCCTTGAGGTTCCGTTCGGCGCGGCCGCGAGCGAAATCCTCAAGCACTGTGCCGCCGGCATACATGATCGCGACCACCACTGCCGCGAGGGGTTGTTCAAGCAGCAGCGCGGCGGACATTGACACCAGCGCAATCGCATCGACACCGAAGCGGCCTATCCAGAAATCACGCAGGATAGAGATGGCGAGAGCCGCCACCACGGGCAAGGTCGCCACCGTCCAGATCGTGTTGGCTTCAAGCGGGCCGAGCCCGGTTCGCCACGCTCCAATCCCAATAGCGAGACCCAGGATGGCAATGACCAGCAATGCGCGTCGCAAGGTGGACTCGTTCATGCGATGCCTTTCGATTTGATCGATGCTCGCCAATCTTCGCCAGCGCTGACGGCGCGCGTCGAACTCGCGCAACAGCTAATAGCGAGAACCGGAGAACGCTTTGATCCAACGCAACGAACGGGCAAGATCGACGGGCGATCATCGCGACGAACAAGAGGGCATGAGGGTGACGATCCGAAATCTCGAACATGCGTTCGCCCCAAAGTCCGTTGCCGTGTTCGGGGCATCGGAGCGCGACGGCTCTGTCGGCCGCGTCGTCTTCGACAATATCGTCAGCGGCGGCTTCGAGGGCGAGATCTGGCCGGTCAATCCGAAATATTCGCAAGTGGCCGGTCGGCAATGCTATGCCAAGGCGGCCGATCTTCCGGGTGTTCCAGACCTTGGTGTCATCGTGACGCCGCCTGGGACAGTCCCCGCCATCGTGCGCGACCTTGCTGAAAAGGGCACGCGGGCGGCGGTTGTCATCACCGCCGGGTTGACGCACGAAAACGGTCTGCGCCAGGCGATGCTCGATGCGGCCAAGCCCACTGTTTTCCGCATCATTGGGCCGAACACGGTCGGTCTGATGATCCCGCCATTACGGCTCGATGCCGGATTTGCGCATATGGCCGCCAGACCCGGCAACATCGCACTGCTGTCGCAATCAGGCGCCATCGCCACGTCGCTGATCGATTGGGCGGCTGACAACCATGTCGGTTTCTCGCAGATCGTCTCTCTGGGCGACATGGCGGATGTCGACGTGGGAGATTGTCTGGACATGCTGGCGGGCGACATCCACACACGCGCCATCGTAATGTATCTCGAAACCATTCCCAACCCGCGCAAGTTCATCTCGGCCGCCCGTGCGGCGGCACGCATCAAGCCGGTGATCGCGATCAAGTCGGGCCGGCACGAGCAATCGGCCAAAGCGGCCGCGACCCATACCGGCGCGCTGTCGGGGGCGGATCGTGTCGTCGATGCTGCCTTGCAGCGCGCTGGCATATTGCGCGTCAAAGGCCTCACCGAGTTGTTCGATGCGGTTGAAACGACCGCTCGTTTCGTTCCGCTAGAACGAGCCCGTGTCGGCATCGTCACCAATGGCGGCGGCGCCGGCGTGCTTGCCGTGGACCAACTCATCGAAGGCAACGGGGAACTGGCCGAACTGTCGGCGGAAACGATCGCCCGTCTGAATGCCGTCCTGCCGAGCACCTGGTCCCACGCCAATCCGATCGACATTATCGGCGATGCCCCGCCAGAGCGCTATCGGGTCGCGACCGAGGCCGTGGCGGCCGATGCTGGAACCGACGTCGTCCTGGTCATGAACTGCCCGACCGGGCTCGGCTCGCCGCTTGCCGCGGCAAGCGCGGTGGCGGCGCTCGCGCAGGACGGCAAGATCGGCGGCAAACCGATCCTGACCTGCTGGCTTGGCGAACACACGGCTCGCGAAGGGCGGCGTGTTCTTCAGGATGCCGGCATTGCCAGCTTCGAAACGCCCTCCGATGCCGCAACGGCCGTCTCCTACCTGAGCGAATGGTCGCGGGCTCAGCGGGCATTGATGCGCACGCCGTCGAGTCACAGCGAGGACGCTAGAAGCGGCCGAGAAGCCGTGCTTGCCATATTCAGGCAGGTGGCAAAAGGCGGCCGGCGAATGCTGACCGAGCCCGAAGCCAAGGCGGCGATTTCCGCCTACGGCATTCCGGTGCCCGAGACGATCGTCGCCAGATCTCCTGTCGAAGTGGAAGCGGCTGCTGGCCGGCTCCTCAAGNCATTCCGGTGCCCGAGACGATCGTCGCCAGATCTCCTGTCGAAGTGGAAGCGGCTGCTGGCCGGCTCCTCAAGACGTCCGCGCAGGTCGTCGTCAAGTTGTTGTCCAAGGCGATCTCGCACAAGTCGGACATTGGCGGGGTGGTGCTTGGCATTTCTACCTCTGCCGCCGCCGGGGAGGCCGCACGCTCAATCGAGGCGCGTGTGCTCGGCCACGCTCCGCAAGTCGATATTGAAGGCTATGCCGTTCAGCCCATGGTGACTCGGAAACAGGCGCAGGAACTCATCCTCGGCATGAGCCGCGATCCGATTTTCGGCCCGGTCATCCTGTTTGGAGCTGGTGGCGTTGCGGTCGAGGTGATGGACGATACCGCGATCGCGTTGCCGCCGCTCGACGACGTTCTTTCCGATGACCTGATCAGGCAAACGCGGATCGGCCGCCTGCTCGCCGGGTTCCGCGATCGCAAGCCGGCGGACAGGCAATCGATCATTGCAGCACTCACCGGCCTGTCGCAGATGATCATCGACTTTCCGTGCCTGGTTTCGTTGGACATCAACCCGCTGCTGGCCGACGCCGAGGGCGTGATTGTGCTTGACGCCCGCATCGAGATCGAGCCGGAACGCGTGGAAGAGGCGGGGCCTAACCCGGCGCTCGCCATCAGGCCTTATCCGTCGGGTTGGGAAAAGACATTTTCGGCGGGCGACATGGACTATAGTATTCGCCCGATCAAGCCGGTCGACATCGCGCTCTATCCCGAATTCCTTGCCAGGATTTCGCCTGACGATTTGCGCCTGCGTTTTCTGTCGCCGCGCAAAAGCTTCTCCGACCAGATGTTGAAGCGGCTCACCCAGCTCGACTACGATCGCAACATGGCCTTCGTCGCGCTGGAGACACGCACTGGCGCTTTGGCGGGCATCAGCCGTCTGTCCTGCGATCCCGACCACGTCAGTGCGGAATACGCATTGCTGGTTCGGACGGACTTACAGGGGCAGGGCCTGGGTTGGGAGTTGCTCAGCCAGATCGTCGACTATGCAAAGGCCGATGGGATCCGCCGCATCCAGGGCATCGTGCTTAGTGAAAACAGCAAGATGCTGGCAATGTGCCGTGAATTCGGCTTCTCCATCATGCATCTTCCGAACGAGCCCGGCCTTGTCGAGGCCAAGCTCGAACTCTGTTGAGGCGATCATCCGCAACAGTCAGGAGGCCGTGCGCAGGGTCTGCGAAGCATCGCGCTCGCAACATCTCCTCAACTCCGCGACGATGTCGACGAGCTTTCGATCGGACTCGGTCTTGCGCCAGGTGGCCTGGCTGACATTTCGCTGCAATTGACGCGACAGGATATCGGCCGTGGCGTCCGAGGGACCGCCCTTGCGTTCACTGACCCGCTGCCAAAGGACGAGTGGATCCGCCTCCAGCCAGAAACCGGAGAATGGGATACCCCGGTTGCGTGCCGCCTTTTCAATTCGCTCACGATCGGCCGGTCTGTCGAAAACCGCATCAGCTACAACCGAGCCGCCCTCGGAGAGGATCAGGCCGGCGCGCCATGCCATTTCGTTGTAGACCCGTTCGGAGACCTCAGGTCGATAGGCCTTGTTCGGCAGCCGCGTTTCGGCCGGCACGCCATGCATCGCTTTGCGGATGCGGTCGCTTTCGACAATGCGGGCACCGGGCGGTGCACCGATCTTGGCGGCGAGCGCCTCGGCAATGGTCGTCTTGCCGGAGCCACTCAGGCCACCAATCGCAACGAGGCGGGGCGGTGTTTCCTGGAGCAATGCTTGGGCCAGGTCGAAATAGGATCTGGCTTCGGCAGCCAATCTGTCGCTATCGGCACCGCTTTGCTCGACCTGGGTCGCTGTGACGTGGGCGCGCACGGCAGCCCGCACCGCCATGAAAAAGGGCAGCAGGATGAAACCGTCCTCATCGTCGGCTTCGTCGAGATAGCGGTTCATCACAAGATTGGCGAGCTCCGGAAACCCCCGGTGCCAAAGGTCCATCAGCAGGAAGGCAAGGTCGTACAAAACGTCGATGCTGGCGATCTGGTCGTTGAATTCGATGCAATCGAAGAGGCGGGGCTCGCCGTCGAGAAGGCAGATGTTGCGCAGGTGCAGGTCGCCATGGCACCGGCGAATCTTGCCTGCGGCTTCGCGGCGGTCGAGCAGTCCGGAGTGGCGGGCGAGGGCGGTGCGGAAGGCCTTTGCAAAGGTCTTGACCTCCGGTTTCGTGAAAACGTGGCTGGTGGCAAAGGCGGCCTCGTTGATGTCGAGCACGCCGGCCATGTTGGACGACCCGCTGCCATTGTGGATTGTCGGCGCGGCACGGTGGTATCCGACGATCATGCGCGCAACCGCGGTCATCAGCGCCTGCGTCAATTCTCCCGCGGCAGCCATGCGATCAAGAAGCTTGGATTGGTCGAAGCGGACCATCTCGATCACCGCGTCGACCATCTGGCCCGCGCCGTCAAAAGCCAATTTGCCATCCGCCTCGCGTGTGACGCGCCGCACTCCCAGATAGAGGCCGAGTGCGGTTTTCGAGTTGAGTTCCACCTCTTTTTCGCAAGCGGCCAGCCTCAGCGTCGGCGTCGAGAAATCGACATAGGGCAGCTTGACCGCCCGTTTCATCTTGTAGGCGCGTTCGCCAGTCAAAAAAATGCGCGAGATATGAGTCTCGATCGCTTCGACCGGTCCCGCCACGCGATATGAGGCAGGATCAAGCAGGAACGCGATCACGGATTGCTGGTCGTCAACAATCATGTCCGGCCTCTTCGACGCCTTGTCGCGCGGGGACTGTTTGCGCCTTCTGCTTCATTGCTGCAGCGTCTCGACATAACCGGCCAGATCATGGATCCGCTCCCTGGTGACGATTTCGCCGGCGTTAGGGCCATATTTCGTCACGTCGCCAGGCAGGAACTGGTTGCCCCACACCGGCATATCGCGATCGCCATGCGCGGGCACCATGCCGCGGCCATCGATCATGGCAAAGACGCGCCAGTAAGGGAATTCGCCGCCATTGCGCCTGGAGAGGCGCGTCAGGTCGCTCGGCCGCTTCATCAGTTCGTCGCCCAACGGTCCATCCCCCTTGCCATCCGGGCCATGGCAGACGGCGCATGAGTTCATGTATTCCGCCTTGCCGTCGCCGAGTTCCCGGGCGGTGGCCGCGTCAAAAACCAATCCTGCCAGAGCCGCCGCGATCAGGAATCTCATGTGTGTTTCCTCGATTGATTGGCTGAAATCTACCGCCTCGCTTTGGCAGCGCGTTGATGCGGATCAATGCCGCCGCGGTCACGGTGTTTGATTCAACTCAATGAACGCGCTGGCCGTCCTCGCTAGTGACTGAAACCACGACTGACCCTTCAATCGGAATCAGGAGTTGCCGCCGTGACTTTCAAGACACTGCTTACGGTTACCGGACCGAACCAGGGCGAGGGCGATCTGAAGCTCGCCTCCAACCTTTGCGAACAGGTCGGTGCCCATCTCTCCGTGCTCGTGCTCGAACTGGCAGCACCGCCCTCGGGCGGCGAGTATGCCGCTGTCGTCTCGCCCGCCTGGCTTGAGGAACGGCAAGCCGAGTTGAAAAGGCTCGAGAAACGAATTGCGAACGTCGCCGGGTTTCTCGCCCAGAGCGCCGTGTCTGCTGATCTGAGTGACGACTATCCCGACATGGGATGGGCAGACGACGTCATCGGAAGGCGTGCCCGCTACGCCGACCTGACCATTCTGGGACCGGATCTGCTGGCAAGCCATGCGCTGAGGGACAAAGTCATCGAGGGAACACTGTTTTCATCGGGAAAGCCCATTCTGCTTGTTCCCGAGGGCTCGCGCCCGACGCTGAAGGCGAAACGCATCCTCGTTGCATGGGACGCCCGTCTTGAGTCATCGCGCGCCGTCCGCGAGTCGCTCGATATGCTGAAAGGCGCCGAAGATGTGCGCCTTGTCATCGTCGATCCCATTGAAAATGAGTTCCATCATGGTGAGGAGCCAGGTGCAGACGCCGCGGCCTATCTTGCCCGGCACGGCGTGAAGGTTACGGTCGACCGGCTGCCGAGCGCGAATCATTCGGTTGCCGACGTGCTTAGCCAGCATGCTGTCGATGTTGCTGCAGAGTTGATGGTGATGGGCGCCTATGGTCACTCCCGGTTGCGCGAACGCATTTTTGGAGGTGTCACCAAGTCAATGCTTGCGGGTCAGCCGTTGCCGGTCTTGATGGCGCGATAGCAATTCTACGGCAGGAGAAAAGGGCCGGTGCAGATTGCGCCGGCCCTTTTCGTCACTCGCAAGCCTTGATGGGCCGACTACTCGCTCGCTTCCCGTCCGGATGCCTGCTCGATCAGGATACGAAAGAAAACATGCGGTGCACTGTCGGCCGTGGGAGGAATGACGGGCTTGAGTGAGCCCGGCTCCCACCAGTCGGCGTGCTTGCTCAACACCGACCAGGCATGGTCCCGCTGGAGCTTATGGCCAATCCGGTCAGGCAGCTCCTCGTATCGGCCATCGACAACGACGCTTTTCCATCCGCGGCCCTGGCCATGTTCGTCGACTTGGATGCACACCAGCGGATTGGCGCGCATCCAATCGATCTTCTTGCCCGGCATTGAGAACGCGTAAAGATGGGCATCCGCATGGGCGTAGTGAATGGGCACGACGTAGGGCTGCTTATCCCTTGCGCATGCCAGGCGGCCAACGCGATTGGCCGTCAGGATTTTCGTGCATTCCAAGGCAGAAAGCGTGCGGATCAGCATGACGTGACCTCCTATTTCTCACGGTTGTCCCGTGTCATTGATTTTGTGGTGGCTTTTGAGCCATGGCCAGCGGCGTGTTGCGCACTTCGATGCTGTCAGGCTTTTTGCGCGACCGAATAGCCTCGTCCATCGCAGCGGCGACATCGCTGTCGGAGAGCGGAGGAAAAAGCAAATACAGCAAATAGCCCAGGGCACGGAAATCTCCTGGCTGACTAAGGCAGACCACACGATCGGCTTCCCGTGCCAGGTCAGCAACTGTCTCCTGCGGTGAAACAGGGACTGCCACGATGATTTGCCTCGGTGACCGTCGCTTGAGGGCATGAAGCGAGTTAGCCCAAAAAGGCGACGAACACCTTGATGCGTATCAAGCGCGGCATCGAGGTCCGTTGCCGGCTCTGCATTTCGGGCAGGGGTGAAACGGTTGATCCTGATCAAGGACATGGCGAGGAATGGCGTCAGATTTGCCAGTTGGCGGCTTTCCTTTGCATGTCGTCGTAATGGAGCAATCGATAATGCACACTCGGACCGAACTGTTGTCTTTGGACATGCCGTTGTTGCCGATGGCGGAGAATGGTCAGAAATTCTTCCTCACTGCTGCATCCCTTCAGATGCACGCCTTCAAGGCGATGATGCGCTATAACGTCGAGGCGCTGGCGTTTCTGAAGCATCGTTGTGAACAGGACGCCAAACTGGCCGATGACTTGATCACGGGTACGCAGTTCAATGACGCCTTCGACACCTTCGCCGCTTTCCTGCAGAATGCGACATCGCAATACGTGACCGAAGCTGGCAAGGTCGCCACACTGACCTCCCGGCTCGCCTCCGAAACAGCCAGACACATGCGCAAGGGCGCCAGGATCGCGATCGAGAATGCTGCGGCGAAGACAGTCGCGTAGACCGGCAATGCGGAGATCGTCAGACAACATGAACACCGTTTACAGGCATGGTCGTCTTAAGGCTTCCGTACTCGCACTGGTGTTACTCGGATATGTGCAGCCCGCCTCGGCCGACAGCGTGACGGAGCATGGCAAGGGCTTGGTGGAAGTCAATTGCGCCCGCTGCCACGCCATTGGAAAAACCGACGCGAGCAGTCATCCTGACGCCCCGGCGTTCCGTACCTTGTCAAAGCGCTATCCGATCACTGATCTCGAGGAGGCCCTCGCCGAGGGGATTTCGACTGGCCACCCGGACATGCCTGAGTGGATCGCAAGCCCCGACCAGATCGAGGCAATCATCGCTTACATCAGCACCCTGCAGGAGCCGTGACCCACGCTTCAAATGCTGCAGGCGATCGAGCCTTGGTGCCATCAATCGTGCCAAGGAGCGATCGATCTCGCGGCTGATTGCGAGCCGCAAACCCGGCGAAGCGACTAGGGCAACATCCGGTCGGCGGCATGGAAGAACGAGCGAGCATGCGCCACGATCTGGGCCTCCGTAGGATGATCGGCAGGTTCGACGCCGACGATACGATCGTTCAAGTGGCGGTCGCGTATATGTTTTGCCAGCTCGTCTTTTGCCGATCCCGGCCCTACGATTAGCCATTCCTTCGCCGGCTGCAGGGCTGTGACGATGTCGTGGTAGAAGGACTGGTCTTCCGGCGCACGCTTGCCGTCGATGGTGCCTGCCTTGTTGTGGATTTGATGATGCGCAAGCGTGGTGGCAAGCTTCAGGTTTTCGGTTGTCTCGCGATTGAAGAAGAACACTTTGGCTTCGCGACGGTCCAGCCAGGCGACGGCATGTTGGGTCTGCATTCCGGAACATCCTTGCGTATATCGTTGAGGGGTAAATGCAATCATTCTCCGGAGTTACCGACGGCATTAAGCCGGCTGCGACTCCAGGATTGCCAGGACAGACCCAGGTTCAATGACCGCACTCGCTGATGCGACAATGGTCGCGCGACCAGCTGCCGGCGCGACAATCTCGTGCAGTGCGTCTTCAACGCGAACTTCAGCTATGCGTTCTCCGGCCTTGATTGTGTCACCGCTGGCAATGAACCAGCGTTCCAGGATGCCCTCCGGCAACATGCTGGACGCCCATAGCGCTTCATCAACCTTGATATAGTGCATCGCGATTCTCCCTGTAGCGTCGAACGATATGCCCCTGCGCGGCGCAGTCCTTGATCACGATCAAACGGCCTATGACGCAGATGCCGCGATCGTACGGTGTTTGACGCGGACCAAATTCTGGTTAGGCAGCCCGCTTAAGATGGCCGAGCATCGCCAAGGCGAGGCCATGAATCGGTTCAGGGAAAGGTGCCTATCGCCATGGACGTCGGATCCGGTATGGGCGCTGCGATCGCGATCAATTGCGTTGCCCGCGACCGGCATATGATGGCGTCTGCGGTAGGAACCGTTATCGACATCGGTTCGACGCCGGCAATAGCGCCTGCGTGGCAGACGATTTCAGAAAATGATGCAGATCAAAGCGTACCACACCATTTGCGAAGATTTTGATGCGATGTGGGAACCAATCCTAAGCGCTCCCTTTGGTCGCGATCTCAAACTGGGCGTCATCGACGAAGACGGCGAGCACGCGCTTGTGTTTGCCTGCAGAAGGGAGAAGGAGGGCTGGAAGAATGCTGCCAGTGGTGCCCGTGTCGATATCCGACCGACCCATTGGCGCGACTGGGAAGGGACCGAAGTCAGGATTCGCAAACCTCTCGAGGACTCTCCTTAAGATCTGGATTCCACGATCAGCGCCATACGCACCAGGTGCGACAGACTGCTCGCCGCCATTTTGCTCATCACATTGGCCCGGTGGATTTCGACCGTGCGCGGACTGATCCCCAGATCGTAGGCGATCGTCTTGTTGGGCAGACCGGAAACAAGCCCGTCCAGCACCTGGTGCTCGCGGTCTGACAAGGTCGACAGACGCTCGCGGATATCCGCAGACTGGGGATGCGCCGCGTTCGCCTCGTTCCGGTTGGCCAGTGCAGAGCGGATCGCCAGGATCAGCATCTCGTCATCGAACGGCTTTTCGATGAAATCGGAAGCGCCTTCCTTCATGGCCTGAACGGCGAGCGCCACGTCGGCATGGCCGGTCATGACGATGACCGGAATCTTATGTCCACCTGTTCTGAGTTGCCGTAGCAATTCGATGCCGTCTATTCCCGGCATGCGCACGTCAGTGACGATGCAGCCGTCGAGATGGCCACTCGCCGCTGCGAGAAAAGCGGTCGCCGATTCATGCAGGCGCACGGCAAAGTCAGCCGTTGCCAGAAGAAAGCCAAGCGACTTGCGAACATCCACATCGTCGTCGACGACGTGGACCAGATCACTGTCGGCCATTTGTGACCTCATCCTTCTCAATGATGCGTAAGGTGAACCGAAAAGCGGTGCCACCCGTTGCCATTGCCTCGGCCCAGATGTGACCGCCGTGCGATTCAACGATGGTGCGGCAGATGGAGAGGCCGACACCCATACCCTGCTTCTTGGTGGTCACAAATGGCTGGAAGAGTTGCGCCGAAACCTCGGGCGCGAGCCCCGGACCGGTATCGATCACGCTCACTTCAGCCATGCCATCTTCCCGGGCAACGGTTGTGATTTTCAATTCACGGCGCGGCGTTTCCTGCATGGCCTCCACCGCGTTGCGCATCAGATTGAGCAGAACCTGCTGAATCTGAATGCGGTCGGACAACACCAGTTCCGCGGCAGGATCGAGCTTATAGCTGACCTGGACATTGATCTCCCTTGCGCCGACCAGGGCGAGCGACGAGGCCTCCTCAATCAGCGCCGGCAGTCGTTCCACCTGACGCTCGCTTTCGCCCCTGGCAACAAAATCGCGCAGATGTCGAATGACGTCGCCTGCCCGCAGGGCCTGCTCGGCGGCCTTTTCCACGGCATCCCGCAGCATCGGCGCGTTCTTTTCCTCGCTATTCTCGAGAAGCCGTCGGCTGCCCTTCAGGTAATTCGTGATGGCTGTCAGCGGTTGGTTGATCTCATGGGCAAGCGTCGATGCCATCTCGCCAAGCGCGGTAAACCGCGCCATGTGCAGAAGCTCCTGCTGCTGTTCCTGAATTCTTGCTTCCGCGCGATGACGTTCGGTCAGGTCGCGGCAAAAGCCGGTAAAGAAGCGTCCGGTTCCCGGGTGCATTTCGCCGACGGAAAGTTCCATCGGGAAAGTAGTGCCATCCTTGCGCGCCCCGGTCACGGTGCGGCCGAGCCCGATGATCCGGCGCTCTCCCGTCGTCAGGTACCGAAGCAGATAGGCATCGTGCTCTTCGCGATATGGCGCCGGCATCAGCATTTTGACATTCCGTCCGATGACCTCGCCTGACTGGTAACCGAACAGCGTTTCGGCAGCCGTGCTGAAGGACTGGATACTGCCTTGCTCGTCAATGACGACCATCGCATCGGGCACGGTCGCCAAGATTGAACGCAGATGATCTTCGCGCAACAGAAGCGCAGCATTCGCAAATGAGAGGTCGCTGACATCCGTGCCTTCAATGAAGATGGCGGTGATTCGCCCATCGTCGGCCTTGATCGGCTGATAGACAAAATCCAGGATGCGCTCTTCAATTGGCCCATCACTGCTGTTGCGGAAGCCGACCTTCACGCCTTTGCCGCTATAGGGCTGGCCGGTCATGTACACACGGTCGAGCCGTTCGAGAAATTCGTGCCTCTCGAGTTCGGGAAAGGCCTCGCGCGCCGATTTTCCAATAACCTGCCGATCGCCAACGAGATGCTGGTAGGCGGCATTGGTCAGCACGAATACATGGTCAGGCTCACGTATCAGGGCCATGAATCCGGGAGCTTGCTCGAACATTTGCGACAACAGGGATTTCAGCGTCGTCCCGCCAGGTGTCAAACTGAATGCTTCGTCTTGGATCACCTGCGGTTCCTAGTCTCGAGACACATAAAGAAGGCCTAACTATCACTTCTCCGATCAGAGACAAAATGGATCGAGGCCGAAGTGTAGATGCAAAAGCAATTGGCCGGTTCTTTGACGCGCATCAAGGAAGCCAGCGCCAGTGAATGCAATTCATAGCGCGTCCAAATCGCTTGAGTGAAAGGCGCGTCCAATGTCCTATAAGTCCATAATAGCGAATCTCGCGGTCGACGCGCCCCCTGCTGCCATTGTGAAAGTAGGTATCGAACTCGCAGAGCGTTTTGGCGCCCATCTCATTGGTCTGGCGGCGGCGGATGTTCCGCCTCTGGTCGCGACGGGCGAAGGCATGGTCTACGAAGGCGAGGTCATGCAGGTTCAGCGAACCGAAATCGAAAAGCGTATTGCCGAACTGCGTGCCGAGTTCGAAAGCCTGGTCCCGGCTTCGATTACAAGCGAATGGGGCCAAGCCGTCTGCAGCCCGACCCGGTTCCTCAGCGTTTTCGCCCGCGCAGCCGACCTTGTCGTGACCGGTGCGTCGGGAGACGACGTGTTTCGCGCCGCCGATGTTGGCAGCTTGGCGCTCGGCATCGGCCGGCCAGTCCTGGTCATCGGAAACAACGTCGAACACCTTCGCGCCAACACGGTCCTGGTTGCTTGGAAAGATACCAGGGAGGCGCGCCGGGCGGTAGCGGATGCCTTGCCCTTTTTGGCCAAGGCCAATGAGGTTGTCGTCGCCACGATCGCCAGCAACGGCGACGACAGCGTTCGTGACAGCCTCGCCGATGTGGCGGTCTATCTTGAGCACCATGGCATTATGGCCCAGACGGAACTGATCATCGGTGAAGTCGACGGCGAGCAGTTGTTGACATTCGCACGCTCGATCCATGCCGATATGATCGTCTCAGGCGCCTATGGCCATAGCCGCCTGCGCGAATGGGCGTTTGGTGGCGTCACCCGTACGCTGATTGAAGAGACCAGCATCAACCGTTTCCTGTCATATTGATGGAATCGAATATCGTGTCTCCGGGCGTGGACCAGGAATCCGTCACGGCGGCCGCAAGTCCCTATTGGTCGATCACCAGCGATGAGCTCGTGAGACGCTTGGCGACGTCCGCCACGTCTGGGCTGGCAGGATCCGAGGCCGCCTCTCGGCTCGTCAGATACGGCGCAAATATGCCGGCGTTGAAGCCAGGCGCGTCGGCGCTTACCGTGTTTGTTCGCCAGTTCCGCAGCCCACTCGTCCTGATCCTGATCTTCGCAGCCATCGTTTCGGCCTTCGTCGGCGAAGGTCAGGAGGCCGCAATCATCGGGGCGATCGTGCTGGCAAGTTGCGTTCTCAGCTTCACCCAGGAATATGGGGCGTCGCGAGCGACAGAGGCTCTTAAACAGCGCATCTCACGCAAGGCTATCGTGCTGCGCGACGGCCTCGAATCCTCCGTTTCTGCTGAAGAAATTGTGCCGGGCGATCTCATCCGGCTGTCGGCCGGAAACCTCATACCCGCCGATGGTATCATCCTCGAGGCGCTGGATTTCAACGTCAGCGAGGCGGTGCTGACCGGCGAAACCTTCCCCCTCTTGAAGACGGCGGGGCGATCAGACCCCGATGCGCCCGTCGCCCAACGCAACAATGCGGTGTTTACCGGCACATCCGTGCGCAGCGGCACTGCAACCGTACTTGCGGCCGCGACCGGCGCCCACACCGAATTCGCCTCCATCGCAGCGGCATTGGAGCGACAAATCCCGGAAACGGGTTTTGCCCGGGGTATCAGATTGTTTGGCTATCTGATGACCGAGATCATGCTGGCGATCGTCATCATGGTGTTTTTTGCAAATCTGATGCTGCATCGTCCGCTGATTGAATCGCTGTTGTTTTCGCTGGCTCTCGCGGTCGGCCTCACCCCGGAGCTGCTCCCGGCCATTATCAGCGTAACGCTTGCTCGTGGCGCCCGCGCCATGGCTGCCAACGGCGTCATCGTGCGCCGCCTCGATGCCATCGAGAATCTCGGCAGCATGGATCTGCTGTGCACCGATAAGACAGGTACGCTGACGAAAGGTGTAATCCACCTCGATGGATGGTTCGATGTCGATGGTAATCCGTCTGAGGAGATCCTGCTTTGGGCTCGTCTTAACGCCACCCTACAGACCGGACTGAAGAATCCGCTCGATGAGGCCATTGCGGGGGGTGGGAGCGCTTCATTGGGTGCTTTCACCAAGGTTGACGAACTGCCTTATGATTTCATTCGCAAGCGCCTCTCCGTTGTTGTGCGAAGCAAGGACGGTGGCGACCTCCTGATCACGAAAGGCGCGGTACACAACGTCCTCGAAACCTGCAGCTTCGTAGGCACAGCGAAAGGCCTGGAACCTCTCGAAGACGCTCACCGCGCGGCGATCGACAAGATATTTCGGCGCTGGAGCGCGGAGGGATATCGCGTCCTGGGGATAGCGACGCGTCGATTTGAAGGCTGCGGTCCCTACAGCAGGAAGGATGAGGTCGATCTCGCTTTCGCCGGTTTTCTGCTTTTCCTCGACCCGCCCAAGGAAGGCGTAAAGAACACGCTTGCCGAACTCGCCCACCGGGGCATCGCGGTGAAGGTCATTACGGGCGACAATCGCTACGTTGCCGCCCATCTTGCCCAAGCTGTCGGCTTGCGCAGCGATCGGATCTTGACCGGGGAGGAGCTGTCGAAGCTGACCAAGAGCGCGCTCTTTGCCGGAGTGCAGGACACCGATCTCTTCGTCGAGATCGATCCCAACCAGAAAGAACGCATCATCCAGGCCTTACGGAGCAGAGGCCATGTCGTTGGCTATCTTGGTGACGGTATCAACGATGCGCCCGCGCTTCATGAGGCCGACATCGGTGTCTCCGTCGACAGCGCATGCGATGTCGCGCGCGAGGCGGCCGATATCATCCTCCTCAAGCAGGATCTCGGCGTCCTGGTGCGGGGCGTCGACGACGGCCGCAAGACGTTCGCCAACACCATGAAATATATCTCGATCACCACCAGTGCCAATTTCGGCAACATGATCAGTATGGCCGTCGCTTCGCTGTTCCTGCCTTTCCTGCCGCTTCTGGCAAAGCAGATCCTGCTCAACAATTTCCTTTCCGACGTTCCCTCACTCGCCATCGCCAGTGACAATGTCGATCAAGACCAACTGCGACGGCCTCGCCACTGGGACATCAGCTTCGTGCGGCGGTTCATGATCAGCTTTGGCCTTGTGAGTTCGTTGTTCGACTTCGCAACCTTCGCCTTCCTGCTTTTGTTCGCTCACGCAACGGCGTCGACATTCCAGACCGCCTGGTTCGTCGAATCCTTGTTGACGGAGCTCGCCATTGTGCTCATCGTGCGCACGCACGGAGCTTTCTGGGCGAGCCGCCCGAGCCCGTTGCTTGCCTGGCTCACGCTAGCCGTCGGAATTGTCGCGATCGCGATCCCTTATCTGCCGTTCGCGGCATGGTTCGGCTTCGTGCCTCTGCCGCTACCGGTGCTGGCCGGACTTGCCTCCATCACCGCGCTCTACCTATTGGCATCGGAGGCGACAAAGCGCTGGTTCTTTGATCGTGACCGGAGAGGGTACAAGTCGAGTTTGGCGACGCTTCGCAAAAACACGACAACGCTGGGGTCTCATTACTGAATTGCCCGCACCTATGTGATCGTGGCGCGGCGCCCCTCAGGAACCAAATCGTGCTGAAGGGGGTTCGGCCCCGCCGCGGGTGTCGTTGTTGCGGAGAGCGTGCTGGCCAAACATGACGAGCGCAATATACCCCAAGGACGTGGCCGAGGGCCTCAAGGACAGGGGCGTTTGGCAGGAGAGCAGAAACAACCAGCAGCTGGTGCTGATACGGCGCTTGCTTTTGTGGCCAGACGAGCAATAAAAAACGGATGCGCCCAGCGGACTTTTGCGCTGCTCCAGTGCCGTGGCAAGAAGACTACGAAACCAGGATCACGGAGACCGGATCTGCGCAAAACAGATTGTCTTCGACGAACCTGACGCCTGCGACATTTTCAGCGGCGACGATGGCTGCCTGGCGCTCGCGTTCGTCGAAAATGGCGCCGCTGAGTTTCGCCACGCCCTTGTCCACCATCACGTTGATCAGGGCTTTGCCGGCCCATTTCTGCTTCGCAAGCTCGGCAATGATGCTCTGTCGTATCCGTTGGTCATCGATCGCTGTGGGCTCGGCATCCGGAAGGAGGCTGAGCAATGCCCGCACAATATCAGAGCGAGTAATAATGCCGACGACTCTCCTACCTTTCACGATCGGGATGCGTTTAACGTGGTGGTGCATCATGAGATCGACGATCTCGGCGAGTGACGCGGCAGGAGATGCAGTGACGACGCTGTCGGACATCACCTCTTCGATCCGTCGACCATTGGCCCGGACATATTCGTCGGCGGCTTTTCCGGGGCTGACCAGAAGCTCCAGCCAGCGCGAGCGCTTCTGTTGCGTGCCCAGTTCTCCTCGCTGCAGGAAATCGCCTTCGCTGACAATCCCCACCAGCGTGCCATCGCCACTAATGACAGGGAGGCCGCTGATCTTTTTCGACAGCATCAGCCCGGCCACCTCGGCGATCGAGGCAGACGGGTCCGTGCAGATGACTGGCTTGCTCATTATGGCTTCGGCTTGCATGGTCGCTCTCCGGAGATATTTCCATTCCCCAGCTTCCTAGATGCCGCATGAGCGATTGGCCTTGATCTGAATCATTTTACCCTCGAGACAAATGACCCAAGCTGGGCTGCAAATAACCGGGCGCGTGCCAGTCAACCAGCAATCGTGGTCTTGGCGACGTTCACGCCAAGTTCGTAGACAAGCAGTCCACCATAATAGGCCGTCGCCGTGACCAGAATTGCTCCGCCAATTTCGATCAGAGGAATAGCAATGGTCAGTAGCCGCAGTTCACGATTCCGCACCCAAAGGCCGAGCCTCACAAGGCCCCAGATCAGAAACGCGAACGCTGTGATGCCTCCCAGGCTCTCGTGGATCTCCGCTATGTCACTGCTGAAGCCGGCCGCTTCGGCATGATCGAGGGCAAGTCCGCCATAGAACCAGGTTCCAATGGCGAAAGCCCCGGCTGCGAGGGCGATAAAAGTCGAAATCGTCCCCGCGCCAGAACGCTTGGTTACCGTGTTGCCACGGGCGAGCGCCACAAGGTCGATTACTACCAGTGTGTAGATGAGGACAATGGGAAAATGCACGAGCATGGGATGAATATGCTGGACTGGAATCATGACAAGAAGATCTCCGGAGTGGCAAAGAGATGGCGCGGCGATAGAGTGGGCAGGTTTCGGCGATAGGGCAGTTGATCAGCGGGCGCTCGGCTCAATGGCAGGGCATAGGCTTTTCGATATTAGTCGCCGTCCCCCTGGCCGTCCTCGTCAGTGCTGCTGAAAACAGCTTTACTGGAAGCATAACTGTCGCCGCATTCGTGGTCACCGCCAACACCCTTGATCGCCTTGGGACCGGTGGCATCCTGCTTGGGAATGGCCTCCAGATCGATTGGCCCGGCAGGGGCAATTGAGGATGACGCTCCCCATGAACCTTCTTCAGATTCAGCGGCTGCCGGCAGGGCAAAGGTCGAGAAGCATCCGAGTGCTACGAGTAAGAACAGGGAATCGCGCATGGTTTCGACATCCTTTTTTCTGCGCGGCCATGATTGGCCCCGAGGAGGCCCTGATAGGGAACCTTTGCTTGCTGGCAGCTGTGGATGGTTGACAGCAAATTGAAAGCTTCGACGTGCGACATGCCTCGCTCATGATGGTCAACCTAAAGCGCCTAGCAATGCTGGGCCTGGCCGGGCTTGTCCTGGCCCAGCCACTCGCCGCGCGCGCTGACGAGGACGATGATGGCGATCATGACAGGGCGCGGGACCTCTACGAACACGGCGAGATAAAGGGCCTTTCCAATATCCTCGATATTGTTCGCGCGCAGGCTCCAGGCGACATCGTCGCGGTTGACCTCATCCGCAAGGCCAACAAATGGGTCTACCGATTCCAAGTCGTCGGCGCCGATGGCCGGCGAAAGACTGTCGATGTTGACGCCGGTGCCGGTGTCATCATGCGCGAAGGGGAGGGGGACTGATGAAGATCCTCCTGGCCGAGGACGAGCCCCGTATCGCCGCCGATATCGCGATAGCCCTTAAGGCATCCGGTATGGCGGTCGACATCGTTCGCGATGGAGAGGCTGCCTGGTTCGCAGGCGATGTAGAAAACTACGATGCTGCGATCCTGGACCTCGGGTTGCCGAAGCTCGATGGTCTGACGGTCTTGAAGCGCTGGCGGGCCAATGAGCGCAGGTTTCCGGTTCTCATCCTGACCGCAAGAGGCACGTGGACCGAACGCGTGGACGGCATCAATTCCGGTGCTGACGACTACCTTCCCAAGCCTTTCGAGATGGAAGAACTGCTCGCCCGATTGCGGGCAATCCTGCGGCGCTCGGCCGGGCAGTCGGCACCCATATTGAAGTCCGGGCTGTTGCTTCTGGATACGCGCCAAATGCGTATCTCGCTCCGTGGTGTTCCCGTTTCCCTGTCGCCGCTGGAGTACCGGCTCCTGGCATTTCTGATGCACCATGCCGGCCGAGTGGTGGCGCCGACCGAACTTGCTGAGCATCTCTACGATTCAGGGAACGACCGCGATCCGAACACGATCGAGGTGATCGTCGCGCGCTTGCGTCGCAAGCTTGGGAGTGGCGTCATCGAAACGCGGCGCGGCTTCGGGTATCTGATGCCCGATGATCCTGCCTGATGGGCAACTCGATCCGCTTCAGGCTGTGGCTGGCGGCAACGATCTCGATTCTTGTCGCGCTCGCCATAGCCGGCGCCGGCCTGCGCTATTTGTTCGAACTTCACGTCGAGCGGCGCGTCGTGGGCGAACTGACGGTCGACCTCAATGAGTTGATCGGCGCAACGAGCTTCACAAGCGACGGTCACCTGGTGGTGGCCCCGGTGCTCACCGACCCGCGCTTCGCCAATCCGCTGTCCGGTTACTACTGGCAGGTCGAAGACTTTACCACCGGCGGTCTCGAGCGCTCGCGATCTTTGTGGGACGCCAAGCTGGTCCTGCCTGCCCGCACCGCAAGTGGCGAGATGCGAACGGTAGAGGAGTTCACGGGTCCTGGCGGAGAACTCAGCATTGCGGTCGAGCGTACAATCATCGACGCTGGAGGTCGGTCCTTTCGCGCCATCGTGGCGGAAGACCATCGCACCGTTGAGATATCTGTAAGCGAATATGTTCGTGACCTCGCTCCGGCTCTCTTGATGCTCGCCGCAGTTCTCATGGCCGCGTTTTTCATCCAGATCACGATCGGTCTCGCACCTCTGGAGACCTTGCGGGCCGCCGTCGGAAGCGTGATTGCGCACCGAACGACACGGCTCGATGTGGTGGCACCGAGCGAAGTGCAGCCGCTCGCTGACGAAATCAATCGTCTTCTCAATGCCCAGGAGAAGGCTCTTGCTCGGGCCCGTTCGCGCGCCACCGATCTGGCGCACGGCCTCAAGACGCCGCTCCAGGTCCTGTCGGCTGACATCCGTGCCTTGCGCAAGAAAGGCGAGACGGATCTGGCCGACGAGATCGAGAAGAGCGCAGGAGCTATCCGGCGCCATGTCGAGCGGGAGCTCGCGCGCGCCCGCCTCGCGCCCGGCGTTTCCGGCGAGGCATCCTGCCGGGTATCGGAGGTCGCGGCCGGCGTCATTGCCGTCGTCAAGCGCACGCCAACTGGCAGGCAGCTTTCGTTCAAGATGGATGTCGCGGAGGATCTGACTGCGCCAATCGACGAAGGCGACCTGTCTGAAATTTTGGGCAATTTGATCGAGAACGCGGCACGCTACGCGAAATCGTCGATCCGCATCGATGCATCGGCCACAACCGCCGAGGTGATCGTCACCGTCACCGATGATGGCCCGGGTATACCGGATGCCGATCGGGAAACCGCTCTGTTCCGTGGTGTCCAGCTCGACAGCAAGGGCGGCAGCAGCGGTCTTGGCCTGGCCATCGTTTCCGACATCGTCGAAGCCTATGGGGGACGCCTTGCCATGGCCAACGCCGATCCGGGCCTGGCGGTGACCATTTCCTTGCCGCGGCATAGTTGAGCATGCTTCAGGCAAAACCCGGAAAATAGTCGACCTTTATCTTCGAACGGCGCACGCCCATGACCAGCAGCTTCTGGCGCAGCGCCTTGACCATCGCCTGCGGACCGGAAATGTAGAAAGTGCGCTCGAGGTAGTCGGGTGTGGCCAGACGGATCAGGCGCTCGTCGATGTTGCCGGGATACTGGCCGCGCTCAGCACCTTTCGCCACAGCATGGATCGTCTTGATTCCCAGTTCCTGCTTGGCGGCGTCAAGCACATCGCGATATGCGATGTCCTGCTGGCCTTGGGTTCCGTAGAGGATGACGATCGGTCGCTGCTCTTTACGGTCGATGAGATATTGCAGCATCGAGCGGAACGGCGTGATGCCGATCCCTCCGGCCAGGAACGCGATCTTGGTTTCACGCCGGGCCGGCAGCGTGAAATTGCCGGCCAGTTGCGCGGCGTGGATCGTGCTGCCTGGCTTCATCGTCATCAATTCGCGCTTGAAGGCGCTCGATTGCGGATAGAACTTGACGCCGAAGCGGACTGTTTCCTCAGTCGGAGCCGAGGCGACCGTGAAATAGCGGCGGTTGCCGCGATTGTCGGCGCGATCGAGGCCAAGCGTCCATTCGAGATACTGGCCGGCCTCGAAGGCGAGCTTGCGCGGCGACCGGAATACAAAGTCAAAGCTGTCGACGGCCGACTGCTCGATGCGTTCAAGAGTCAGCACGAAGCGTCCTTTGGGGCCTGCCGCATAGGCAAACAGGTTGCCGGCAATCAATGCCAATTCCGGCGTGAAATAGAACGAGCCGATATGGATGTTGGGAGCAAACAGAAAGCCGACGATGGCGGCAAAGGCCATACGCGGCCAACGCATCGTCGGCGCGGTCAGCGGCTCGGTCAGCATCACGAAGGCAAAGAACAGCAGAGGCGACGAACCCAGTGTCTCGGCAAGCGCGGTCCAGTATTGCGATGGATCGCTGGTTGCCAGAATGGTGGCCAGCGCCGCGACAACAAAGGTCGAGACAAGATCAAGCCGGCGCAGTTTACGGACAAGGAGCATGCCGCCGAAGAGCACGAGCGGCAGCAGCGGCAGATTGCCACCAACCCACCAAGTGGCTGGTTGGTCGAGCAGCAGCGCGGACAGCGCCACGCCCAGCGCAGCCGGATTGAAAAGGTGCTTCCGGCCGATGGCGAGAATGAACTTGGATGATATCGCCCAGGTGGACGCGAATGCCACCGCCGCGATCCCCTTGATGTCCGTGACCGCAACCGGATTGAGGATAAGCGCCAGGATGAGCGCGGTGATGTAGACGGACTCGTTATTGGCCGGGACTGCAAAGATCCGCGCAAAAACCTTGTTGGTAATCCAGCAGGCCGCCAGCGCCAAAGCCGTCGTGAAGCCGAGTGCAAGCGGGTCATGTGGCACCAGCTTGACGAAGCCGAGCACGAACGCCGCGCCGACCAGCGTGATCAGATAGTAGAGGACCAGCCGATACATGGTCAGGTGATCGAGAATTCGGTCGATGGTTTTGATCATGGCAGGCAAAGGGCTCCGAACCCGGTTGTCGGCGTGGCGCGGCCGTTGACGTCGATGAGATAGCCTTCCAGGCCTGCCGTCTGCTCGATAAAGAGAATGCCGTCGCGGCCCATGGCGAAGGCAGCGGTGGCGAACCGGTCGGCGTCGAGCACGTCGGCGCCGATGACGGTCAGGCTGACGATGTCCTGGATTGGGCCACCACTTCCGTGCGGGTTGTAGATATGTTGACCCCGGACATAGGTTCCGGAGGTCGCCACACCACGACGGCGGGGATAGACGACCTTTACGATCTCGTCCGCGTTGAAGGGATTGCGGATGCCGACGCTCCAGTCTTGGCCCCGCGCATTCTTGCCGCAGGACTGGATATCGCCGCCCGCTTCGATGAAGAAATCGCTGATGCCGGCCCGTTGAACGATGCCTGCCGCATTGCGGATTGCCCAGCCCTTGACGATGCCGGAAGGATCGAGCGATCCGTCGGGCTTGCGAATATCGAAGTATCCGTCCGTCTCGTCTCTCGTCTGTCTGGCGAGAGCGAGCACTTCCATCATCTCGCCGCTCCAATCGGCGACCGGAACGTCGCCACGGTTGATGGCCGCGATCTCGCTGTCGGCCCGGTATGTGCTGAAACGCCGGTCGATATGCTCGAAATAGCCGAAGACCGTGTCGACCAGCTCACCGGTCGACGCGCGACCGATGTCGACCGTTATGGGCATGCCCATCAAAATGCGCGTTTCACGCATGGACCTACGACGACGCTTTCTTCAACGCGCCGCGCAGCGACTGGATGAAAGCCCTGCTGGTTAGCGTCGCGCCCGAAATAATGTCGACATTGGCGCTTTGGGCGCTGATCGCTTCGTCGCGCAGCATGGGCAGCGCTTGCCTGTTGATGTTGATGGAGGTGCGGCGGTCGGATGGGTATTTCAGCACTTTCAGCGCGGTAAGCTGCCCGCGCTGTACCAGGGCCTGAATCTGGATGAGGCCGTAGTAGGCATCGGCCGTGGGGCCGGTGTAGACGCCGTCGGCATAGATCTTCATGCCCACTCGGATGACACGTGCCGGCGCATCCCGATATGCTGGCCTCGGCTGCGGGACTGGTATGTAGACGGCGGGAGTTACGGCGAATGAAGGTACCGATGGCGCAGGATCGGAGGCGGCCGGAGCCAGTGCCTGCTCCAGTGGCGCTCGCGACGGTTGTGGTGCCACCTGAACCACTGTTTGCTTGACCGGATCATATGGCCGTTCGGCGGGCGTTGCTATGCCAGCCGTCGTCTCGGGGGTCGGGAACCTTGTTCTGAACCGGGGCTCGAGGGGCGCCGGCAAGGTCCGAAGCAGCGGCAAAGTCGCAAAGGGTGCTGGCTCTTTTGGCTGCGCTGAAGGCGCTTCGGCTGCGTCGGCCGGCAGCCCTTCGCCGAGCATATCGTTTGCAGGATCCTTGCCGGCCTGATCCCAGACATAAGCGCCCGAGGCGGCGATCACGAAAAGTGACAAGGCAATCTGTTTCATCGGGTGTGTTTCCACGTTGAATCTCGCAGGGCGGGCTATCTGGTCCGCTCCGGAGGCAATATCCCACGACCAAGCTGACAACTGGCTGTCAGCCTATGCCGAGCTGCGAGGTGCCCGTTAAAGCTCATGGTTGAGACGGCAAATTGATTTGTCCTGGATCAACATGGTCGCATAAGCAGCGAGGTAGGAAGGTTCTCAAGCGAGGTAGCTGCCTATGACTGTCCCCAACGAGCCGGCGAGATACACCGGAATCCAGATAGTGCTGCATTGGACAATCGCGGTGCTGATCGTCCTGCAGCTTGTAATCGGCGAGGACATCAAGCCGGCTTACCGGGCGTTCTCACGCGGCGCCGAGCCTGCGGCCGGCGACGTCTTCAACGCGAACATTCATGTCTATGTCGGTCTGGCCGTTCTGGTGCTGGCGATCTGGCGGCTCGCGGTCCGTCTACGGCATGGCGTGCCTGCGGCGCCGCCCGAAGAAAGCGTCCTGTTGAAGCGGATTGCCGCAGCCGCCCATTTCCTGCTGTATCTTTTCATTTTCGGGATGCCGATTACCGGGGCGCTGGCATGGTACTTCAGCTTTGGAGCGATGGGGGAGATTCATGAACTCGCCAAGCCGGTGATCATCATTGTCGTCGGCCTCCATGCCGCAGCGGCGCTGTGGCAACATTTCTATGTGAAATCGGATGTGCTGGTCAGGATGCTGCGACCTGCCGGACGGCGCGCGCCGTGATGTCATGAGCCGGCTGCACAATGAAAACCACCTTATATCCCGCGTTGGCTGGTTGCGCGCCGCAGTGCTCGGCGCCAATGACGGCATTGTGTCGACGGCTAGCCTCATCGTTGGCGTGGCGGCGGCCGATGCCGCGGCCTCCAACGTTCTGGTTGCCGGCGTAGCCGGACTGGTCGCCGGCGCGATGTCGATGGCGGCCGGCGAGTATGTCTCGGTCAGTTCGCAGTCCGATACCGAACAAGCCGACCTTGCGCGTGAGAAAGGGGAACTGTCGACGCAGCCAGATTCCGAGCGACAGGAGCTTGCGGAGATCTATGTCAAACGTGGATTGGAGCCAACGCTTGCCTTTCAGGTCGCCGACCAATTGATGGCGAAGGACGCGCTTGGCGCCCACGCTCGTGACGAACTCGGTATTTCAGAGGTGACGACGGCTAGACCGATCCAAGCTGCGCTGTCGTCTGCGGCTGCATTTTCGGTTGGCGCGGCCATGCCATTGGCGATGGCACTTGTTTCGCCGGCCGCCTGGCTTGCCGCAACGGTGTCTGTTGCCTCGCTCCTGTTCCTGGCAGTCCTGGGTGCCATTGGGGCCAAGGTCGGCGGCGCCAGTGTGCTGAGGGCAACAGTCCGTGTCACATTCTGGGGTGCGTTTGCCATGGCGCTGACGGCCGGCATCGGTGCCGTCGTTGGTACTGCCGCCATCTGAGCCAGTGTGCGATTCTAGATTTCGTCGACGGCGCGAGCCGAGACCCTCAAGTTCCAGCCATCTGTCGGTGCCAAGCGGCATGGACCCGTCTCGGCACACTGCATCCCGGCGGCTGTTCGAACGGGTAGTGTGCTGAGAGTTCTGCAAATTCGCTGAGAGAGGGCGGTCTAGCCGCCGCGTCTCTTTGTAAGTCTCTGATCTTTATTGAGAAATTTGGTAGCGGGAGAGGGACTTGAACCCCCGACCCCAGGATTATGATTCCCGTGCTCTAACCAACTGAGCTACCCCGCCAGGGCGGCGAAAGGCCCGAAATCCTCCTTAAATCGAAAGGCATTTCGAGGCGTTCGCCAAGGTCGCGCGGATATAAGGTTGGGAGGGCGAGCCTGTCAAGCTTCGAAGCATTCCATATCGCCGCATATTCCCATTGCCGAAAAAGCTTTGCCGCGCCGACATTTGGTTGCAGCCGCCGGGGTTGAGTTCGAAGGGGCACGTCGCTATGTCTCGGCCACGAGTTTTTAGAGTTTGAAACAGATGAAGCCGCGCATTGCAGTCCTCGGTTGCGGATACTGGGGCAGCAACCATATCCGCACCCTCAAGGCACTCGGCGCGCTGCACGCGGTCTCGGACGCCAATCGCGCGCGCGCCGAAGGCTTTGCCAGCGAACAGGATTGCCTGGCGATCGAGCCCGACCAGCTGTTCGTCCGCGACGACATCGACGCCATCGTCATGGCTTTGCCGCCGCAGTTCCATGCCGACCTTTCCGTGCGCGCCGCCGAAAGCGGCAAGGATTTGCTGGTCGAGAAGCCGATCGCGCTGACGGTCGCGGATGCCGAGCGCTCGGTGCAGGCGGCCAAGGACAATGGCCGCGTCTTCATGGTGGGACATGTCCTGCGTTTCCACCCCGCCTTCGAGACGCTGAAGGGGCTGATCGACAAGGGCGAACTCGGCGAGGTCCGCTATATCCACTCGCATCGGCTCGGCCTCGGCAAGTTCCACACCGAGAACGATGCGCTGTGGGACCTGGCGCCGCACGATCTGTCGATGATCCTGGCCATCACCGGCACCGAGCCGATCGAGGTGCGCGGCGAGGGGGCGGCCCTGCTCGACAATCTCAGCGACTTCGCGCATCTGCACATGCGCTTTCCCAACGGCCTGCGCAGCCACCTCTTCGCGTCACGGCTCAATCCCTATCGCGAGCGGCGGCTGACCGTGGTCGGCACCAAGGCGATGGCGGTGTTCGACGATGTCGAGCCATGGGAGCGCAAGCTTGCCGTCTATCGTCACGCGGTGTGGCAGGACAGTGGCCAATGGGCGTTCACCACCAATGAGCCGTCCTATGTCGCGGTCGCGCAAGGCATGCCGCTGACGCGCGAGCTGGAGCATTTCATCCAGTGCATCGAGACGCGGGCCGAGCCACGCACCAGCGGCGAGGAAGCGATCAGGGTGCTGCGCATCCTGACGGCGGGAACGGTCACCCACACCAAGTCCTGAGAGACCGTTTGGAAATTCTACTCTGGCGGCCATCTGACGGCGTTTTCTGCGCTTCCGGTGCTCACGGACCCAAATGTCCGCTGCGCTCCGGTTCTCGAAATCACCACCATATGACTCGCCAGAGCGAATTTCGAAACGGTCTCGGAGGGTAGAGTTTACTCGGCCGGAATCTGGGCCGGCCTTGCGGCAAGCCGGCTCAGCATGGCCTCGGCCTCGGCGCCGCGCTCGGAGCGCTCGATGAAGCCGCCGCCGAAGACACGGGCCTCGTTGCCATCGTCGGAATAGAGCACGCAGGCCTGTCCGGGCGCGATGCCGGACTCGCCGTCGGCCAATTCAACCGAAGTCACGCCTGCCTCGTGGCGCAGCACCGCCGGGCGCGGCGGCCTGGTCGAGCGGACCTTGGCGAACAGCTCGATGCCGCCTGCGGGAATATCGGTGAGCCGCCCGTCGCCAAGCCAGTTCATGTTGCGCAGGTAGATCTTGTGCGTCTCCAGCGCCTCGCGGGGGCCGACCACGACGCGGGCCCGTTCGGCGTCGAGATGGACGACATAGAGCGGCTCGCCAGACGCGATGCCGATGCCGCGGCGCTGGCCGATCGTGTAGCGCAGGATGCCTTCATGGCGGCCGAGCACGCGGCCGTCGATGTGGACGATGTCGCCCGGATTGGCGGCTGAAGGCTTCAGCTTGGCGATGATGTCGGAATATTTGCCCTGCGGCACGAAGCAGATGTCCTGGCTGTCCTGCTTGGCCGCGACCGTCAGCCCCATCTCCTCGGCAATGGCGCGAACCTGCGGCTTCGACAGGCCACCGAGCGGAAATCTGAGATAGTCGATCTGCGCCTGGGTGGTGGCGAACAGGAAATAGCTCTGGTCGCGGTCGGCATCGACCGGCCGGTAGAGCGCGCGATGGGCGCCGTTGGCGCCGGAGCGGATGTAGTGGCCGGTGGCCAGCGCATCGGCGCCCAGCTCCTTGGCGGTGGCCAGAAGATCGGCGAACTTCACTGTCTGGTTGCAGGAGACGCAAGGGATGGGCGTCTCGCCGGCGACGTAGCTCTCGGCGAACGGGTCGATGACCGCCTTGCGGAACCGTTCCTCGTAATCGAGCACGTAGTGGGGAATGCCGAGCGTCTCGGAGACCCGGCGGGCATCGTCGATATCCTGTCCGGCGCAGCATGAACCGGCCCGGTGCGTCGCCGCGCCATGATCGTAGAGCTGCAAGGTGACGCCGACGACGTCATAGCCCTCGCGCTTCAGCAGGCCGGCGACCACGGACGAATCCACGCCGCCCGACATGGCGACGACGATGCGGGTGTTTTCGGGACGTCCGGGAAGATCGAGACTGTTCATGGTGCTTTCATTCTGCGCGGCACCTGAATGCCAATGTCGAGAATATAGGTCAAGCTTTCCGGCGACGCCAGCTTGCACGCCAATTCACGGGCCAATTCACGGCTTGTGGCCGATCCGCGACCGGGCGGATTTTCCCGGCCAATTCAAGGCTTCCAGCCAGATATTTCAAATGCCGGCGAAAAGACTAACGCGGCGTTCACGATCCTTACCTAGTCATTAGGGTCTGCTTAGGCAATTTTTAAAGCTGTGGCGGTAACGTGGCGGGGATTGGGTCTTGAGTTTTTTGTAGAGAGTACGATGACCGATCTGGTTAGACCTAGAGTCAAGTATGTTATCGGGCCTGACGGCAGCCCCCTTACGATTGCCGATCTGCCGCCGACGAACACGCGTCGCTGGGTCATCCGGCGCAAGGCGGAAGTGGTCGCGGCGGTGCGTGGCGGACTTTTAAGCCTCGAAGAGGCCTGCCAACGCTACAAGCTGACCACAGAGGAATTCCTGTCCTGGCAGGCGTCGATCGACGAATACGGTCTCGCCGGGCTGCGCACAACGCGCATCCAGCAATACCGGCACTAAAGAGCCGGCCTGAACACGGTCAAAGGGCGCGGCATTCCGCGCCCTTTGTTTTTCGAAACGGTTTCTGGTGTTTTTCGAGCAATTTCTGGCGGTCAGACCGTCAGCGCCACCTTGCCGATCGGCCTGGTCGCGAGAAAGGCGTGGGCAGCGCCGGCCTCTTCAAGCAGGAAGCTCTTCGCCACATGGACGGTGAGCTTGTTCGCATCGATCAAGCGGCCAAGTTCGACCAGGCCTTCGCGATCGGGCACGACGGACATGCGCTCGACCCGGATTTCGCGCGCGGCGGCATCGGCTCGCGTGGCGTCGTTGACATTAAGCAATGACACCAGCACGCCTCCACTCTTGATGACCTTCAGCGAGCGATCGGCGTGGTCGCCGCCCACTGGCTCCAGCACCAGATCGATGTCGCTGATCTGGCTGGTGAAATCGCCCTTGGTGTAGTCGATGACCTCGTCGGCGCCGAGCTTGCGGACGAAATCGAGCTTGTTCGGGCTGGCGGTGGCGATGACGTAAGCGCCGCGCGCCTTGGCGATCTGCACCGCCAGATGGCCGACACCGCCGGCACCCGCATGCACCAGCACGCGCTGGCCCGATTTCAGTCCGCCATGGTGGACAAGGCCTTGCCAGGCGGTAAGGCCCGCCAATGGCAATGCGCCGGCCTGGATGTGGTCGGCTCTCTCAGGCTTGAGTGCTATTTCATCCGCGGGGACAGCCGCCAGCTCCGCGTAAGCCGCTGCCTGCTTGGGGAAGCGCGGCATGCCGAACACCTCGTCGCCAACCTTGAAGGCGGTGACGCCGTCGCCCAGCGCCTCGACCGCCCCCGAGATGTCCCAGCCGAGGATGAAGGGCGGCTCGCCAAGCAAGGGATAATAGCCGGCGCGTACGGCGCCATCGACGGGATTGATGCCGGCGGCCTTGACTCGAACCAGCACCTCGCCGGCTTCGGGCGAGGGATCAGGCTGGTTGGCAATGACGAGGACGTCGGGTCCGCCGACAGTATTCTGGACAACGGCACGCATCGGGTGTCTCCTGCTTGATTGCTGCCACTATCATTTGGATAGTAATAATCTCTTGTCCAGTATGTACCTTTTTTATATATAGGTACCCCATGGATAGTGAAGACAATTGCCCCTTGGGCTATGACGCGTTCCGACGGACATGTCCGTCGCACACCGTGCTTGAGATGCTGGCCAGCAAATGGGTCTATCTGGTGGTTTGCGCGCTGCGCAAAGGCCGGCGGCGCAATGGCGAGCTTGCCCGCAAGCTCGAAGGCATCACGCCCAAGATGCTGACGCAGACACTGCGCGTGCTGGAGCGCGACGGCCTGGTGCGGCGGGAGGTCTATCCGGTTATTCCGCCACGCGTCGAATATGAGCTGACCGAGCTTGGCCAGAACCTGGCGGGATTGCTCACCCAGATCAGGTCATGGGCCGAGCAGCACGCACCGGACATCAAGGATGCCCGCGCAAGGGCGATTGCCGCAAATGAAGGGGATTGGGCCGCCTAGAGCCGGTTCACCCTCTCGAGGCCGTCGCCCGGTAGGTTGCGCGCGCCGGGCGGACGCGCTCGGGACGCGGATGTCAGCCGATCATGGCGCTGCGGCCGCCGGTTTCGGTCTCGCGGATCTTGGTGTCGCGCGATTCCAGCATTTCAGCCTTGGAAAGCTCCGCTTCAGCTTCGCCGAGTAATGATTCGGCAGCGCTTCGCTGCTGGGCGAGGTCGCCTTGCGAATTTCTAAGGTTGTCGCGGCGCAAACGCGCCGCCTTGGCGAAGGTCGGATAGGCAAAATGGTTGATGTCGGTGATGCCGGCTTTCTTTTCCTCGGCGGTGATCTGAAGCTCCAGTTCGACCGCCATGCGTTCGAACTCGGCGATCATCATGTCGAGCTGCAGAAGCTGACGCCGCTTCTCATTCACCTGAAACTGTTTCAGCCGAACGAGGTTTTCACGTGACTTCATGATTCGGTACTCCCGGAAACGCACACCCGCACATATCGTCCAAACCGCCTGGAAAGGCCCAAGCTCTGCCCATGTCCACCGGCATTCCCCGAACTATGGGAAACAAAACCCTAAAGTTTTTTGCCGACGGTAACCATTCGTTTACGGGCATTGTTAATCATACGGGTCAGGACTTAAGGCCGGGTAAAAATTCCGGCCGCCGAAGCGAAGCCGCCTCGATGAGTCCCTGGAGTCACTTAGTCCAGGTTATTAATGTGTTGCATTAGGAATTTTGGTCTGTGATTCGTCATTAGATTCAAGAGGGTGTAGAAAGGGGTTAAAAAATCTGATACCGTCATGGACGGGAAATTAGGTTTTGTTAACCATTCAATGGCAGCCTCTGCACAAGGCAACCACTGCTCCGGGGCAGGACGGGTCGAAAAATGGTCCGGCGGCAGAAAAGGGGAATGAAATGCGTGTTCTGCTGATAGAAGATGACAGTGCAACCGCACAAAGCATCGAACTGATGCTGAAATCGGAAAGTTTTAACGTCTATACGACGGACCTCGGCGAAGAGGGTGTCGATCTCGGCAAACTCTACGACTACGACATCATCCTTCTCGATCTCAACCTGCCCGACATGTCCGGCTACGAGGTCTTGAGAACGCTTCGCCTCTCCAAGGTAAAGACGCCCATCCTCATCCTCTCCGGCATGGCCGGCATCGAGGACAAGGTACGCGGCCTCGGCTTCGGCGCCGACGACTACATGACCAAGCCTTTCCACAAGGATGA
Organism: Mesorhizobium sp. LNHC232B00; assembly: GCF_000502435.1. NCBI lineage: Bacteria > Pseudomonadati > Pseudomonadota > Alphaproteobacteria > Hyphomicrobiales > Phyllobacteriaceae > Mesorhizobium > Mesorhizobium sp. LNHC232B00. The sequence goes on from NZ_AYWP01000006.1 coordinate 293,299, forward strand.
GCTGGTGGCGCGCATTCATGCCATCGTGCGGCGTTCCAAGGGCCATGCCCAGTCGGTCATCACCACTGGCGACCTGGTGGTCAATCTCGACGCCAAGACCGTTGAGGTCGGCGGCCAGCGCGTGCATCTCACCGGCAAGGAATATCAGATGCTGGAGCTGCTCTCGCTGCGCAAGGGCACCACGCTCACCAAGGAAATGTTCCTCAACCACCTCTATGGCGGCATGGACGAGCCGGAGCTGAAGATCATCGACGTCTTCATCTGCAAGCTGCGCAAGAAGCTCGACGCCGCGTCCGGTGGCCAGAATTACATCGAGACGGTCTGGGGCCGCGGCTATGTGCTGCGCGAACCGGAAGACATCCGGGTCAGCGCCTGAGCTGCAAACGCCTTCACCATCGATAAAAACCCGGCTCAGGCCGGGTTTTTTGCGTGATGAGCGGATACTTCGTGATGGGCGGATACTTGCGGGGCGAATGCTTGCGGGGCGAATGCTTGCGGAAAAGCGTTCCGGATTTTCCCGGAACGGTTCCAGGCCCCCGAATCAGGCGGCGATCTTCAAGGCGCGAAAGCGCTCGAGCAGCTGCGGGCGGTTGAAGGGCTTCAGGAGATAGCCCTGGGCGCCGGCGCGCTTGGCCCGCATGATCGACGCAATATCGAGCTCGACCAGCGAGATCAGGATCTGCGGCCTGATCGGGCTTTCCATGGCGCGTACGCGGCGGATGAGGTCAACCGCCTGCACGTCCGGCAGGGCGCCGTCGACGACGATGATGTCAGGCATGTCGGCGGCACACATCTCCAGTGCGTCAAGTCCGCTCGCTGCTTCGATGATCATCATATCGGAACCGCCCAGGATGCGTTTTGCAACCTTCCTGATGACGCTCGAATCGTCGACGAACATACAGCGTTTCATTTCCGAGTCCTCTTTGCCTTTTGGCAATCCGGTAGCGTCGGGGCATCGAGGAGCACCATAAGCCAATCTGGTAAAGAAGCCGAAAAGGCATTGGGTAAAATTTTTGCAAAGATGCCATTTGACTGACTTTTCCTTGCAGATGCTTCGATGTGGTCGTTTGGGAGAAAGCTCAACGCTTCCAACTCAGCGATCGGGCTAATATTACGCCGTTAAAAATACTTGCTCTCCGTGCAGATCGACCCGGTACTCAGGCCGCTGAAAGCACGATTTCTTCCGCCGTGGCGTGGATCGATATCGTCATGGCGGCCTCACGGGCCAGAAGCAGCGTGTAATAAGGCTGGACCGAATGCGCATCGATCGGCTCTTCCGGCTTGTGGCCGGAATGCAGTTCGAGAAATTTCGGCGGTACGCGCAGCATCGGCCCGCTTGCCGAGAGTGAAAAGCGCGGCTCGGTTTCCAGATTCTCCAGCGTTACGACCAGCTTGCCGCCGCGCGGGATGGCGGCGTTGGCAACCAGGAGCAGGTTGAGCAGCAGCTTGACCTTGTTCTTGGGCAGCAGCGCTCGGATCCCGTTCCAGACCAATTCCGGCTTTTCGTTCTTGAGGAAAGCGATGGCGACGGCTTCGGCGTCTCCGGTATCGATCATCATGCCCGCAGAGCCGGCCGCGCCAAAGGCGATGCGGGCGAACTGCAACCGGGCCGAGGCGTTCTTGGCGCTCTGGCGGATGAGCCGCATGGCGTCTTCGTCGGCGCCGCCCTCGTCGAGCAGCTCGAGCCCGTTGTTGATCGCGCCGACCGGCGAGATGATGTCGTGACAGACGCGGCTGCACAAAAGTGCAGCCAGATCAGGTGCGGAAAGAGTGAACAGATCGGCCATCGGCGAAAATCCCTGCAAATTTCACAACTCACGGCCGAGCGATCGATCGTCGCCTGCCAACACGAATCACGCTCGCTCCCAGGCTTTTTGAATACACAGCGCCCGTGCTTGCAGCAACAAATCCAAAATTGTGGTTATGGCAAATGGCGCGTTCACGCAGGCTGCCGCCCGTATGAGAGATCCCAAACAGCCTTCGAACCGCCATGTTCATGTGCGAGCTTAATGGTTGAAAAAGGATTACGGCATAGTTTGCCCCTAACAGTTACCCTTAACGGCCGCCTAAAGAGCCGTATGGGGTGCGAGGCGTCGGCGAAGGTGCTCCCTGACGGAGATTGGAAGCATGTTTTCCCGATTCTATGACCGGACCTTTTTCCGTGTCACCTCTGGCCGGAACCTGTTCCGTGTCATACCAGACCGGACATTTGTCCGTGTCGTATCAATGGCGATCGCGCTCATGGGTGCTCTCGTCTTCTCGACTTCAGCCCTGCGGGCCCAGGAATATACCGCTCAGGAGATTGTCGATTCCGGTCACAAGTTCTTCGGCGCGACATCGGGCGGGCTGGCCACCGTCATCGAGAAGATCTTCGCTTCCTACGGCCTGCCCAATGGCTACCTGCTTGGCGAGGAGGGCTCGGGCGCGCTCATCGGCGGCCTGACCTATGGCGAAGGCACGCTCTACACCAAAAATGCCGGCGACCACAAAGTGTTCTGGCAGGGCCCGTCGCTGGGTTGGGATTTCGGCGGCGAGGGATCCCGGGTGATGATGCTGGTCTACAACTTGGACGACGTCGGCAACCTCTACAACCGCTACGGCGGCGTGGCGGGGTCGGCCTATGTCGTGGCGGGTGTCGGCTTCAATGTGCTGAAGAACAACAATGTGCTTTTGGTGCCGATCCGAACCGGTGTCGGTGCTCGGCTCGGCGTCAACCTCGGCTATCTGAAACTGACCGAGCGGGCGACGTGGAATCCCTTTTGATCGAAGCCCGTCGTGCCGCAAAGCCGGCTTTTCGACGGGGTTTGTAGGGCCGTGATCCCCAATGCGCTGCGGCAAGCCCTTGCCGCAGCGCCGGATTTCCGCCATGCCAATATGGTACGGTCCAGTTCAGGCGGTTGCCGCCGATAGCGGGTAGTCCTTTGGTTCAGTCGGTCCTGTTCTTTGCCCTTGGCTTTCTGTGTGCCGGCTTTCTGGCGCTGATGATCGCTCCGGCGGTCTGGAGGCGAGCCGTCGCCCTGACGCGCAGGCGCATCGAAGCTTCGATCCCGTTGACCCGGGCCGAGATCCAGGCCGACAAGGACCGGATCCGGGCCGAGTACGCCATGTCGGCGCGCCGCCTCGAGATGAACGTCAAGGCGCTGCGCGAGAAGGCAGCCGAACAACTCGTTGAGATCAATCGCGGCCGCGAGGCGTTGAAGGGGCTGGCCGTCGAGCGCACGGAAAAGAACCACGCGCTCGCCGAACTCGGTGCCAAGGACGAAGCGCTACGGCAGCGCGAAGAGGAACTGCATCAGCTTTCGGAACGGCTCAAGGAAACCGAACGAAAGCTGGAAAAGCGGGCGCTCGAGCTCGAAAAGCTGGAGCACATGTATGACGACGCCAGTTTTTCTTCCAGCAGCCGGCAGATCGAGCTGGTGGCGCGCGAGTCCGAATTGCAGAAGCTTGCCAGTGACATCTCGCTGCTGCGCGGCCAGCGCAAGGAGGCGGACCGCCGCCAACAGGAGATCGCGGCCGAAAGCAAGGCAGCGCGCGAGGCCCTGAAGGCCGAGAAGAAAAGGACGGCTGAACTCGACAAGAAGGTCGAACGGCTGCTCGCCACGCTCGCCGATCGCGAGGACAAGCTCGAGCGCCGCGAAAAGGATCTGGCGCGGCTGCGCGAAAAAGCGAAAACCGAGGAGGGCGGACCGGCTCTGCGGCTGGTCGGCAAGCCTGATCAGGTCGACAAGCTTGAGACTGACAGGCGTGATGAGGCCGCCAAGCGTGATGAGGCTGAAAGGCGCGATGAGCTGGATAGGGCGATCGCCAAGCTCGACAGCGATCGCGAACGGCTGGAGGCCAGGCTGACGGCGCTGGCGCGCGAGAACAAGCGGCTCAAGGCGGATCTTGGCGCCATGGCATCATCGGGCACCACGAATGGCGGTGCCGCGCTGCGCGAGCAGATGAACGAGCTGGCGGCGGAAGTCGTCCACCTGACGGCCAAGCTCGAGGGGCCCGATTCGCCGATCGCCAAGGCGTTGGCGGTACCGCAGGACAGCCGGCCCAGCGGCGGCGACCGCAGCCTCGCCGATCGAGTGCGAGCCTTGCAGAATGCGGATGCTACCTGAGGCTGCGGCTGTCGTTCTCCCAAAAACCGAGGTCACTTTCGGGCGACATGCCTTAGCGGTGCGAGAAATGATGCAGGGCAATGGCTGAGGCGGCTGCCACGTTCAGGCTGTCGAAGCCGTCCGCCATGGTTATCCGTACGGTCTGCAGGCGCGCGAGCAGGCTTTCGGGCAGGCCTTCGCCCTCGGTGCCGAGATAGAGCGCCAGACGCCCGGCCGGCTTTGCATCGCGTATGTCGGTCCGTCCGCGTGGCGACAGGGCGAACTGTTCAAAGCCCCGCTCAGCCAGCATCGCCGTGAAGCCGGCGGTGTCGGTGAAGGACGCAAAAGGGATCTTCAGCGCGGCGCCGACCGAAACACGGATCGCCTTGCGGTACAGCGGATCGCAGCATGTCGCGTCGATCAGCACCGCATCGGCGCCGAAGGCGGCGGCGTTGCGGAAGATCGAACCCATATTGTCGTGGTTGGAAATGCCAACGAGCACCACAACCAGGGCCAGAGCGGGCAAGGCATCCAGCAATGGGCCGGCCGGCTGCGGCGTCTCCTTGCGGCCGATGGCCAGGATGCCGCGATGCAGGTGAAAGCCGGCGATCGCGTCCATCACCGCGCTGGTGACGACATAGACCGGCAGATCCGCGGGTGCCTTGTCCAGCGTGTCCTTCAGGCCGCCCAGCCGGTTTTCCAGGACCAGGACGGATTCGGCGCTGAAGCGTCTCGACGACAAAAGCAGGTCGAGCACCACCTTGCCTTCGGCAACGAAGCGGCCTTGCCGGCCCGCGAGATCGCGTTCGCGGATATCGAGATAGGCGGCGACACGCGGATCCTGCGGGTCGTCGATGCGAATTGGGTTCATGTCCCCTGCTCAAAGATCGAGAGCGCGGATCGTGCGTCGGAAAGGACGCACTAGCCACGCTCTGGAAATCGTCGGCGAGGTAAACGGCCGCAGAAGCGTCCGGTCAAGTCCCGGCGCGGCGCAATCTCTGTGCCATCTGGGACAGGTCCTCCTTGCCGCTGCCGAAAATACCATCCAGCATGACAAGCAGTTCGCGCACCGCATCGGATTTGCAGGAGTAGTAGATCATCTGACGGTCGCGGCGGGTGTCCACCAAATCGAGCGCCCGCAGCTTGGCCAGATGCTGCGAGAGGGCGGATTGGCTGAGCATCACCTTTTCGGCGATAGCGCCGACCGACATTTCACCGTCGATCAGATAGCTCATGATCAACAGCCGTTTTTCGTTGCCCATAAGCATCAAAAATTCGGCCGCCGGTTCAGCGTTGGCGATTAGCTTTGTCGAGACCATAAATGCCCCATGCTGTTTGCTCATCGAGGTGCCATGGGGGCAATGGCGCCTGAATCCATAAATTCACTTGCGAAAGGACACTGACGAGTCAGCGCCACCCCTTGAGCGTAGAACATTTCTTCCAAATCTCAAGCATTGCTTTTGATCAAATGCAATTAAGTTCTGTCATTTGTCTTCATCATTGTGCGGCCGCTCCTGACCATTTCAACCAAAGCGGGCCGCAATTCACCTGCTGCCACCAGGGGTTGCGGAAAGAAAACCCGGCAAACATTATCCCCCGATACCAAGTCCATGCCGTCGGCATCCAATCCGGCGATGGTCCAGCCCTCGCCGGATGCCCTGGCAAACTGATGTGCGTAAACGGCGACCGCGTCGAGATGTTCCGCGTTCATGTGCTCGATGGCGGATTGTTCGCTGTCCGCAAGCTCTTCGACGATGGGTCCGCTGCTGGTGAGATCGGACCGATCGAGCAGATAGGCCTTGCCGAAGCCGCCATTGAGGCTGGCGCGTTGCGGTTCGAGGCGAAAGATCGAAAAGTCGCCGAGCCCGGCATAGAGGCCGGCCTTGGGATTGCGGTTGAGATAGCGGCGCTCGGCGCGGGCGTGGATGCCCGAGCCACGCTCCAGCCGCGATGCCCCGCAGATCAGCGTCAAGCGCGGATGCGCCAGGGGGTCGCCCTTGCCTGGCTCGCCGAGCAGCAGGGAGCAGCGCGGATCGGCAAGCAAGGCAGGCGTGTGCGCGGAAAGCATCGACACCAGGATCAGCGGCGCGCCATCGATGTCCGTGGCCACGCCGACCCGGCTCACCAGCGGCGACCCGGTCCGCGGCTCCAGCACCGCCAGTGCGCCGAAGCGGGCGCTGCGCAGAAGCGTCTTCGCCAGCCGGATCGCCTCGGCATCGGTCTCGCGGATCACGTCCTTCTTGCGGTCGTCCAAGGTTCCGGCCCTGCTAAGTTGATCTTCTTATTCCACTTATCGGACGAAGATGCCGGGTTTGGCAAGGGCTAGCGCTTATGCACTTCGTTATATCAAAAATCGCTTCGCACCTTGGACGGCATGCATCACTTCGGCGCCATGCGGATGGCGCCGTCGAGGCGGATGGTCTCGCCGTTCAGCATCTGGTTCTCGATGATGTGCAGGGCAAGGGCGGCATATTCGGATGGTTCGCCGAGGCGCGAAGGGAAGGGCACGGCGGCGCCCAGCGAATCCTGCACCTCCTGCGGCATGCCGGCCATCATCGGTGTCTTGAAGATGCCGGGCGCAATGGTGCTGACGCGGATGCCGGAACGGGCCAGGTCGCGCGCCACCGGCAGTGTCATGCCGACCACACCACCCTTGGAGGCCGAATAGGCCGCCTGGCCGATCTGGCCGTCATAGGCGGCGACCGAGGCCGTGTTGACGATGACGCCGCGTTCGCCACCCTGCAGCGGCTCGAGCTTCGCGGCGCGTTCGGCGACGAGGCGGATCATGTTGAAGGTGCCGATCAGATTGACCTCGATCACCTTGCGGTACTGGTCGAGCGGATGGGGACCATCCTTGCCGATCGTCTTCACGCCGATGGCGATGCCGGCGCAGTTGACCAGGATGCGCGGCTCGCCGAGCTTGGCCGCGACCTCGGTGAGGGCGGCAGCACCGCTGTCGGCGCTGCTGACGTCGCATTGGACGGCAATGCCGCCGATCTCGGCCGCGACCTTGGCAGCGCGGTCGATGCCGACATCGAATATGGCGACGCGGGCACTTTTGGCGGCAAGCGCCCGAGCCGTCGCCTCGCCAAGGCCGGAGCCGCCGCCGGTCACGATTGCGATCTGGCCGTTCGGGGTCATGGCATCATTCCTTCTGTAAAGCAGGCCTTCCTGTGAAAGCAGGCCCTCCTGTGAAAGCAGGAAAGGATCAGTGCCAGATCGAACGGGAAGGTCAAGCCATGGCGGCGATGTGCTCGGCGACCCTGGCCTGACTGGCGTGACCGACCTCGCCCAAGAGCTTGGCGACGGAACCCGGCACGATCTCATGCGACAGCAAGCGGTCGAGATCGACAGGGCGCGGCATCGAAATCTGGCCGCGCGGGATCCGCTTGAAGCCGAGCGGCCCGTAATAGGGCTCGTCGCCGACCAGTATAACGGCCGGCGCACCGGCCTTGGCGGCAGCTTCCAGCGCAATCGCCACCAGCCGGCGGCCAATGCCGAGATTCTTGAAGGCGGGCCGTACCGCGAGCGGCCCGAGCATCAGCGCGCGGCCGGGGCCGGCGGCAATGCGGGTCATGCGCACCGAAGCGACGACGATGTCGCCGTCGACGGCGACAAAGGACAGAGCGCGTTCGTGCCCTCCAGCCTCGCGGATCTTGTAAGCAGCCAGGACAAAACGGCCGGGGCCGAAGGCCTCGTCGTTGATGGCTTCGATTTCAGCATCATGCGCCGGGGTTTCCGGCAGGTATTTCACGTCGGCAAGGCTCATGGTCTTTGCGTTCCGGTAGAGAGGAAAGGTTGCTGCAAACGGCAGCATTCGCCAGTCAGCGCTTCATCAAGCGCGGGCGCCCTTTCGTCGTCGGTCAAACCGGATCAAAGCAAAGTCGAACATGCGGAGTGTCCGCTAGCATCAATTTTCGGCCGCTGCAATCGACCCCGTTCACTGGCCCTAACGATTGACAGTCTGTTCAGCCCTGATGATTTCAGCCTTGCCGCGTCGCGCTCTACATCAGGTGGAAAGGCGAAAGGACATCCCATGGGATTGCTGGTCGACGGCAAGTGGCAGGACCGCTGGTACGACACCAAGGACAGCGGCGGCAAGTTCGTGCGGGCGCAGTCGCGGTGGCGCGACTGGATCACGCGTGACGGCAAACCGGCCGAGGGCGGCCATCGCGGCTTCAAGGCAGAGCCCGGCCGCTACCACCTCTATGTCTCGCTTGCCTGTCCGTGGGCGCACCGGACGCTGATCTTTCGCGCGTTGAAGAGGCTCGAAGGTATCATCTCCGTCTCGGTCGTGCACCATTTCATGGGCGCGAACGGCTGGACGTTTCTCGCCGAGGACGGCGCCACCGGCGACACGCTCTACGGCCTCGACTTCCTGCACCAGATCTACACCAGGGCCGATCCGGCCTATTCCGGCCGGGTCACGGTGCCGGTGCTGTGGGACAAAAAGGAGCAGACCATCGTCTCCAACGAATCCTCCGAGATCATCCGGATGCTCAATTCAGCCTTCGACGAGTGGGGCGATGCCGGTCTCGATTTCTATCCACAGCCCTTGCGCGGCGAGATCGATGCGATCAACGCTCTAGTCTATCCCGCCATCAACAACGGCGTCTATCGTGCCGGCTTCGCCACCACGCAAGCCGCCTATCAGGAGGCCTTCGATGCGTTGTTCTCGGCGCTCGACACGCTCGAGGATCGGCTTTCCAAGCAGCGTTATCTCGTTGGCGATCGCATCACCGAAGCCGACTGGCGGCTGTTCACCACGCTTGTGCGCTTCGACCCGGTCTATGTCGGTCATTTCAAGTGCAATCTGCGCCGTATCGCCGACTATCCCAACCTGTCGAACTATCTGCGCGACTTGTATCAGGTACCCGGCGTTGCCGGCACGGTGAACCTGCATCACATCAAGGCGCATTACTACGGCAGCCACGAAACGATCAACCCGACGCGGATCGTGCCCATGGGACCGGAGCTGGACTATGCCGCGCCGCATGACCGGGGACGGTTCAGGAAGGCGGCCTGATAACCGGCAGGCTGATCAGCGGAAAAGTTTGGTGTCGAGTTGCGTTTGCCTTTTGCGATTGGCTTTCAACATCCGATTTCCGAACCAACTCGAGTAACCGAAGGCGTTGAGGCAGAAGGCAAACAGCGTCGCCAATGCCATGATCGCAACCCAGCCACCAAACGGAATTCCTCTCAATTTTGCCGCCGTGGCGTCGTCCGCGAGTGAAAGCAGAAGGAACAACATCGAGAATAAAATGATGGCTATCGTGGAAAACACCACCGTTTTCCAATACTCCCCTCTATGGAAGGTTCTCCCATTTTTTCGTATAAATAGGGAATACGCCGTCAAAGTAGAGGCGAAATTCACCCCGAAATAGGTATTCTTCCCAGTTAGCGCGATGAATGACGGAAAAATTATTGCCAAGGCGATCAGGGCCAGGCTTACTAAAAACGTTACAAGCATGTAAATGCCGACATAAGGCCATATACTGACCGTATCTGTTTTTTCGTAAGCCATCATCGCCCCTCGATAAGATTTTAGTGAAATTAAAATCACTGAAGTCGAGGTGCAGGGTAACTGTATTTCGTAAATCACCAGTAACTAGAAATCGGCTCTCCCTGGAAAACCTCGGCGATCCGCCGCAGTGTCGCCGGCGTCGTTGCTTCCGGCAAGCGGTCCAGCGGGAAGAAGCCGGCTTCGGCGATCTCGTGGTCAGGCAGCTTGGGCGCCGTCTGGGCGAACTGCTCGATGAGATAGAAGCCGACATGATCGCGGCGGCTGGAGCGGCGGTTGAAATGCATCGATTTCAGTGCTGGTGGAGCGATTAGCGCGATGTTGCCTTCCTCCGCCAATTCGCGCGCCAGCGCTTCGTCCATCGTCTCGCCGACCTCGACGCCACCGCCGGGAAGCTGCCAGCCCGGCACATAGGTGTGGCGGATGAGGAAAACGGAATTCGTGGCGGTGTCGTGGATCAGGCCGCGCACGCCGAGCGTCATTGGCCGCCGCAGCACGAAATAGAGATGGAACAGCCGGGCCCTGAGGCCAGCCCAACCGGTCTGGCGGAAGGGATCTTGCGGGCTCGTCATCAGTAGCGAAACCGTGGGTGGAAAGGAGGGCGCTGGTCGCCTATGAAGGATGCATGTTCAGGCTCGCGCATATTTCCGATGTCCATCTGGGGCCGCTCCCGGATGTATCCTATCGCGATCTCGCCTCCAAGCGCGTGCTCGGCTACGTCAACTGGCAGCGCAACCGCCGCCGCCACATGCATGACGCCGTCATCGACACCATCGTCGCCGACGTCAAGGCGCAAAGTCCCGACCATCTCGCCGTCACCGGCGACCTGGTCAATCTGGCGCTCGACGGCGAGATCGAGATGGCCAGGCACTGGCTGGAGACGTTGGGACCGCCGCACGACGTTTCCGTCGTTCCGGGAAACCACGATGCCTATGTGCCCGGCGCCTTCGACAAGGTCTGTCGCTCATGGGCGGCGTGGATGAGCGGTGACGGCATCAACACGCCGGTCGACCGCAATGCCTTTCCCTTTCTGCGCGTACGCGGCAATGTCGCGCTGATCGGCGTCTCGACGGCGCGCGCCACGGCGCCCTTCATGGCCAATGGCTTCTTCATGGAGGGGCAGGCGGAGCGGCTCGGCAAGATCCTGCGCGACACCGGCGGGCAAGGCCTGTTCCGCGCCATCATGATCCATCATCCGCCCGTGCGCGGCGCTGTCCCGCAGCACAAGCGGCTGTTCGGCATCGCCCGCTTCCACAAGATCATTCGCCGGCATGGCGCCGAGCTTGTCCTGCACGGCCACTCGCATCTGCCGTCGCTGTTCCAGATCGGGGTCCGCGGCGCCAAGATCCCGGTTGTCGGCGTCGCCGCCGCCGGCCAGGCGCCGGGCGGCAAGCACCCGGCGGCACAGTACAATCTGTTCGACATCGACGGCGAAAAGGACAATTGGCGGATCCGCCTGACCCGGCGCGGCCTGACCGGGCCGGCGATACCGCCTGTCGACCTGCAGACGCTGGAGCTAGGGGCCCCGGCCGCTATGGCCGCAAGCTGAGCCCCATTGCCACGAGGCGGTCCCAGAACAGGGCGATCGACACCGCCAGGCCGACCAACGCGCCGGCGGCGATCAGGCCAAGGCCGGACAGGAAGGCAGACCAGCCCTTGCTGCGTTGTGGCGACCGCAGCGGCGGCTCCGCCTCGCTCACCTCGGCGCGCTTCATGCCGGCGATTGCCGGTTCGACCCCGCCTTCCATCATCCTCTGGCGCTCGACGATGCGCTCGGCGACATAGCGCGTCACGGCGTTGGCAACCGGCTTCATCTCGGTCGATTCGGCGAGCACCACACGGCCGATGCGGGTGTCCTTGAGGAAACGGTAGGTGCGGCGATCACGGCCCATCGCGACATGGCTGACGGCGTCGATCCACAGACGCGGCTGCAGCCCCGAGGAAACGACGAAATCGAAATTGTCCATGTCGGCGGGAACGTCGGCAAAGACGGGCGCGAGTTCGGCGGCCAGGAGATCGAGGCGCATGCGATGCGCCTCGCGCATGTCGACGACGACATCGTCGCGGTCGGCAAAGGCGTTCTTCACATCACGGATGGCATCGGACAGTTTGCTTGACGGATCGATCTTTTCGCCTGCGTCCTTCATCGGCGTGGCCTCGCGGGTTTGGTTAACACGCAGTTAACACAGCCGCCGGCAAAATGCACTGGCGAGATGGGGGCGAGATCAGGGGGCGAGGCGCAGGGGATATGGCGCTCGGCGGCAACTCAATCGGCCGTGGTGGCGAGTTTCGGGCGAACGGGTCTCGCGCGACGGTTCATGTTGCGCTGGATGATCCTGGCGATCAGATCGGGGGCTTCCTCGATCAGCATATGGCCGGCCTCCAGAACGTGATGCACATGAAAGCGCGCCGGCAGGCCATCCGCATGGGTGAAGGGCAGCACCGCGTCTTCAGTTCCCCACACCACCATCACGGGCATGGCCAGCGTGTCCAGCAGGTCGCGCGGGATGACGCCTTGCCGGTCGTCTCTGGTCATGGCAGCTGCGATCTCGACAAGTTTTTCCAGTTGCCCCGGCCGCCTGCGCATTTCGGAAAGCGTATCGGCGGCGTGGTCAAAAGGCAGCGCGCGTGGACCCGACATGGCGGCAAGGCAGGCAAGGATCTCGGACGACTCGCTCGCGGCGGCAAAACGGCGCAACAGCGCCCCGTTGATCTCGGGGCCGAAGCCACCGGGCGCCAACAGCGTCAGCGAGGCGACTTTTTCCGGGTCGGCCAGCGCCATCAGCACCGCGACAGCGCCGCCCATCGAGTGGCCGACCAGATGGACCCGCTTGAGCGCCCGCGCGGAGAGATCGGCGTGAATGGCCTTTGCCGCCACCTTGGCCGGACCGGCACCCGGGAAATCGAGCGACAAGCCGTGTCCCGGCAGATCATAGGCCAGCGTGCGCGCCGAAGCCGACAGGGGAGAGATCACCTCACCCCAGACGTCATGGCAACCACCGAAGCCATGCAGCAGAACGATGGTCTTCGAACCAGCACCTTGTTGGGCGGCATAAAGCGATGAAATCATGAACTGGAGGCTTGTTGCGAGATTGGAAGAGCGCGAGACGAGACACCAAATGTGGCTGGAATGCCCTTCGTCGAGCGCAATGGCCAGTAAAATCTTCGTAGAGTATGAAATCGACAATGGGTGGGCAGGCCGAACCCGTGGATGTCGCTTGGCGTTAGCTGGCGTTCCCGAGCCCGGCGGCGCGCAAGGCGCCGACCAGCCGCTCGGTCAGGTCGGCCGGATATTTCCGGTCGACGAAGGTCGCGCGCGGATTGGCGGCGAATTTCGGAAATTTGGCGCTCAGCTCATCGAGCAGCTTGCGCGCCTGACTGTCCCGGCCGGCAATTTGGGCGCCGATCAGCCGCGCGGCGAGATAGTGTGATTTTGTTGCAGTCGTTCTCAAGGCGTTGCTGGCAATGGTTGCCTTGTTCATGTCGCCGAGCATGAATTCGCCGGCGAAGAGTCCGAAATCCCACCATGTCGGATGCCCGCTGGAGGCATCCACGGCATGAGCCAGAAGCGGTGTTCCCTCGGTGTAGCGGCCGGCGAAAATCAGTCCGTAACCATAGGCGGCGGCCATGGAGGCGTCGTAGGGGTTGAGGTCATAGGCCTTGCGCATCCAGCGCAGCGCCTCGTCGGGATTGCCAAGGCGCGAATAGATGTAGCCATAGGCGCGATGCGCGTTAGGGCTGGTCGGCCCCATCTGTATGGCGCGGTGGGCGAACGTCAGCGCCTTCTCGATCGTCGCATCCGGCGGATAGGCGTAGTGGTCGTTCACCGCCTCGAGGTGCAACGAGGCGAGTTCCGAATAAACCAGCGACGATTTTGCGCCGTCGTCGGCCAGGGCTTCAAGGCAGCGGTACGCGGCGCCGTGGGTTCTGACGTTTTGGTCGAGATAGTATTTGCCGTTGAGCAGCAGGCATTGCGTCAGGCCGGTCTGCATGCCGCTCTGCTCGATATAGTTGTAGATCGTGCCGGAAGCGGGAAGAGCCGAACTCAGGATGCCGGCGATGCGGTCCTCGACGGCGTTCGGCGCGCTGTCGGCGGCGGTCAGGTTGCGCGACAAAAGCACCCGGCCGGTCGCCATGCTCTGCAGCTCGATGGTGATGTCGCCCGCGCCCGGTCCAGGCAGGATATCGAAGATGAAGCTCGTGGCATTGGTGCCCGGATCGGTCTCGTCGGCGGCCTCGCGGCCGATGAAGTCGACCGTATCGAAACCGCTCAGGCCGGCGCGCAAGGACGCGGCGACACGGCTGGCATCTTGGCCATTGGCCTTGACGGCGAGGTAGACGAGCGGCAGGGCCTCACTTGCCGGGGACCGGGCGATGCTGCCGGTCAAGCCGGCGGGCTCGAACGTAGCCGGTATGTCGCCACCTGCCAGCAGGGCGCCGCTGCCCTGACGCAGGATCAGAACACCGAGCATGGCGATGACCACGGCGATCGCCATCCAGAAGAACCTGAGATGGCGCGCCACAGAGGGCTCCGGAGCCGCAGTCGATGCCACCAATGCGGCGGACGGAATGTCGACGGCGCTCGGCTGTTCGGATGGCGGTGCCAGCGCTTCCGTCTGCCCGGCAAGGTTGGCCGTTTCCGGCAGGCGGATGGCGTTGAGTTCATAGGCCGGGACATAGCCGCCGCGCGGAATGGCGATGCGGACGGGTTCGGCGACGCCTTCATTGGCGAAATACTGCTGCAGCAAATCACGCAGCCGGCCAGCCTGGACCCGCACCACTGCATCGGTCGACGGATCGAAATCACCGTCCTTGCCGAAGACGTCCATGGCGATGGAAAAGCCCTTGAGCCTGTCGGCCTCGCCTGCCTGTTCGCGTTCGACGAGATAGCGGATCAGTTTGCGCGCGCGTTCGGACCGTCCAAACGTTTCGCTGGCAAGTAGTCGCTCCAGTGTCTCGCGCACTGCGGGGGCGGCAGGCGTGGCATGCTGCAAGTGTCGATCCTCTCGAAGTCGGCACAGGTTGAGACACGATCATATCGTGCCCGCATCTCCACACAAGTATGCACCCATTATGCGATCGCGTACCTAACCGGATAATTTTCCGGTGGTTAATGGCCCCGCTGCAGGACGTTGGCGGCGGGCGCCGAAGCGCGCCGACATCATCGGCCATTTGGGCCAAGCCCGGTTCGGGTTCGAAAAAGTCGGCGCGAGAGCGCTGCTGCTCTCGCGCCGACGACCGGTAGGGATTACCGCGCCTTGCGGCCTACGATACGGTTGGCGGCGGAAGTCACGGCTTCCAGCGAGGCGGCGACGATGTTGGTGTTGATGCCGGCGCCGAACAGCTTTCCGCCTGGATATTCCATCTCGACATAGGAGATGGCGGAGGCATTCGAGCCGCGCTGCATCGAGTGCTCGGAATAGTCGAGCACCGACATCTCGACGCCGACATGCCGCGACAGCGCATCGACGAAGCCGTCGATCGGACCGGTGCCAGTGCCTGATATCGTCGTTTCCCTGCCGTTGTCGAGGATGACAGCCTCGACCACGCGCCGCCCCTTGACCTCGGTGTCGGGGTAGGTGTGGTGATCGAGGAATTTCAAGCGTGCGCCCGGCTGGTCGACATAGGCCTCGAGGAACCGCTCATAGATGCGCTTGGCCGGCACCTCCTTACCTTCCGCGTCGGTGATCGCCTGGATCGCCTGGCTGAACTCGATCTGCAGATTGCGTGGCAGGTTGAGACCGTAATCGGCCTGCAGCACGTAGGCGATGCCGCCCTTGCCCGACTGCGAGTTGATGCGGATGATCGCCTCGTAGCTGCGGCCGACATCGGCCGGATCGATCGGCAGGTAGGGCACTTCCCACAGCGGCGTGTTGGCCTTCTTCAAGGCCTTCATGCCCTTGTTGATGGCGTCCTGATGCGAACCGGAGAAGGCCGTGTAGACGAGTTCGCCGACATAGGGGTGGCGCTCGGGAATCTTCAACTGGTTCGAATATTCGTAGACATCCTTCATCCGGTTGATGTCGGAGCAGTCGATGCCGGGATCGACGCCTTGCGTGTACATGTTGAGCGCCAGCGTGACGATGTCGACATTGCCGGTGCGCTCGCCATTGCCGAACAGCGTGCCTTCGACGCGGTCGGCGCCGGCCATCAGGCCGAGCTCGGTGGTGGCGATGCCGGTGCCGCGGTCATTGTGCGGATGCAGCGAGATGATCAGCTTCTCCCTGTTGTCGAGATTGCGGCACATCCATTCGATGCGGTCGGCATAGACGTTGGGCGTCGACATCTCGACCGTCGACGGCAGGTTGATGATCAGCTTGTTGTCTGATGTCGGCCTGACGATCTCGGTGACGGCATTGCAGATCTCCAATGCCACGTCGAGCTCGGTGCCGGTGAAGCTCTCCGGCGAATATTCGAAACGGAAACCGCCACCGGCCTTGGAGGCCATGTCGGTGATCATCTTGGCCGCGTCGGTGGCGATGCGCTTGATGCCGCCGACATCCTTCTCGAAGACGACGCGGCGCTGCAATTCACTGGTCGAATTGTAGAAATGCACGATCGGGTTGGTGGCGCCCTTCAGCGCTTCGAAGGTGCGGGTGATCAGCTCGGGCCGGCACTGCACCAGGACCTGCAGCGACACGTCGGCTGGGACATTGCCTTCCTCGATGCACCAGCGGGCGAAGTCGAAATCGGTCTGCGAGGCCGAGGGGAAGCCGATCTCGATCTCCTTGAAGCCCATGTCGAGCAGCAGGCCGAACATGCGCGCCTTGCGCTCATGGCCCATCGGATCGATCAGCGCCTGGTTGCCGTCGCGCAGGTCGACCGAACACCAGATCGGCGCCTTATCGATGACTTTCGAAGGCCAGGTCCGGTCGGTGAGGCCAACGGTTGGATAGGGTTGATATTTGCGGGCAGCGTCGGGCATGCCCCGGGCCGGTTCCGCATCCTTGCCGGCTGCAGCGGCATCAGGGCGGATTTGTTCTCGTGCGTTCATCGTCGTTTCTCCCGGCGGCCCTCGGATCCGTCCTGGACGGATTGATGGCGAGTGGCGCCTTTACCAGATTTTCGTTCGCTTGATGTGATTGGCCAAGGAGCATGCGCTTGCGCGGCGGTTCGACCGCCGGGCGCTCCTTCAGCGAACCCGGCGATCGCCGATAAGGCCGAGAAGAAGCAGGGTCGAGGCAAGCGCGCGCACGGTCTCGCCGGCAAAGCCGGTCTGACGGGAAGCGGTGGTGGCGCGCGTGTTCATGGCGGTTCTCTTACAGGAGCGGCTTGTGAGAGGCAAGCGGGGTGGGACCCGGTGTCGTAAGCACATGAGTTGTCCGGATTAGGTAGCACGCGAGTTGTCCGGTTTTATCGCCAGCGAATGGAGGCNTTCGATGATGGAGGCAGGCGAGTTGCTGGGCATGTCGGAGCGGCAATTCCGGCGTTACCGCGACCGTTACGAAGAAGCTGGGGAGGCTGGGTTGCTCGACCGGCGTTTGGGCAAGCTTTCGACGCGCCGGGTGCCCGCGGAGGCGATCGAGGAGATGCTGGAACTTTATCGCCACCGCTACCTTGGCTGGAACGTGAAGCATTTCCACGAGCACCTGCTGCGCGATCATGACTTCAGCTGGGGCTACACCTTCATCAAGACGCAGCTTCATGCGGCTGGGCTGGTGGAACGGGCCAAGCGGCGCGGTGCTCACCGGCGCAAGCGGGAAAGGAAGCCGTGCGAGGGGATGATGCTGCATCAGGATGGCAGCCGTCATCAATGGCTGGCGGGTGGGCCGATGCTGGATCTGATCGTAACGATGGACGATGCGACGAGCACGATCTATTCGGCCTTCCTGATCGAGGAGGAAGGCACGGCGTCGAGCTTTCAGGGACTTCTGGAGACATTCGTCGCCAAGGGACTGCCGTCGAGCCTCTACAGCGATCGCGGCAGCCACTATTTCGTGACGCTCAAGGCCGGCGGTGCTGTCGACAAGATTCGCTTGACCCAGGTTGGCCGGGCGCTCGATCGGCTCGGCATCGAACATATTCCAGCCTATTCGCCTGAAGCCAGGGGCCGCTCCGAGCGAATGTTCTCAACCTTGCAGGACCGACTGCCTAAGGAACTGGTACTGGCCGGCATGGCTGATATCCAGGCCGCCAACGGCTTTATCGCACAGACCTATCTGCCGGCTCACAATGCCCGCTTCGCCAGGCCGGCCGCGGTTGAGGACAGCGCCTTTGTCGCCGCCGACCCGCAACAACTGGCCCAGATCCTGTGCATCGAGGAGGAGCGCGTCGTTGCCCGTGACAACACGGTCGCCTTGGAGCGGCTGCGATTGCAGCTCCCGCACAGCCCGATCCGGCATCACTTCGTCAAGGCCACGGTCAAGATCAGGCGGTACCCGGACGGCACCCTCGCGATCTTCCACGGGCCGCGCCGCATTGCGCGATACAGGCCCGACGGCGTCGCAATCGAAGAAACTTGCCCCATCAGGCAAGCCGCGTGAACCGCTTCGACGCAAAACTGAAGCGGACAAGTAATGTGCTACCAAAACCGGACATCTTGATTAGCTACCGACAG